>JAJFKA010000020.1 GCA_021773555.1 Gammaproteobacteria bacterium
TATATTTTTACCGATGCCGCAAGGCAGGCAGAGTTGGCAGGTCTAAATCGAGACACTTTTGATGCGTTGGCGAAACATTTTTCTCTGCCAAAAGGCGCTGACTATCGGCAAGCGAAAACCGGTGTACCCATGGGTGAAGAACACTGGGACCGAACCCACAAAGCGTTTTTGCATGCGCTGAACGAGGGCAAAGGATGGGAGTTTGCTGACAAAACCTGCATACGCCGCTTTAACTTTGATGGCCAGGGTGCCGCTGATGTAATGAATGACGAGGTCATAAAATCCATCGCAGCATCTTGCAACATTGATGGGAACGCAGCGATTAGTGCTATTGATGATCCGGCCATCAATCGCCAGATGGATGAGGTGATTTGCGAAAGCAACGACCTGGGTGTTTTTGGAGTGCCGTTTTTTGTGCTCGAACAAAATAGTAAGACGGAACGCTTCTGGGGTAATGACCGATTGGAGTATGTACTGAAGCAGATTGATGGCCTGAAGGCGTTGCCCATGATCATGCCGGTGACATTGGACACGGTTTGTCGTTGAGTTGATCGCTAACACGAAAGGCACGGGCAGAGAATCAGAAAAAGCATTCGATGATAGAATTCGGATGCATAAAGACCGGATAGAGAAAAACGTGAGCACTGACGCGACATCACCCATGGGACTATTCGAACGCTACCTGTCATTGTGGATTGCCCTTTGCATTGCGGCTGGTGTCGGTTTGGGTGTTGCACTGCCAAACCTCTTTGAGACCGTCGCTGGGATTGAATATGCCAGTGTCAATCTGGTGGTTGCCGTTTTCATCTGGGTGATGATCTACCCCATGATGGTCAACGTCGATTTTGCGTCTCTGAAGGATGTTGGTAAAAAGCCCAAAGGGCTATGCATAACCCTGGTCGTAAACTGGCTTATCAAGCCCTTCACCATGGCAGCGCTTGGTATTTTCTTCTTTGAATATGTATTCGCCGGATTGGTTGACCCGCAAACAGCCAAGGAATACATCGCCGGTATGATACTGCTTGGCGTTGCACCGTGTACCGCTATGGTTTTTGTGTGGAGTCAGCTTGTACGTGGTGATGCCAATTACACACTGGTGCAAGTCTCCATCAATGACATCATCATGGTGTTCGCCTTTGCGCCGATTGCAGCATTTCTGCTTGGTGTCACGAACATTGTTGTGCCCTGGGAAACCTTGCTGCTTTCCGTTGTGCTCTACGTCGTCATTCCTCTTGCAGCAGGCTATATGACCCGCAAGATGTTGGATGGCTCTGATAGCCATGAGCGAATCAGCAGTTTTACAGCCAGGGTCAAGCCGTTTTCTATGATGGGGCTGCTTGCCACAGTCGTTTTACTGTTCGGCTTTCAGGCGCAGACCATTTTGGGAAAACCCATGGTTATTGTCCTGATCGCTATCCCGCTACTGATCCAAAGCTACGGTATTTTTGTGGTTGCCTATGGATGGGGGTACCTCTGGCGCGTACCATTTACCACCGCTGCTCCCGCTGCACTAATAGGGACTTCCAATTTCTTTGAGTTAGCCGTTGCAGTTGCAATTAGCTTGTTTGGATTGAATTCCGGCGCTGCGTTGGCGACGGTTGTGGGTGTGTTAGTCGAAGTGCCAGTGATGCTTTCGCTGGTAGCATTTGCAAATAGAACTCGTCAGCATTTTGCATAGACTTCACTTTTGAAGTTGTTCGAGCCTGTCAATAATCACGTCCCGATTACGCAGTGCGAGCATGATCACAAGATCACCAGGCTGGGCCCACTCGAGCGCGGCGGACAGAGCATCTGGTTCGTGTTCGAAATGACGAATCTGGTCATTCCGCGCGCCGGCCTTGATTAGTTCCGCATGGATCAGTTCGTAAACCTCGCCGTGTCCCCGGCCGCGATGGTAACTTGCCAGCTCCGACACCAGAACCTGATCGAGGCCAATTGTCCAGGCAGCACGGGTCAATTCCTGAATCAACGAGTCTGGCCTGTCGCCCGCCTGGCCGAAGGCAAGCAGTCTGCGTTTAGCCGGTAGTGAGCGCGCCATTTCGAACAGCGCCTGCATGGCGTGTGGATTGTGAGCGAAATCAACCAGCACTTTAGTTTCGCCGAGGTTGTAAATATTGCAGCGACCAGGATTATCAGTCTGTGACATGTGCATGAGACCGCTGCGGATGTCTTCAAGGCAGGCGCCCAACTCAAAGGTCAATGCAGCTGCCCCCAGCGCGTTGGCGATGTTGTGCCGCGCGACACCATCGAGTGTTATTGGTATGTCTCGAACATCGGCGATTACATCCCGATCTTCACCCTGCACCCGGAGAAGATATTTCCCATCCAGTATGAAGGCCAGGCCGCCGCAAGCCAGATGATGCTTTATCACCGCGGAATCGTTGTCCAGGCTGAACCAGGTGATCTTGCCCGGGTAGTCCCGTGCTTTTTCGATCAGCAGTTTATCGTCGGCATTAAGTATCAGGGTGCCATTATCAACGACAGCCCGGCTAACCACCCACTTGATGTCGAGTAGTTCGGCCAGACTACGTGAACCAAAATCACCAAGGTGGTCTTCCGCAATATTGGTAATCAGGGCGACGTTCGCGCGACCAATGCCGAGGCCGCGACGCAACAAGCCTCCCCGGGCAGTTTCTAATATGGCGACGCTAACGGCGCGGTTCCGCAGGACATTTCTGGCACCACCGGGTCCGGACCAGTCACCGCGATCGATAATTTTGTCGTTAACCGCAATCCAGTCGGTGCAGCTCACGCCAACCGATTGTCCTGTTCCCTGCAATATTAAGGAAGCAAGTCGGGCGGATGTGGTTTTGCCGTTGGTGCCCGTTACGATACCGACAGGGATATCGTGATACTGATCCCACTCTACTGAATTTTGCGCAGGCAGGGCGGTAACTGGCCAGGTCTGTGAACCCTGCCCCAGACCAAGTGAGACTTCATCATCGTCCCACAGAAAGGTAACGCCCTTGTTTGTCGCTGTCTGCTGGAGCTGTATTAAAGCTCGATTGCGTTCTCCGTCCAGGGATGCATTGATGGTGTCCTGTATTTTGCGGAATTCAATGCTCGGTTTGCCGTTCATTTCCGCAACGATGCACTGCCAGGCCCATTCGTTTATCTCCGTCGCCGCATACAGGGCATCAATAGGACCAGAGAAGGCCAGGCTAACGCCACCTTCCAGGGGACGCGTATAAATTGCCTCATCCCAATCGAGTGTTTTCAGTGCCGAGGTAACTGCCCATTGCCATGCCCGTATCACTTGCTCGATTTGATCGGGTGTGCACTGGATATCCAGAACTGATCCGGGGTGATTACTCAGCAGATTTGGACCCGTGAGTCTGCGTGCATCCAGAAATTCCATTGCTCGATGACCGTCAATCGCCAGCTTCGCGTGCAATGCGCACACCGCGCTCATCTGAGATGATCTGGACTTCGGAATCCAGACTGAAAACTTCGATTTCCGGTAAGGTAATCGTGGTTGAGGTCGGCATCACTGTGTTGTCCAGCCGGTTTTCGGCATCGAAATAGATTATCTGTTTCCAGCTGCGCTTGATGTTATCTGCCAGTATCAGTATCAGGTCTTTCGGGCGCGCGATTTCCAGCGCATGATGGGTCGCGGCCTCCTCATCAGGGATTAGTTCAATCTGGTTCGGCTCGATACCATCCGCCAGCAACTGTTGTTTTAGTAGCTCCGCCACTTCATCCTGGCCACGGCCGCGCCGGTTGTCATCACAGCGGCAGATAAAATGGTCAAAATGTCCTGCTGCCAGGCTGGCGATCTCCCGGATGTCTTCGTCCCGACGATCACCCGGCGCCGCAAGAACGACGATTTTTCTTCCCTCCACTTCAAATTGATCAACCAGGTTACACATTGCCTTAACGGCGGCAGGATTATGGGCGTAGTCCAGTATCACTTTGAAGGCATGTTCATCATAGATGTTCATCCGACCCGGTGCCTGGAAGAAAGTTGAGTCAAAAGTCCTGAGCCCGTGGCGAATATGTTCCAGACTGACTCCCATATTGTAGGCGAGTGCAGCGGCGAACATGGCGTTCTGCACATTGTGTACGGCACGGCCTTCAACTGTTGCGGGAATCAGATGGCTCCAGACCAGCGGAGTGTGTATCTCACTGTCATAAATCGTGATCATGTGACCGTTCATGCCTTCTTCCAGCACGAAAGCCTGACCACCTGCCTGAATATGCTGTTTCACCAGCGGGTGTGCCGGGTTCATTGTCACGTAGCTGACGATTTTTGCGTCTGTGTAATCAGCCATTTGCAGGCACAGGACGTCATCGGCGTTCAATACTGCGGCGTCCTGGGCAATCTCAATCGGTACGCGTTTGATTTCCGCTAACTGTTCCAGTGTATCAATTCCCTCCAGACCCAGGTGGTCAGCGGATACGTTGAGACAGGCGGCGACGTTGCAACGCTGAAATCCGAGACCACCACGTAACATACCACCTCTTGCGGTTTCCATGACGGCTGCATCGACGGAAGGATCACGCAGCACCATCCGTGCAGATACAGGCCCGGTCATATCACCGGGTACACTGAGTTGGCCACCAATGTGGACGCCGTCGGTTGAAGTGAGTCCGACTGTGTAGCCGCTCATTTGCAGAATGTGCGCCAGCATACGGGCGGTCGTAGTTTTGCCGTTTGTGCCCGTGACTGCAGCAATTGGAATACGGCGAGGTGTCTCCGCCGGGAACAACATGTCAAGCACCGGTCCTGCGACGTCACGTGGAGTGCCTTCACTGGGCGCGACATGCATGCGAAAACCGGGCCCGGCGTTGACCTCGCAGATGCCGCCCCCCGCATCGCGATAAGATTCGGAAATGTCTTTGGTGAGAAAATCAACGCCGCCGATATCGAGACCAATCGCCTTTATGGTGCGCTCCGCCATGTCACGATTATCCGGGTGAATGATGTCAGTCACGTCAACGGCTGTACCGCCGGTTGAAAGGTTAGCCGTGCCCCGCAGGAAAACGACCTCGTCTTTTTCTGGCACTGTACTTTTGTCGTAGCCCACTTTCTTCATCAACACGTCTGCTTCGTGATCGAATTCCAGACGTGTCAGTACCTTCTCATGCCCGACGCCACGACGCGGATCCTCATTAACGATGTTAACCAGCTCTTCAATGCTGCGTTCGCCATCACCGACAACATGACCGGGCATGCGCATGGCCGCTGCAACCAGTTTGCCATTCACGACCAGAAGACGATGATCCAGTCCCTCGATATAGCTTTCGACGATGACATTTCGGCCATGCTCCCGGGCCTTTTTTAAAGCTGGTTCGATTTCCTCGCTGGTTTGTAAATTGATCGAAACGCCGCGACCGTGATTACCGTCCAGTGGTTTCAATACAACGGGAAAACCAATTCGCTCTGCCGCTCGTTGCGCATCACGAAGACTTCGTACTCGACGTTGTGCTGGCACCGGCAAGCCTAGATCGCGCAGAATTGCATTGGTCTCTTCCTTGTCGCCAGCGAGTTCAACTGCAATGTTGCTGGTTCTTCCAGTAGTGGTTGCCTGGATGCGCTGCTGGAACCGCCCGTGACCGAACTGTACCAGGCTCTGCTGGTTTAGCCGCAACCAGGGGATATCCCTCTCTTCCGCTGCGCGGACGAGGGATGCTGTGCTCGGCCCGAGCGCCCGACGCTGCGCGTAGCGTATAAAATCATCTCTCTGCTCCGGGAAATTCCAGCTGGCAGCAGGCGATCCCCTGGGTTTGATCGTGTCCGGTAAAAGGCTATGCAGTAGTTTAAGTGCCAGAGCCCCGGCTTCGAGACCGACTTCGGTATCGAGGTATTGGAACACCATATTGTAGTGCCCTGGCTTGCCTTCGATTGAGCGAGTACGGCCGAAAGTTACTGGTGAACCAGCACTGTTTTGCAGCTCAATTGCGACATGCTCCATGACATGACCAAGCCACGTGCCCTCGTCCTCGCGCAATCGCCGAATGAAGCCACCAGGTTCACGGTATGAGCAGCCGTGTTCAGCAAGGCCAGGCAGATACTCGAGCAACGGCTCGATAAACTGCTCGCCCAGTTTGGCTGAGGGCCACTCTTCGAGCACACCAAGGTCCAGAACGTGGCGTATGACGGGGAAGTGGGCATAGATGTTTGGCCCCACATAAACATTTGTACTGATGATTTTCATAAGGTTCCTGAGTCCCCGTGACCGGCTATTCCTGAAAAGCCCGTCTTGTGGCAATTTCGAATCGACCGCCAGAGACCAGTATATGCAACTTCAGGTCAATCAGGCTGACAGGTTCTCCCCGCCGGGCACTGTCCATGGAGGAATGGCTTAAATTCGTCGGATCGATGATCGTGATACCGCCGCTGCCAACTACCTCCAGGTCGTCGCCCGGGCGAATAAATGCAGCGGTGTCTTCATCGAGACCGATTCCAATGGCGAAAGGATTGTACGCAAGCGCGGTCAGTAGACGGCCAATGCGGTCCCTTTGTCGAAAATGCTGATCGATTATAAAGTGATTGGTCAGACCGAGCCCAGGTGCCAGGGTCGCCATGTCGGGACTCGGTGTTGAACCCTCGTGTCCACCCGCGATCATGTGTTCCGGCATAAAGGCAGCACCAGCGGACGTTCCGGCAACATGCATACCTTCGGCATTGCGGCGACGCAAAGCCTGGGCGACCGGGGTACCGCCAAGGGTGGTCGACAGACGTAGCTGATTTCCGCCGGTCATGAATACCCCATCAGCATTTTCGATGTAATCAAGGGCATCGGTTGAATGGCAATCCTCGCGGCTGATCAGGTTCAGGACTCTGGCGTGCCTGATCCCCAGTTTGCGGAACAGCTTTTCGTAGTTGCGACCGGTATCCTCAAGTTCGGATGCGGTTGGGATAATGGCAATACGAGCGTTTTTACCGCCGCAGGTTGAGACAAAGCGGTCCAGGATCGCAGGATCGTTCAGTTTCTCTTCGGCGCCGCCGATGGGAATGATGTAGCCGCGGCTGGTGTTGTCGATGCTTGCTGCTGGGCACATAGTTATCGTTTCTCTTCGAACTCACCCGAGATCAGTTGATGTTTGTGTTCAACATGCCAGATGCCGTCGGCCATGACACTATCGATGCCCCCGGATTCATCCAGCAGAATCAGGTCTGCATGATTGCCAACCGAAATCCGGCCCCGATCGGATAATCGCAGAATATCTGCAACATTGCTGGTGAAAGCGGGCAGGGCCGTTTCGAGTGGCACACCCCTGGCGAGCAATTTCTCCAGGGTTTGTGGCAGTGAGGCTGAGCTGCCGATATCCATGGATGTAACTTCCCCCTGTGCATTGAAAGCAGGCAGGCAACCGCCACCATCCGAGCTGATGGTGATGTTGGCTTCCGGTGCGCCGGAATCAAGATAACGTATCAGGGCCATATCCGCTGACCAGCCGTCGTCTTGTTCACTGACAGGGAAAGCAGTGATATCAACCGTACTTCCGTTGCTGGCAACTTCCAGCGCTTCATCGAACAGTGCTTTCCGTCGATTGATATGTGTCGGGTTAAAAACTCTTGCGGGTAGCTCACTTGTCCTTAGTGCCTTTAGAACCAGGTCGAGACCGCGGTCGCCATCTCCCAGATGTAAGTGCACGATGCCGGCTTTACCGGTAATGAGACCGGCGACATAGGCTTCACTGGCAATGCGGAGCAACTCCCCCAGGGCTGGCTGACTCGATCGATGATCGCTGAGGGCCAACTCACCCACGCCGATGACAGGATCGAGAAACACGATGTCATCCTTTACATTGCCCGTCAGGGTGGCCAGTGGAATATGGTATCCACCGGTGTGGCACCAGGCACCCAGACCCTCTTCGCGCAGGGCGTAAGCCTGTGCAACCAGGGAACGCGTGTCGCGAGTGGTATCGTCTGTACCCAGCACGCCAACAACGCTGGTCACGCCAGCACTCGTAAAATGACTTAAAAATGGTGCCGGTACCCGGGTTTTGAATCCGGCTTCTCCACCGCCACCGGTAATGTGTGCGTGGCCGTCAATGAAACCTGGCACCAGGCGCTGCCCGTTGCAGTCGTGAATAATTGCGCCGGTGGCCTCAAGTGGCTGTTCACTGATGGCGACAATTCTTCCGCCGGCTATCAGCAGGTTGCGATAACCCAGGGGTAGTGGCGTAAAAACGCGGGCATTGGTAAGGAGGGTTAACACGGCAAGGTGAATCCGGGTCCTGAAAAGGCCGCCTATTGTAACCAGTTCGCCCTGGAAGGCCATTAAAAAAAGGGAATATGTGTGGATGCAGACGATTGGGTGCGAAGCTCAGAAATGGGTAATGGTGGCGGCGCTGTGCGACGTGCGAGCAGAGAAGTTGACTTTCGGATTGTGCCTTGGCAAGTAGCGTGAGGTTGACTTATTCTGGTGCGGGTAAGTAGTGATGCGATGATTCAGGAGATATACCATGGTCAGGTTGTGGGTTGCAGTTGTAGTGCTGGCAGGGCTTTTTCCGATCTGTTGTCCGGCGGACTGGAAAAGCGAAGGTGATGTCAGGACCAAATGGGGGAATCTGCATTACCGCACAGCTGGTAGTGGTCAACCATTACTTCTGCTGCACGGCTACTTCGGGCAGGGAGGACAATGGCAGAAATACCTGGAGGCGTTCTCTTCTGATTTCACCCTGATTGCTGTGGACCTGCCGGGTCATGGTAAATCCACGAACCTGGCTGACGGCTTTGATACTAACAAAGCTGCAAGTTCCATGTGGGAACTGCTTGATCAACTGGGTTACGGCAAAGTTAGCGCGATAGGTTACTCTGCAGGCGGTATGACACTGCTCGCGATGGCGATCCAGCAACCCGAACGACTGCGCGCGATGGTCGTGTCGGCCAGTGCTCATCAGGCCGCAGGCTCGCCTGGCCCTGGCAATTGGGAAGACCTTCCACCAGCATTCCAGGCGGACATGTTGCGGAATCACCCGGGTGGAATACCCCAGATTAAAAAGCTGATAGCAAACCACGACATACCACAGGTCGATCTAAAGAGGCTGTCAGGAACTGGCGTACCAACCCTGTTTGTAGTCGGTGATCGGGATGAGGCGTTTCCATTGGAGACGGTGCTGAAAACCTACCGGGTGATGGAGCATGCGAAGCTATGGGTCTTTCCCGGCATTGGCCACGAGTTGTTCTGGTCAGAGTGGGGTGGCAGCAAGGAACTGGAACGGGAGTTCCCCATTAAGGTCAGGGAATTTTTTGTCAGGGGTCCGCAGGACAGGCTGGAACTTCCATGACCTGACCAGGCTTGTCAGTAACATAGCAGTTCTCCAGCAACGAGCAATAACACACCTCAAGGTCGAGGTTCCAGCGTTCCTCATTAATTTTTTGCCAGAGCGCATTGTTGTTTTCGTTTTTCAGCATGGACAGGAAATCCACCTCGCCATTCACTGGCAGAATGATCCCTGACGATGGTGAGGTCGTTAGCGTCCACTTTGCTGCATTGAACTGGTTCTGCTTAACATTCTCGGCGTATTGCTCATAAGCTTCGCCGCAGCACGCATTGAGGAACTGGTTCAGGGAGGCATAGGATTGTTTGCGATGTTTAAACTCCACTGACTTGACGATTGCGGGGCCGACACCGGCATTGCGAAGCGTAAGAGTCAGGTCTTCTTCCCGCGCCTCAACATCGTAGTTGCCGTGAGCGAATTCTATCAATGGCCAGGTCATGGCCTTGACCTGTTGTTCCGCTGAATTAGCCTGTAAAAAGGTGGCGTAGAACGAGGCGCCGCTGATCATAATGGCGCAGAGGGCAACAATGAAATTTAGACGTTCGCCTGTCATGTCAGTAGCATCAGGGTCAGCATGAGTTACCGGTAGTGTAAATCATGAGCTTCGCAGAATACAAAAACTGCCCGAAGGATATTACTATTCGGTTGGTGTGACCTCAGCCAGAACACTAACCATTCCTGAACAAGGCGGGAACCCTGACTCGCATATCTGTGTCATGCAGCACGCCGGCAACCCGGTTTGTTGGGTCCCACCGACCGATTTTCTGCCCGGGTTCCCTCTAACACCGTGCCACTAACAATAATCAATGATGTATGCTTGAGTCCCTGAGTGCCCAGTCTGCCACGGAAAGTGCCAGCTTCCTGACATTAACCTACGTAGTTCTCATCGCTTTCGTACTGTCCTGTGTGGCTGCTTACGTTTACCGGCTCACCTTTCGCGGGCTTTCCTATTCGCGAAACTTCGTTCAGTCGATCATCCTCATCTCGATTGTCTCAGCGATTATCATCCAGTCAGTAGGCGACAGCCTTGCCCGCGGCATTGGCATCATGGCGGCCATGGCGATCATCCGGTTTCGCACCAATTTCAAGGACCCACGAGACACGCTGTTCCTGTTCTGCGGACTCGCCATTGGTATCTCAACCGGTGCTTACGCATTCAATGTAGCGATTGTCGGGACACTTGGATTTTCACTCGCTGCAATCGTACTGCACTTATCACCCATCGGTCCCGATGCTTATTTTGACGGCATGCTGCGCTTTACCATGCGGACCGATACATCAGAACGACCGGCGATGGAAGGCATCATGAACAGTTACTGCAAAGCCTTTTCACTGATCACCTTGAGAGAGATAGAACAGGGCAGCCGCATAGATTACGCCTACCATGTAAAGCTGCGCCGCGGTAAGAACCACGCAGAGATGCTGGAAGCACTGACGCGCCTCGACACCATCAGTGGCGTCAACGTCATGATGCAGGAGGCGACGGTCGAACTATGAGCCAGCCATTTCCTAAACTGTTCCTGGCCACCTTCTGGCTAGCGGCGATTGTTTCGATACTGCTGTTATCCCGATATTTTGGTGACAGTTCTACCCACTTCACCGGCATCGCTGACGACCAGGAGCAAACCATACGGTTCAAGGCTGCGGTCGAGATCGTGCGATTCGAGCGGGTAGCCGGGCAAACAGTGCAAGCCGGGGACCTGATCGTGGAGGTGCTTCAACCAGACCTGAAGGCGGACATACTGATGGTCAGGGAGCAGACTCATGCGCTCAGGTTTCGCAACCGGGAAACACGCGCCTCAATGGAATCTGAAATTGTCAGCCTGGAGGCTGACCTTCGTGCTGAAGTGGCAAAACTGGACAACCAGATCCTGGAGCTAAAGGCCAGGGAAGATGTGCAGCAGAATTTTGCGACGCGTGTTGACAGGACTAATCGCACCAATGGCGGTACAAACAGCCGGACAAAATCAGTCATCGTCAGTGAAATCAGCAGCCTTGGTAAGCGCAAGGTCGCACTGACAGCGGCAACAGGTGCACGTGTTGATGACTTGAAGTCCAGGCTGGGAGCGTCGGACAGACCCATCACCGCACAGATTGCAGAGCTTGAGGAACGCCTGGTTGAACTACAAAGGCGAGACACACAACAAAATGTCACCGCGCAGTTTGATGGCCAGGTGGGCAGCGTACTCTTCAAGGTAGGTGACGTAGTCCTGCCGTTCCAGCCGATCGCCACTGTCCATGGCGCCAACCCACAGTTCGTCAAGGGCTACATTCACGAGAGCGTGTTCAACAATATCGAGATAAACCAGCGAGTCTGGATACGCTCCGCAACAACCCAACAGGTAAGCTGGCATCCCGGCATTGTTGAAAGCCTCGGTTCACGTATCGTCGAGTTCCCCGAGCGGCTCAAAATCAATCGACTGGTCCAGGCCTGGGGGCGCGAAGTGGTTATTCACCTCGACAACGGGCACGACCTGCTCCTTGGCGAAAAGGTTGACGTGCAGGTTGAACCGCCCGTATCTGTTATCCAGGAACTGGCCTTGGTCATGCAGGAACAAACAAGGAGGTTTCGACCATGAATAACGGTGCCATGCACGACTCAATAGCCCTACTGTCAACCATACCTCCCGTCCTTGAGCGGTACGAACTGAAATATGTGATTCCCGGGTCGCTGATCGAACCGATCAGCGATTTCCTTACGCCATACTGCGTACTCGACAGTCACTCTGAAGGACAGGAAGGTGGATTTTATCCCGTTAACAGCCTGTACCTGGACTCACCAGGATTCAGATTCCTGAAGTTGCGAATGGGTGGTGCTGACCGGCGTTTTAATATGAGGGTTCGATCTTATGGCGATGGCTGCGAGGGGCCGTATTTCGCCGAGATCAAATACCGCACACCCAACAGTATCAGCAAATACCGATCCGCTGTTCAAACCAGTGACTGGCCGCGATTCCTGCTGACTAACCAGGTGGGTTCAGGAGTTTGCTCAGCAAAGGAGCAAATGAGCCAGGACCTGTTTCTGAGATTGGCGGAGTCCTATGCAATCGAGCCAAAAATATTCACCTGCTACAAACGTCGCGCCTTTCTCTCCGTGATTGATGACTACGCGCGAGTCACGTTCGATATCAACCTGCGTTATCGGGTTCAGTCGCCAGCACGCTGTTCACTGCCATTTCTCCTCAGTCCGGGTCCGGACTGCCTGAACTACGATACCCATGACACTTTTGGTGATGAACCCTGGCATACCGACGACGTTGTGCTGGAACTGAAAACTACCGCTGGCATTGTGCCTATATGGATGATGGAACTGATTCGGCGGTTTGAACTTAAGCGCGTCGGCTTTTCGAAGTACATGAACAGCAGCCTGATGAGCCGATATGACGACGGTACGCTTTACATGCCGTTTGACCGGGCAAGTGCAGGAGTCGCCTGAATTCCGGCGCGATCCACAATCGCCGTGCCTCTATCATGACAATCTATAACCAGCCATCCATGTCAGCTTAACCCTTCCCTCGGCAACGTCGAATCTTTACTATAAATGTGCCGCAACCAATCAGGAGGCATGGCTTGAGCTACGACAAACCAATCCCCACCCAGGGAACGCACACCAAACCCTTCTGGCAGGGCGCCAGTGAAGGCAAGCTGATGTTGCCTCGTTGCGTCGATTGCAACCGGGTTCACTGGTATCCGCGCCACATTTGTCCGCATTGTCATTCGATGAACCTCGAATGGATCGAGGGCAGTGGGCGCGGACGCATACACACTTATGCCGTCCAGCACCTTGCGTTTGGTGTCTGGGCAAAGGAAGCACCCTACGTTACCGCGTACATTGACCTCAATGAGGGTGACCGGATGCTGACAGTGCTGCGCGGCGTCGACCCCGAGAAACCCGAGGACATCAAGATCGGCGCACCGGTGGTGGTTGAGTTCGAAAAAGCGAACGATGACACCTACATTCCTTTTTGGCGAGTTGTTGAGGAGTAATCATGCCAGGACCCCTGTACAAAGCCGCCGCCATAGTCGGTGCTGCTGAAGCAAATGAAATCGGCTTTCTCAAGACGCCAATCACTGCTCTGCAACTGCATATAGAGGCCATTAAAAACCTGAGTGAACAAACCGGCGTTGCCATCTCTCGCATTGAAGGTGTGTTCTCAACTGGCTGGTCGACAGAACTGTGTGAGCACCTGGGCATAAAACCCAAATACATCGACACTACATCTGTAGGCGGATGTTCCTTTGAAATGCACGTGCATCACGCGATGGCGGCGATTCACGCTGGCATCATCGACATCGCGCTCGTGAGCCACGGCGAAAATGGCCACTCCGCGAACAAAATTGGTGGTCGCGGTGCGTCGAACTATGCCCGCGGGGCGGGTGCGCTATCCCCTGGTGTTGAAATGTCTATGGCCTATGGGCTTGGCAGTGCACCGTCGAACTATGCACACGCAATGGTTCGGCACATGCATCGATATGGCACGAAACGCGAGGACTACGCACACATTGCCAAGGTTACCAGAGACTGGGCGACGCTGAACCCAAGAGCGGCCATGTACTCGAAGGAAAAGCATCCTTTTGGCGGACCGATAACTGTCGAGCAGGTTGAAGAGTCCCGGGTGATCGCCTGGCCTCTGACGATATTGCACTGTTGCATGGTGACTGACCATGGTGGCGCAGTGCTCGTTACCAGCCCGAAGGTTGCTGCCAGCTTAAACACAAAACCTGTGTGGTTGGCGGGTGCGGGTGAAAGTATGGGCCATGGCAACATGTTGGAAATGGACGACTTTACTGCGACGTCTGCGGGTCGTTCTTCGCAGGCAGCCTACACGATGGCGGGGCTCGGGCCTTCCGATATGGAAATGGCGCTGATTTATGATTCTTTCACCATCACGGCGGCGATCACTGCAGAAATGCTTGGTCTTGCGGCTCCGGGTGAAGGGCACACGCTATGGAAAGACGGTCATGCCGCTCCTGGCGGCAAACTGCCGATTAACACAAATGGCGGCGGCCTGTCCTTTAATCACTCGGGTATGTATGGCATGCCGCTTTTGATTGAAGCCTACCGTCAGTTGTCAGGCACGGCGGAGGATGGCATTAATGGCGACACGGGTAAACAAACGAGTGCGCGCACGTGTGTGGTTAATGGTACTGGGGGCAGTTTGTCCACAACGGGTACCCTGGTACTGGTTGCAGACGATTAAGAGGTCTAAGTGTCGCCCGCATAGCGGTCTCGCCAGACACTCGCGAGTGCCGCTTCAGGATTAACCACCACGCCATCTGCTAACACATCGACAGGGTCGCGGCCGTCGACGCCGATACCAAACCGGTGATACCCCAACAGGCGCTGCATCTTCTCCGGCAGCGTTCTCGCAACCTCTGGCGGGACTGAGAGCACCTGCAATTCCTGCGGCCGAAGGTAAGACACACCGTGGCTGATAAACAGCCCCATACGTTCCCGATTCGAGACGTTTGCACCGCCTGCGTGCCACATCGCGCCTGCCCAGACGAGCATGGAACCTGCCTTCATTGCCACCTGCAC
>JAJFKA010000191.1 GCA_021773555.1 Gammaproteobacteria bacterium
GCCCCCACGGGTCCGATGGCGGCCCCCTTCCTCCACGCGCTCGGCGCTTTCCGAACGCGGCCCGACCTGAAGGCTGCGGAAAGGAACCACTGCCCCTTCCGCTAAAGTCTTCGAGATGGCGCTTCGAACGACGGAATTTGCTTAAGTAAGTGCCATTCAAGCCGGAGGCTGAAGCGGGTCTGTCGGGTAGGAATGCCAGCGTCCCTGGGCTTTTTTAAATCGCAGTTAATAGTGACTGATCAGTCGATGTTATGGCGTACGCATTTCCACCGAAATTACGGTATGGTTAGCGGCAAGACTAATCTCCCACGAGGAAAAACACATGAAGGTAGATACTCATTTAACGGCAGACTGGCATCAGATTCCCGACCACATCAAGAAACTCGAAAGCGAAGGCTATGATGGTGCGGGTACTGCAGAGATGAACCATGATCCTTTTTTCCCATTGATGCTTGCTGCCGAGCACAGTCAGAAAATCGAGTTGCACACCGGGATTGCTGTTGCGTTTGCCCGCAGTCCCATGGTCCTCGCGAATCTTGGTCATGATTTAAATGCGTATTCTCGTGGCCGTTTCACAATGGGACTCGGTTCCCAGATCAGACCGCACATCACGAAGCGATTCAGCATGCCGTGGGGAGCGCCAGCACCGCAGATGAAAGAGCTGATTCAGGCAATGCGTGCGATCTGGGCGAACTGGTATGACGAGCAACCGCTACGTTTCGAAGGCAAGTATTACAACCACACACTGATGACACCGGCATTTACCCCGGAGAACAAGGAGTACGGCGCGCCGAGGGTTATCCTTGCGGCAGTTGGTCCTATTATGACTGAGGTGGCGGGTGAGGTTGCGGATGGTCTGATTATTCACCCGTTCAGCAATGAAAAATACATTCGGGAAGTGACCTTGCCGGCCATTGAGCGTGGTCTTGCGAAAAGCGGACGCAGTCGGGATAACTTTGAAATCAGCTATACCCCTTTTCTGATATCGGGCAAGGACGAAGCCACTTTTGCCGCACAAAAAGCAGCGGCGAAACAGCGGATAGCCTTTTATGGCTCAACACCGGCATACAAGAATGTGCTCGGCGTTCATGGCTGGGGGGAAATGCAAATTGAGTTAAATGCCATGTCAAAACAGGGTAAATGGAAGGAAATGGGTGAGTTGATCACCGATGACATGCTGAATGTATTTGGTGTTATGGGGGAGCCCGGGACGATCGTTGCAGAAATGAAATCCAGGTTCGGTGATTTCACAGACCGAACCAGCGGCGGATTTACATTCGTTGATACGGAAACACGGGTTGATATGGTTGCCAAGCTCCGGGCCTAGCCTGGGCTAGCGGCCAAATTGTGCCAGGCGTTTCTCCATATCCGGACCGGCGCCTGGGCTGTTTTCCCGCTCAAAAACCAGACCTTCGGTTAAATGCCGGGACAGGCCGGCGTTTACCAGGAACTTGTCAGCTTTCAGTGTGTGCCAGGAATTCCCTGCTATCTGCCTGGCCAGCGCGAAAGTTCTGTCGAACAGAGCCGCATCGGACGTGCATTCATTGGCAAGTCCGAGTAGCACGCTCTCCTGTCCACTGACAACGCGACCAGTGAACATGAGTTCTTTTGCCTTCAGCGCGCCAATGCGCCGAGGGAGCCGCTGGCTCATTCCCCAGGTGGGCGTCATTCCCCACTTCCCGTGGGTATCTGCAAACTTTGCAGATTCAGCGGCAACCAACAGATCGCAGGCTAGCACCAGTTCAAGAGAGCCTGTGTAGCAATGGCCTTGCACTGCTGCAATAACGGGTTGTGGCAAGTTCTCGATAAGCTCCAGGGTTTCCGCCTGGTAGTGTCGGGAAGGCGCATGCTGTCCTTCCTTGATTGCGTTCAGATCGTTACCGGCAGAGAAAGAGCGGCCCTCACCACGAAGGATGACGCAGCCTATTTCCTCGGAATCGCCAATGTCAGTGATATGTTGTCTCAGCTCGACGAACAAATTTGGGCTTAGTGCATTAAGACGGTCTGGACGGTTCAAGGTTAGAATAGCGATGCCCTCGCGATCGATTCTGGTAACCAGCGGTTCCGGGGAGTGAGAATCTGACATACTTGCCTCCTGATGATTGACGGCATTGTCTATTAATTGAATTCTGGTTGTCCAGACGTGGAGCTGGTTTTGACCTTAAGGGACCTTACATTGAAAAGCATCGAAGCGTTACCCAGAGCTGTCAGCTGGAGTGATGGAAAATTGTCGCTCCTGGATCAACGACGCTTGCCAGTCGAAACACAGCAAATTCGGTGTGACCAGATTGAGGATGTATTTGACGCGATAAAGACCCTCGCGGTCCGGGGGGCACCTGCCATTGGAATCGCCGCGGCGTATGGACTGCTGGTTGGTTTGCCGGACCCAGACAATGGAGATGTAAGTGCATTACGACAGTTGATCCAGGATAGAGCGAATTATTTGAAAAGCGCGCGTCCGACGGCGGTTAATCTTGCCTGGGCTGTCGATCGAATGCTCGCTGCACTGCTGGCCGGGGAAGATGACACGATCATCCTGAAACAGTGTTTGCTGGCCGAGGCGATGTTGATCCACCGTGAGGATACGCAGGCCTGCAACAGAATTGGCGATTATGGCCTTCCACTGGTCCAGAAGTGCCCTCGTGTATTAACACATTGTAATGCGGGTTCATTGGCTGTATCTGAACTGGGAACGGCGCTCGCACCGATTTACAAAGCTTATGAGGCGGGTGTCCCGGTGCATGTTTATATCGATGAAACCCGGCCATTGTTACAGGGCGCACGACTTACAGCCTTCGAGCTTCACGCAACAGGAGTGGACTGCACCTTGATCACCGACAACATGGCCGCGCATATCATGTCGCGCGGTTTAGTCGATATGGTGCTGGTGGGTACCGACCGCGTGGCTGCCAATGGCGATGTAGCAAACAAAATTGGCACGTTAAACCTGGCGGTTTTGTGCCACTATTTCGGGATACCTTTCTATGTGGCGTGTCCCGTATCGACAATCGACCTGGCAACGGCGTCAGGCAGTGAGATCAGAATTGAGCAAAGATCGGGTAGTGAAGTCACACAGCTAGGTGGCCAACAGCTGGCCCCCACAGGTATTGGCGTGCTGAATCCGGCTTTTGATATCACCCCGGCCAGGCTGGTATCCGGGATAATTACGGAATGTGGTGTCATTCGGGCGCCGTTCGAAAGCAGTCTCGCGGGTGTTGTCACCGAGAAATATGCGTCGGCCTCCGCGCCAGGCTAGACTGGTGAATCTGATCAAAAAGGCAGTTTTGATGGAAGGATACTGGAAGTAGGCGATCGCTATTGTTCTGTCCGGGCGATGCGTTGACAATGACGGACCATTTAGGTCGTATATGAATAATCGAGGCAGTCATGTCAGATAACAAACCTGTAGTTGTTGCATTAGTAGTCGTCGTCCTGTTGTTAGCGGGCGTATTTTTTTACTTTTCGAGTGATGATACCGAGGTCTCATCGCAGGCGATCGAGGTCCCCGGGCCGGAATCCCGAGCACCGGTTATCGAGAAACCTGAGCCCGAGGTTGTCCAGCAAATAGAATTGCCCGATCCTGAACAGGAAGTGCCTGCCTTTGTCCTGCCGCGACTGGATGATAGTGATCAACTTATTCGGGATGGCATTGTCAGTCTGACTCGCCACGAAGGTGTTAACGCCTGGTTATCGCCAAATGAGCTGATCAGGAAATTCGTCGCTTTTTCAGACAGCGTTGCCAACGGCCAACTGTCCAAGGAACCTGTCCGGGTGCTTGCGCCCGAGGGCGAATTTAAGGTTCGCAAACTGTCGGATACGGTCTACGAACTTGACGATACATCTTATGATCGATACAACGATTTCACCCAGGTCGTACTGTCAATTGATTCCCGTCGGGCGGCCGAGTTTTATCTGCTGGTCGGCCCGATGCTTGTGGAGGCCTATAGCGAGCTCGGCTATCCCGATAAAAAATTTGATGATGTAGTGTTTCAGGCGATTGGTAGATTGCTGGAGACGCCGGTCATCACCCAGCCCATTCGGTTGGTTCGTCCGGTGGTGATGTATCAGTTTGAAGACCCCAGACTCGAATCACTCAGTCCGATTCAAAAACAGATGATTCGAATGGGTCCGAAAAACACCCGTGCCCTGCAAATCAAACTCGGTGAGATTGCGCTGGAGCTCCGATCAATCGTGGAGAGACCTTGAATGAGTGGGTTGCCACTGTCCGGTTATACAGTACTTGATCTGACGCTGGCACGGGCAGGACCCACTGCGGTGAGATTACTGGCAGACTGGGGGGCTAATGTGATTCGTATTGAGCCACCTGCCAGTGCCGGAGGAAGTGATGTGACGGGGGCCAGACACGGACCTGATTACCAAAACCTGCACCGAAACAAACGCGGCATTTCCATCGATCTTAAATCTGAAGAAGGCCTCGCATTGTTTATGCGACTTGCCCAAGCCGCTGACATTATCGTCGAGAACTTCCGCATGGAGGTCAAGTACCGTCTCGGGGTTGACTATGAATCAGTCTCCAGGGTAAATCCTGCAATCATCTACGCCAGTATCTCAGGGTTTGGCCAGGACGGTCCCTATAGTCAGCGTCCGGGGGTGGACCAGATTATTCAGGGGACTAGCGGACTGATGTCAATCACCGGGGAGCCGGGCGGTGGCCCTATGCGAGTGGGTATTGCCGTTAGCGATACTTCTGCCGGTATGTTCCTTGGGCAGGGAATTCTGCTGGCGCTTTTGCATCGAGAGCGAACGGGAGAGGGCCAATGGGTACATACCTCTTTGCTTGAAGCGATGCTCTGCAAGTTGGATTTTCAGGGCGCGCGTTACACCATGAAACATGAGATCCCGGCTCAGGAAGGCAATAATCACCCCACTAATTCGCCTATGGGCATGTTTGAAACCCTGGATGGCCGGGTAAATCTGGCCGCGAGTACCAATAAGATGTTCAGGGCATTTTGTAGTGCCATGGAGGTCCCCGAACTGGCAGAGGACGACCGTTTTGTATCCGGGCGCGCCCGGGTCGAAAACCGTCACTTGTTGTGGCATGAGATGAACGAGATGACTAAAAAAGTGCCAACCCGCTTGTTTGTTGAAAAAATGAACTCGGCTGGCTGTCCCTGTGGGCCGATCTATAACATCGGTGAAGCATTTGAGGACGAGCAGGTAAAACACCTGAAGATGGCACGTACCGTACAACACCAGACGCTGGGTGAGTTTGCGTTGGTAAGGTCGCCGATTAATATGACTGCATTTTCTCTCGCGGATGATTTTGACCGCCCAGGGCCTGAACTGGGGGAACACAACGAAGAAGTGTTGACCGAAATGGGTTTTAGTTCCGCAGAGATTGAAGCAATGGCAAAACGCGGTGTCATCTAGGGAAGCTCTGATTAATAAAGACAGGAAACAGGAATTTCGATGGATTTAGAAACCACTAAAATGTTGGCTGAAGTTGATGACCAGGGTATTGGCTGGATTACCTTCAACAACCCGGCGCGGCGAAACGCTATTTCCCTGGAAATGTGGAAGGGTCTGGGCGTTATCCTGGAATCCTATCAAAACGACGCCCAGGTCCGCGTCGTTGTGATGAAAGGGGCGGGGGACAAAGCGTTTGTTTCCGGGGCAGATATCTCAGAATTCGATACTCGTCGGGGTAACGCTGAACAGAAAAAACAGTATGGTGAAATTTCGGCGCACGCCAATAGATGGCTGGCCAGAATCGACAAGCCATTAATCGCGATGATTCAGGGGTTCTGCATCGGCGGCGGTCTCGCCACAGCGCTGGCTGCCGACCTGCGCTTTGCTACACCGGATTCAACTTTTGGTATTCCGGCGGCAAAACTTGGACTCGGTTATGACTATTCCGGCCTGCAAACCCTGACGCAACTGGTTGGCCCATCGCGCGCCAAGGACATTATGTTCAGCGCCAGGTTTATGTCGGCTGCAGAGGCCCTGGAAATGGGATTGATTAATTTCGTTTGCGAAGCGACGGAACTGGAAGCAGCGGTCAGGCAATATGCCGCGGTAATTGCCGCCAACGCGCCGCTCACGGTCAAGGCAGCGAAGGCTGCGGTTAATGAAGCGGTTAAGGATCCTGACAAACGTGATCTGGCTTCGATTCACAAAATGGTCAACCACTGTTTCGATAGTGAAGACTACAAAGAAGGCCGCAGTGCCTTCAGTGAGAAACGCAAGCCGGTATTTAAGGGCAGTTAAGATCCATAATCCAGATGTTGCTGATTCAAGCGATATTGAACACTTTCTTTGCGTTACCACCTAAAACCGCATTCTGCGAGTCAGTGTCGAGCAGTGACAGAGACTGACGAATCATCCGAGGCGCGGTGAGCGTCGAGTCGATATGCGGATAATCGGAACCCCACAAGATATTGTCTGCTCCAACCAGTTCCAGCATCGCTCCGATGGTGCGTTCCCCAGGTTCTGCCACGAAGTAACAGTTTCGACGAATATAGTCGCTGGGTTTCAGGGCGAGTGGTGCTGGCAGGATTTCTTTGAATATCTCGTGTTTTTCGTCAAGTCGGTCCATCAGGTACGCGGCATAACCACACCCAGCCTCGACGCTGACGATTTTAAGCATCGGAAACCGATCAAAAACACCATCAACCACCAGTGCGCTGAGTGCGGGGATGAGTTGACCGGTTGCACCCAGACCGAAGCTGAAAACCGGGCCGGGACTGCTTTCCTGCCAGGTGGCAAAAGGTACCGCTGCACCACCGAATCGTACAATCACATGCAGACATCCCGGTAGTCCGGCTTCCGCGAGTAGCCGCCAAACAGGATCGAAGATTCTGTCACCGGGCCGTTTACCAGCAATGGTTTCAGGTGGTACGAACACACCACCGAATCCCTGCTGGAGTCGCATCTGGAGTTCGAGTGTAGCCGTTTCTATGTCATGCCAGTTAATGATGGCAATGGGGACAATGCGTGAGTTGCCTTTAAAAGAATCAAACTGCCAGTTGTTGTAAGCCCTGCAATAAGCGGATGACAGCGCCACATCGTCTTCGGGGAAAGGCAGGATGCCGATTGTTGGGAACACGACTGCATGATCAACCTGCCATTGATCCAGGAGTTCACAGCGCGCCTTTGTTTCGTAACTGGCCCTCGGGCAGCCATCGGCATAGTGTTTATCTCCCGAGAATACATCGGAAATGGGAAGTTCAGCCCCACCCAGACCTGCGAGTACACCGGTCAGCACGACCTGTTCGCCGATTATCAGAGATTCAGTGTCATCCACTACCTCAATTCGAATCGCCCGGGACTTGTATTTTTTCTCAAGGTACTCCGACCAGAGATTGGCAGGTTCCATCACATGGGAGTCGCAGTCGACAACAATACCTGCATTGCCTGATGTCATCTGAACCATCCACTTAACGCGTAGCGAGGCGCAGCCGCATAGGGGGTGATGTAGGTAACAGCATGAATATGCCGCACGTCAAACAGTGAAAGCGAATTGAAATTCGGACTCCAGGCATCTCGGGAGGCACCGTTGTCCTCGTAAAACTGGAGCAGGCCACCCCAATCCGGATGCCAGTTGGGGGACAGGTTTACCACATAGGCTATTTTCCGATTTTCGAGCGCGATTTTATCAGAGTGCCGTGTAAGGTAGTGGCCAGGTTCAAATTTTGTGAACTGGCCGCTAGCTTGCTCAATTGGCATAACGTTGGTAATCGACTCAATCACCGTCCTGAATTCTGCACTGTTAAGACCGGTGAAAAGTGTCCTGAGTGCGGGTGGCGCGTTCTGCAGGTTATCGTCCTGCATGCGATAGCCGCCGTAGAAAAACCCCATGCCCTTCGCGGCCTGGCCGTGTAGTTCATCCTGCAGAGATTTTCGCTGATCGATTGATAGTTCACTCATTGCCTGACGACTGGCAATACGATTCTGACCGGCGCTGAAAAAGAGGTAGTCGAATGAAAGCTGCTCAAGTTCGAGGACTAATTGAGTGGCAAGTTCCGCGCGTAAAACGGCATCGATACGCAGGCGCTGATCAACTTGCCAGGTGGCGGCAAGTGCTGCGAAGTCGATCTCGGGATTGAGAAATTCCATAGGCCTAGCCCGCACTATTCATGAAGGCGTTTTGTTCGATCATTGGATCCGTGTATTTCAAGCAGAGAACCACTATTGCTATTTTATTATTCATACATTGATCTCTTCATGAATCCCTCCATGAATAGTGCGGTTAACGTTCCGACATGGCGGAAGCCTTTGCTCTTCTTAACGGCTTTAACAGGTAGTCCATGACGGTTTTTTCACCTGTGATGATATCAACCGTCGCAATCATGCCGGGGATAATCGGCAGAGGGTGTTCGTCTGTCCCCAGATGGGCTTTGTTGGTGCGGACCTGGATCACAAAAAATGGTTCGCCACGTTCGTCTGCAATCGAGTCAGCACTGATTAGTTCGAGCACCGAATCGAGACCGCCGTAAATAGAAAAATCATAGGCAGTGAGCTTAACCGTTGCACGTTGCCCCGGTCTGATGAACGCAACGTCGGAAGGCCGGATGCGCGCGCTAATCAAAAGTGTGTCATTGCTCGGTACAATTTCCAGGAGGTCCATTCCCGGCTGAATCACTGCGCCGATGGTATTCACGAGAACCTGTTTTACGGTCCCGTCAACAGGAGACTGAACATCTGTTCGATTAAACCGATCTTCAAGGGCAACATTGGAAATGTTCAGGCGACCCAGTTGGGTTTGCAACTCGTTCAGTTCGGACTGGGCCGCGCTGACGAACTGCGCTCGGCGCTCTTCGAGCTTCTCCCGGGTTTCGTCGATGACTGCCTGGGCTTTGGGAATTGTGGATCGGATTACTTCCAGTCTGCCCACAGATTCATTGACCGCAATCTCCAATCGGAGCAACTCCACCCTGGATACGGCACCGGTCTCAACGAGTGGTTTGGTGAGACTTAACTCTTCGCGGGCAAGTGCAGCGTTAAGGCGAAGCTTTTGTTCTTCGGACATCAGTTCGGCCAGGGCCTGCCGGTGTTGGTTAATTTGCTCGTCGAGAATTGAAAGCGCTGAATTTAACTCGTTCTGTCGCGATTGGTACAACTTCAGTTCATTCTCAACGAGAGCTGCGTGCTCCGCCAGAAAGTCCGGCGGTGCGCTAAAGGGCTCGCCGCTGAGCTCGGCTTCCAGTCGGGCTGCTGTAGCGATAAGCGCCTGAGATGAAAGTTTGCCTTCATTGAACGAAGACGCGAATCGAGTATCGTCGAGACGTATAATGCTTTGTCCCTTGGCAACAGTATCGCCTGCCTTGACCAGCACCTCTGACAAAATCCCGCCCTCAAGATTTTGGATCACCTGAACTTTGCTGGACGGAATAACCCGGCCATCTGCGTGCGCGACTTCGTCGAGGCGGGCAAAGTTTGCCCAGACCAGTGCAACCAGCAGAAACACCACACTTACCCACAATATCGCGTGGCTTATCAACGGCGTGGATTCCACTTCTGCCGCATAGGTATCGGGCATGAATGCGATGTCCTGGGCGTCGCGTCGCATTGTGGGAATCATGATCTCGCCGTACCGGACAGTGCTTTCAAGACATCGTCCCTCGGCCCATCAGCGACCAGTTGACCTTCATTCAGCACAAGCAGACGGTCCACCAGGTTCAGCATCGATGCCTTATGGGTGACGAGTAGTAGCGTTCTGCCTCCGAGATAGGCTTTGAACCTCTCCTGGAACACGAGTTCGGTGGTGTTGTCCATGGCGTTGGTGGGTTCATCGAGCAACAGTATTGCGGCCCCGTTGACTAAAGCACGCGCGATGGCCACACCCTGGCGCTGGCCCCCGGACAGATTGCCGCCGCGTTCATCCACGGACAAATCGAAGCCATCCGGGTGCTCATTGAGAAATTCGGAAATTCCTGCGAGTTCAGTGGCTGCGAGCACGGATTCATCGGAACTTAAGGGATTGCCGAGAACAATGTTTTCGCGAATCGACCCGCTAAACAGCGTGATATCCTGCGGTACGTAACTGATGTTACGACGCAGGTCAGTTGGATCAATCTGATTGATGTCTGTCCCACTTACGAGAAGACTGCCGGCCTGCAGGCCGTAAAAATTCATGATCAGGCGTTGTAATGTGCTCTTGCCCGAACCTGTCTTACCGATGATCCCGACTTTCTCACCTTCAGCGATGCGGAATGAGACATCTTTTAGCGCAGGATTATGTTGTTGCGGATAGTTGAAGGTGACATGTCGAAATTCGATTTCTCCCTTGATTTTTGGCCTGTGCAGAAATTTTCTACCCTCGGGTCGCTCAACGGGCAACTTCATCAGACGATCGATAGCCTGGTAGGCAGTAATGGAGTGATGATAACGCGTCAGCACGCTTGCGACCTGGGACATCGGAGCAAGACACCTGCCTGTCAGGATAGTGCAGGCGATCAAACCGCCAACGGTCAGATTTCCATCCAGAATCGTGTACACCCCCAGAATGACAATCGCCACCGTACTCATTTGTTGGATCATCTGTGCGATGTTGATGGTGGAAAGTGACAGGAATCGTGAGCGCAGCGCCAGGCGCGCAAGCCTGGCATTGAAGGATTCCCACTTGTGCTGCATGACACCTTCCGCTCTTGCGCTCTTAACTGCGTCGAGCGCAGTAAGCGTTTCAATCAGCATTGCGTGTTTTTTTGATGCCTCGGCGAATGTAGCCCTGACCACTTGTTGAAGAGGCCGTTGGAATATAAGTCCAACGACAATGATAAGGGGAATAGCTGTCATCGGTACCACCGCCAGCACTCCACCAATGCTATAGATCAGCAGTATGAACAGAATCACAAACGGCAGGTCAATTATTGCGATCAAGGTGGTAGACGTGAAGAATTCACGGAACGTGTCAAACTCCTGCAGGTTGTTGGCGAATGCACCAACCCGTTGCGGACGAGCGCTCATTTTAATATCCATCACACGGGCGAAGGTCTGCGAAGACAGCAGAATATCTGCCCGTTTACCCGCAGTATCGATAAAGTACCCGCGCAGGGATTTCATTATCAGGTCAAAGATGAACACGATAGAAACACCGGAAGCAAGCACCCATAAGGTTTCGATCGCCTGGTTCGGCACGACCCGGTCATAGACATTCATAATGAACAGAGGTGTCACGAGCGCGAACGAGTTTATCAGAAAGGAAGCGAGCAGCACCTCGGCGTAAAGTCCGCGAGATCGTTGTAGCGTGTGCCAGAACCAGTGCGAGTCATACCCCGGTATCTCATCCAGGTTGAGTGGCTTCAGATACAGGCACTGACCCGAATATCGATCGCTGATTGACGCAAGTTCGATGTCGTGGGATTTCTCAACTTCATCGGTAAACATGACGGTGGCGCGATCCTCGTCAAGATCGGTCAGAATACACACGTTACCGTCCTTCAGGCACAGGGCAACTGGCAGGACCAGCGTCGTTATCTGATTCAGCTCACGCTCAAGGTGAGCGGCGGTGAAGCCGGCCCGCTCTGCGGCGCGAATGAACAATGCAGGACTTAATTTACCGTTGATCAGTGGCAGACCAGCGACCAGGCTTTCCGCTGAGTAAGGTCTGTGGTGCAAACGGGTCAGTGCTACCAGTGCGTCCAGCAACGGGTCAGCCAATGGCTGATCAACCTGGTTAACGGCACTTTCCGGCATTGATGTCATGCACTGTTCTTTGTGGTGGGCGTGTGGCTGGCGCGAGCGATTATAACATCATGATCGTGGCCATTGGTGAAACCAGCCTTCACATGGCGACGGCTGACATCTGCAAAGAAATCCAAGATGCCGAGGGATGGTAAAGTTCAATCGGGCGGCTGTGAAATTATGCGTGGGTCTATAGGAGATCGGCGGGTGTTTTCTGGTATCTTTGTCCGATCTACCCACATTGAATCGCAATATGCATTATCGTTCCGAAACGCGGATGTCCCGGCGCTGGTCATTACCGCTGATACCTCTGGTGTTGGTATTTTACTGTCTCTCTTTGTTTGCAGCCGAGGTTGATCTTCCTGCCGGTTTTGACAGCGTTTTTGCGAGCGCCCAGCAAGCTGCCCGTGCGGCTCGTTACAGGGATGTTATTAACCTGCTGGGAGGTGCCCTGGATGATCCGCGGTTAACTCCCGGGGAACGAACGGTCGCCCTGGCAAATCGTGGCATCGCCCATAGTCTGCTTAAATCCTATGACCTGGCGAAAAAGGACCTGACAGAAGCACTGGCATTGCA
>JAJFKA010000192.1 GCA_021773555.1 Gammaproteobacteria bacterium
TGACTGAACCCTCAGGCGGTTCTGATCCGGCGCGCGCCATACAGACCCGGGCGAAGCGGGATGGTGATGACTGGATCATTAACGGCTCCAAGATATTTATTTCCGGTGCAGATGTCGCAGATTTTGGACTGGTGTTTGCGCGAACGGGTGAGGACAAGGGCAGGGGAGGTGTTACCTGCTTTCTGGTTGACACCGACACCCCAGGGTTCCACGTTCGACGGATCGTGCATACATTGAGGTCCGCACACTACGCTACCGAATTGCAATTCGAGGATATGCGTATCCCGCACACGAATATACTGGGTCAGCTTAATAAGGGATTTGCTATTGCGAATGATCGATTGTCGCGCCAGCGAATCCCGTATTCCGCAGGCTGTATTGGCGTTGCTGTCAAAGCACACGAGCTTGCACTGGAGTATGCAAAAATACGCGAAACCTTTGGCGCACCTCTAAGTTCTCGTCAGGCCATTCAGTGGATGCTCGTGGATAATGAAATTGACATTAAACAGTCAAGTTGGGTGACACTTGAGGCAGCGGACCGTGCAGATAAGGGCGAACCGTTTAGAAAAGAAGCCGCCATGGCCAAATTAGTGGCGACAGAAGCGGCGAGCCGAGTGGTAGACAGATGCATGCAAATTCATGGTGGCTATGGTGTCACCAAGGATTTTCCCTTCGAACGCTGGTATCGAGAGATGCGTATTCGACGCATTGGTGAGGGGCCCAGCGAGGTACAGCGTCATATCATTGCCAGAGACATTCTCGGCAGCAGTTTGAGATAAAATACATTTGGAATTCAATACTTTAACTACCATCGCCGGGATCGGTTTTCTGGCGGCGCTGGCCAACTGGGTTGCCTGGTGGTTGCGGCTGCCTGCTATTTTGTTCCTGCTGCTCTCGGGTCTTATTGTTGGCCCGGCGCTTGGCTGGCTTAATCCGGATCAGTTATTCGGCGAACTGTTGTTCCCGCTGATCAGTTTGTCGGTTGCGGTAGTCCTGTTTGAAGGCAGCATGACCTTGCGTTTTTCGGAACTGGCGGGGATCGGCAAGACCGTCCGGAATATGGTGACGATCGGGGCGCTGGTTACCTGGGGGATTTCCAGTTTGCTGGTGCACCATTTTATCGGCTTTGAGTATAAGCTGGCCTTTCTGTTCGGTGCGGTTGTGGTGGTTACCGGACCGACCGTTATTGTGCCGATGCTACGGACAGTTAGGCCCAACAAAAAAATTGCTGAAATCCTCCGCTGGGAAAGTATCGTCATCGATCCACTGGGTGCATTGCTGGCGGTATTGGCATTCAATTTCTATCTCTCGGCCGTTGCCGAGACCAGTTCGGATTCCATCGTGCTGCTATTTTTGACCATCGCGGGTGTTGGTGTCGGGCTTGGTTTATTTGCGGGCTTCAGTTTTGGATTCGCGTTGAAGCGTTATCTTTTGCCTGACTATTTACGCAGCCCTATGACACTGTTGTTGGTTTTTGTTGTGTTCGCCATCGCGGAACTACTGGAACATGAGTCTGGTTTGCTGGCAGTGACAGTATTCGGGATGACTCTTGCTAACCAGAAAGACCTTGACGTCGATGATATCCTGGACTTTAAGGAGTCCCTGAGCATCGTCCTGATCGGTGGATTGTTTGTCGTGCTGGCTGCCCGAATCGACTTCCAGGCATTGTTGTCCGTGGGTTATGGTGCCGTCATCCTGCTGGCCGGGGTAATGTTTGTGGCGCGCCCGGTATCAGTACTGATTTCCAGTTTCGGCAGTGGACTAACCTGGCAGGAGAAAATCCTGATTTCATGGATTGGCCCGCGAGGTATCGTTTGTGCCGCGGTTGCGGCGGCGTTCGCGATTCGGCTGGTTGAAATTGACGAAGCGGGCGCCGCGACCTTCGTACCGCTGGCGTTTCTGATCATTATCGGTACGGTGGTGATTCAGGGCACAACCGCAAAGTACCTGGCACACTGGCTGGGCGTCAGGGACCCGGCACCTTCAGGCTTTTTGATTGTCGGTGGTGGTCGGGTGGGACGGATGCTGGCGAGCGCTTTGAAATCCCTCGAACTACGGGTCGTTGTAGCGGACAGCGATTGGGACAATATCAGCCAGCTGCGCATGGAAGGCCTGGAGACCTACTTCGGCAACCCGGTTTCCGAACATGCAGACAGATACCTTGACATGAGCGGTATTGGCAAGGTGATCAGTCTGTCTGGCCGGACAAACTTTGACGTTGTTGCCAGCATGCACTTCCGTTCGATTTTTGGCGCGAGAAATGCCTATGAACTGCCGTCCGCCTCAGAGGCAACCCGTGCAGAGAAACATCGGATTTCCCATCGGTTGCGAGGCCAGCGCATGTTTGGTGATCCTGTTACCTATAACCTGCTGCTTGGCTGGTTAGCGGCTGACGCGAAAGTAAAAACCACGATGTTGAGTGATGAGTATGGGCTCACCATGTATCAGGAACATTATGGCGACCGTGCCATCCTGCTTTTTCTGGTTGATCCGGCAGATCGTGTACATGTAGTCACCAGTGACAGCAAACTTGATCCGGCGGCCGGATGGAAACTGGTGAGTCTGGTTAAGCCGGAGGCCCCAGGTACTGACATAAAAAATGGATGACGAGAGAATCGTGAACGAAAAGCAAACAATTGGGATAGTCGGTGCAGGAATCTGCGGCCTGTGCACAGCACTGGCGCTGCAAGCTGAAAACCGTGAGATCACCGTCTTTGAGCGGGACGGGGCTCCGCCTGCCGGTGATGCCGATCAGGCATTTTTCGAATGGCAACGGCGCGGTGCGGCTCAGTTTCGGCATCCGCATGCGTTCCTGGCGTTGATGTGCAATATTCTGAAAGATAATTATCCCGATCTGATCGAGGAATTCTGGCAGGCCGGTGCCCGGAAAGTGAGTTTCCAGGATATGCTTTCGCCAGAGATGACGGCCAACTATCAACCCGAACCCGGCGATGAAAAACTGTGGTTGTTGATGTGTCGACGAGCCACCATCGAAACTGTGCTCCGCCGTTACGTGGAGCGCCAGCCGGGTATTGAAATCATCAATAATGTGACGGTCACCGGACTACTCGCGTCCGCGGTTGACGGATGTATTGTGGCCGGAGGATTAAAACTGAAAATCAGTAATGACGCCTCGGAGGTTCGACATGATCTGGTGGTGGATGCCAGTGGTCGGAACACGCGATTTCCAGGCTGGTTCGAAGAACTGGGTGCAAGGATCGAGGTTGAAGATGATGATGCAGAAATTGTGTATTTTACCCGGCACTATAAGTTACTCCCGGGCGTCGCCGAACCCGGTCGCGGTGAAGACCGCTCGGCAGGTGACCTGGGTTATATAAAATATGGTGTGTTCCCCGGCGAGGGTGGTCATTTCGCAGTCATTTTGTGCTTACCGAACGCGGAGCAGGCACTGCGCGAAGCAGTAAAATCGGAGGCGCAATTCGACGAAATATGCCGGAGTATTCCCGGGCTGCTGCCCTGGGTTGGGGCGGGTGTTGCAGAGGCGACTACATCGTCTTTCGGCTTTGGCGACATCCATGCGGTCTGGCGGCACTTTGTTCGTGACGGACGTCCTCATGCATTGAACTATTTCGCCGTAGGTGATGCAGCCGTTCGCACGAACCCCCTTTACGGTCGTGGTTGCAGCACCGGAATTAAACATGCGCATATCCTTGCGGAAGTGCTTGATGCAGTTGATGATCCGGTATCCCGGGCGGTGGAATTTGATCAGCGGACCGAGGATGAAATCAGGCCGATTTTCAAGGCAAGTCTTGGCGAGGATAAAAACGGTATCAAACGCGCGGCAGCGATACGTGAAGGTCAGGCGCTGGATAGACCGGATTCATTGCGGAAATGGCTCAGGCTATCTCTGGGTGATGCCATTTCCGCGGCGGCCCGGGACCAGTTGCATGTGGTTCGAGGTGCAATGCGCACATTCAATTTGCTGGAGCCACCGGGAGAGTTTCTCTCCGACTGGAGAATTCGTCTGACCATTTTACGCTACATGTTCCGAGGTCGCGGCGTTAACGCCAGATCGAGGATGCAGCGTGGACCGGGTCGAACCGAGATGCTGGAACTTATCAGTGCGTCTACTCCTCAATAATTGACAACTTGAATACCTGTTGCCGTGCTGAAGGTTGATGGCGTCCCCTTTGAGAATCTCCGTAAAAGGCCTTCACTTTTGTGATATAACATGCGCTCCCCGGTAGACTGATTATGAAAGGATTGAACGCATTGACGAATAAGTTGTGGTTGTTTGTACTCTTGCTTGTTTCACCCCCTGGGCTGGCCCACGATGTACCCGGTGTGCCTGCGCCCTCAACCGAAAGTGAGTTACTCGCGGCATTTGGCTGGGATTTTGATAGCGCGGAAGTAACGACCGAAAAAGTTACTCAGAATTTACATGTGTTGTTTGGCCTGGGCGGTAATATCGCAGTGAGTACTGGCGAGAGTGGCGTGTTAATCGTCGATGATCAGTTTCCGCAAATGATATCCCGGGTGCAGACGGCCATTGGTAAATTGGGCGGTCGCGAGGTTGATTTTGCGATCAATACCCACTGGCACTTTGATCACGCTGCAGGCAATCAGGTGTTAGGACCAAAGGGAACCTGGCTGGTGTCCCAGGCCAACTCCAGACGTATGATGCAACAGGATCACGTCATCAATCTGGTCGGCATCGCCTATGAACAGGAAGCTTATCCGACTGAAGCTCAGCCGGTGATAACGTTCGAGAATACCATGCAGTTTCATTTTAATGGTGAGCAGGTGGATCTCTATCATTTTGGTCCTGCACACACGACCGGCGATACTGCTGTCGTATTCCGCACATCCAACGCGGTTCATCTCAGGGATGTCTATAACAATTCCGGATATCCGTTTATTGATGCAGGAAATGGCGGCACCCTGTCAGGTGTCATTCGTTTCTGCGCCGAAACACTTAAGGTAATCGACAAGGAAACGGTGGTGATTCCAGGCCACGGTCCGATTGCCGACTACCAGGCATTGGCTGCGTATGTGGAAATGTTGAAAACAGTGCGGGCTCGTATGCTGGTCCTGATAAATCAGGGTGCATCCTTAAGCGATATCTATGCAGCAAAGCCAACGGCTGAATGGGACGAAAAGAATGGCGACAATACAGGTTTTATCAATCGCTCCTATCTCAGTCTGACCCATAGGGTTGTTGATCGATGATGTGTCAGTTTCCCGGCGATGACTGACTCCCGGTTAGGCGCAGCGTCTGCGAAGGTGCTGCCAGATGAAAGGATCGTCCGCCGTCCACCAGGATGGAGTCGTTTTCTACTCATTGCGCTGGCACTACACATCCCCCTGTTCGTGTATCCGATTGTGCGGCTCACCCTGTGGCTCGATGTGCCCTGGTGGCTCATGTGGCTGGTATTGATTCCACTGGCAGGAAGCCAGGTCATCAGCCGCGTATTCCTTCGTCATCGTCGCTCCCGCACAGCACGTTTTCTTCGCCTGGTGGCCGATTTCTGGTTGGGTGTGAGTCCCATTGTGTTGATATTCCTGTTAGTGGCGGAAATACTTGTCGGATTGAGTCTGTTGCTGCCGGTCGAAGCCGCCACACTGGTGCTGTTAGTTAGTGGGGGCTTTGGTGCAACGGGAGTTGTCGTGGCGATGCTGCCATTTGTGAAGCGGATACGATTTACCAGCGGTAAACTTCAGGCGCCGTTGCGATTCGTGCAAATCACAGATGTGCACATTGGCTCACGCAGCAGTGCTTTCCTCGACCGGGTTGTAAACAAAATCAATGAGCTGCATCCTGACTTCGTCTGCATTACGGGAGACTTTATCGATGCATCAGATGTGCCTGAGAGTGACCTGGCATCGCTCGCCCGCATTGTCGTTCCGATCTATTTCTGCATTGGAAATCATGAGAAATATGAGGACCTTGAGCAGATACTTGCGCGCCTTCGCAATCTCGGTGTTCAGGTGCTCCGGAATGACACAACCTGGTTCCGGGACGATGTTCAGGTGCTGGGAATCGATGACATGGAAGACGCACTGCAGGTCCGTAATCAATTGCAACATCTGGAAATTGATGCCGATGCGTTCAAGCTGCTTTTGTACCACCGTCCGCGAGGTCTTGAGGCAGCCGCATCCGCGGGTATTGACCTGATGATCAGTGGTCATACACACAATGGACAGATCGTTCCGTTCAACCTGGTGGTTGGCAAGGTATTCGATCGCGTTAAAGGAATGTACAGCCAGGGGGAATCCCGACTTTACGTTTCCCAGGGTACCGGTACCTGGGGTCCTGTTATGCGTATCGGTACAAGATCGGAAATCACACTGTTTGAGCTGGACCCTGTTCTGGCTTGAGGACCTTTGAGGCGTGCGGAAACGGACAAAAAATTCGTTATAAATAGGAGATAGAAATGTCGTTACAACAATTTCAGGAAGAAACGCGTGAGTGGCTGGAAGAAAACTGTCCGCCATCCATGCGCACACCCATGCCGGCGGATGAGTACCCCGGTGGTGGCAAGCGCGCCAGGTATAAAAATCCGGACACCAAAAAGTGGATGGATCTGTGTGCATCAAGAGGCTTCACCGCGCCGACCTGGCCTGCCGAGTATGGCGGGGCTGGGTTGAACGCCGATGAACATCTGGTGCTGCGCAAGGAAATGGCTCGAATCAATGCACGTACACCACTGGTTGGCATGGGATTGTCAATGATTGGTCCGGCACTGCTGGAATACGGAACAGATGAGCAAAAAGCAGAACATCTGCCCCAGATCAGCAGCGGTCAAATCTGGTGGTGCCAGGGCTACAGCGAGCCTAATTCGGGATCCGATCTGGCGAGCCTTCAAACCAAGGCTGTTGTCGATGGAGATGAGTATGTCATTAATGGTCAGAAAATCTGGACCTCAGGTGCAGATAATGCCGACTGGATCTTTTGCCTGGTACGAACAGATCCCGCAGCACCAAAGCATAGTGGCATCACCTTTGTACTGTTCACAATGGATCAGCCTGGCGTGACGGTAAAACCCATCAAGCTGATCAGTGGATTGTCACCTTTTTGCGAAACATTTTTTGAGGACGCAAGGGCACTGCGCAGTAATGTCGTAGGTAATGTCAATGATGGCTGGACTGTAGCCAAGCGACTCTTACAGTACGAACGAACCATGATTGGCGGCGGCGGTGGCGGAGCCCAGCGTGGTCAATCATTGAAAGATGTGGCGATTGACTATGTGGGGTTACATGATTCAAAACTAAGTGATCTGGAATTGCGTGACGATATTGTTCAGCATTCGATGAATGATCGCTGCTTTGGTCTGGCAGTACGTCGCAACATGGAAGAGTCCAAATCGACCAAAGCGCCTAGTTTCGTCTCGTCAATGTTCAAGATGTATGGCACCGAACAAAATAAATCACGTTACGAGTTGATGCTCAAGGCATTAGGATCGCAGATGCTGGGCTGGGAGGGGGACGGGTTTTCTGAGGAGGAAACTGGTCACACCCGGGCGTGGTTGCGTACCAAGGCAAACTCGATCGAAGGCGGTACCACTGAGGTTCAGCTCAACATCATCGCGAAACGGGTGCTGGGTTTACCGGACTAGCCTGATGGGTGAATTGCGGAACCGAGGATGCGGGGGATGAATATTGTTTTAGCTCCGGAAGAAGCGCGCGTGATCGGTTGCCTGATGGAAAAGGCGGTGACCACACCCGATCAGTGCCCATTAACGCTCAATGCACTGACGAACGCTTGTAACCAAAAATCGGCCAGGGATCCCGTGATGAAGCTGACCCAGGGCGAGGTGCAAGGAACTACTCGTCATTTAAAAGACAAGTTTTTGCTAACATGGCAGGAAAGCGGCAGTGGTTCGGTGGAAAAGTATTCGCAGCGCCTTTGCAACACGCCCATGGCCAGTTTTCAGCTTGATCAAGCGGAATATGCGATTGTCTGTTTGCTTTTATTGCGGGGTCCACAGACTCCCGGTGAATTGAGGGCTCGGAGTGGTCGGCTTGCCCCTTTTGATGATAACCAACAAGTCGTTGAGACCTTGCAAGGGCTCATGGCCGGTGACGATCCGGTTGTCGCCAGATTAGCGCGAAAGCCCGGCCGGCAGGATCATGAGTATGCACATTTGTTGTCGGGTGAGCTTGAATCAGTACAAGAGCAGATCACCACGGCCACACGCGCAACACCCGAGAGAGAATCGAGCCTCCGAAAACTGGAAGCACGGGTTGAGCGGCTGGAAGATGCGCTGCTGACGTTAGCCGAGCGACTTGGTGAAGATATTGACCTGGAACGCGGGCATGATGATGAACCTGCAAATCATCACTAACCGAGCCCGTTAGGACTAACCCGATGTTTCGACCGGCACATGGGTCGTGGTGACTTCTGCCAGGAGCTTCTCATCTGTCCCGAAAACTGAAGTTCTGATTACGGTCACACGCTTGCCGACTCGAACAGGTTCTGATCGGGCCGTGATCGTGCCTCCGACCTGATTGGCAAGCATGACAGCGTGCAGATCGACGCCGACCATAAATACCTGATGACCAAACCTGGATTGCCAATGGCGCCCGGCGACGCCCGTTGACAGATTGTCGGCTAGCGAAATGATGACACCGCCGTTGATATTACCGGTTGGATTTTTGTGATGATCCTCAATCTTGATTTGTGCTTCGTTTTCGTTTCCGCCAAACGTCATGCCAATATGTTCGTTAAAAGTCATCTGGATTATTCTCCTGTCCGTGCGATGAATCGTCTGCCTTCAAAAAGCTGGAACTGGAAATTCGATTCCGGGTGATCATAAAACCAAAGCCCGCCAACAATTCGCTTAATAATACAAGAATAGCTTGGTACCCTGCAGTCGACATCTGGGAGTTTTTTGTATGAGTGAAATGAACGCCCTGGCGGGCATTACGGTTTTGGATCTGGGTCAGATCTACAATGGACCCTACGCAACCTTTTTGATGGCGATGGCAGGCGCGCGGGTGATCAAGGTTGAGTCGCTCACCGGAGAAACCCTGCGGGGCAGAGGCGCCACCAGTTCAGCCGCCTATCCGTTCGCCATGTTAAACCAGGCAAAAGAATCCATTACGCTTAACCTTAAGACTGATAAGGGTCTACAGCTTTTTAAACAGCTGGTTGCAAAAGCGGATATCGTTCTGGAGAATTTCGGCCCGGATACCATGACTAATCTCGGGCTTTCGGCTGAAACCTTGATGGCGATCAATCCGCGTCTGATTTACGCGGCTGGATCTGGTTATGGCCGATCGGGGGAGCATCGGGACTATCTGGCCATGGACATCACCGTACAGGCAATGACGGGTGTGATGAGCACAACGGGTGTAGATGAACTACCGCCAATGAAGGCTGGCCCAGCCATCTCGGATTTTTTTGGCGGTATTCACCTGTACAGTGCCGTCGTTACAGCGCTGCTGGCGCGGGAGCATAGCGGCAAGGGGGCAGTGCTGGACATGGCGATGCAGGACGCGGTGTTACCCACCCTCGCCACGGTGATCGGCGCTTACTATTACCATGACCGAAATGTCCCTGGCAGGCACGGCAACAGACATCCGGCATTGACCATGGCACCTTATAACGTGTATCCGACCCGTGACGGGCACGTTGCAATCATCTGTGTCCGGGAAGGTCACTGGCACGCACTGGTCAAAGCCATTGGTCAACCTGAACTCATCGATAACGAGAAATTCCAGACAATGCACAAACGTGCGGAGTCAATGCAGGAAGTTGATGCCATCGTCACTGCCTGGACAAGTGTTCGCGACAAGCTGGATGTCCTCGATATTCTGCAGGCTGCGGGCGTGCCAACGGCGGCGGTTCGAAACGTCGAGGAACTCCTGAATGATTCACACCTTCATGAAAGAGGGATGTTGCGGGACGTGCAGCATCCGCTGCTCGGGAATATCGCATTGCCGAATTCACCCATTAACGTCGCTTTTGGCCAGGTACATGAACCGGCGCTTGCGCCCGAACTGGGAGCTCAGAATCTGGAGGTTTACGGCGGATTACTGGGGTTGTCGCCAGAGGAGTGTGCGAAGTTGGGGGAGGAAGGGGTTATTTGAATTAAGTTGCGGGAATCTCCATTCCGCGGTTGATTGCTTTTGTGGGAATGTTCGGAGTGTGCCTCGGAGATTGCTTTATAGGGAACGTTCAGAGTGTGCCTTTCGGGGATTGCTAGCAATCTCCTTTCGGCGGTTGATTGCGGAGCAATCAACCTAGCATATCAGCGACCAGTTGTTTCCAGCGGTGGATGTCGGTGTCGTCGGACTCGAATAACAGAAACCCAATTCGGTAGCTGTCTGATTCCGGGTCCGGACGTAACCACATGACTTCAGCGACAAGAAATATCGGTTCTGCCGTTTTCAGATCTATACACAACCTGAAAATTGATCCTGCCGGGATCTGGTCATCAACCACAACCTGCAAACCGTTCGCTGACAGGTCGAGGGAGTTGCACATGATAATTGTGCCTTCGCTGTGGCTGTCGGAGGCAAGCAGTTCAACAAATATCGTTGCCTCCAATTCCAGCCGTGATTCTACTCTGTGTTCATGAACCTGTGAGGTCGTCATAACTTTTATTCCGGTCCTGGCGTAGTTTAGTGACTACTTCAGCCAGTGTGTCTTCGAATTCAACTCCTCCATCCTCAATTTCGCCTTCCCCTGCAACCAACAGCTGCACCAGTTGTTCGGCAGAGTAGTCTCCAACCTTTAATCCGGTGCGGCTGACAAATATCATCTTGTCGGCTGTGGCGAGTTTTACCGCTAACTTACATTCTTCCAGTACACCATCAGCGCCTGGCAGTTTCAACCAGGCGCCAATATTCAACGATTTGACTTGAGCTGTCAGTTCAACAACTTTTTCCTGATTCTCCTCTTTGGCAGCCTCAATACGGGCGTTGGCAAGTCTTTGCTGCTTTTCTTCTGCCAGTCTTTCTCGCTCGGCATCTTCATTTCGCACTTTGAGTCTGCTGGCCTCTTGCAGTGCTTTCTTTTCTGTCGCTTCGGTTTCATCCGCCGCGCGCTGCGCCTCGGCCCTATCCTCTGCCGCCTGCTTCCTGTCGCGATCAAATCGCTCCACCAGGCTCGCGTAATAACTCGAAAATGTTGAGGAAAAGACATCCTCGTGGTTCAGAGGTTTGATTAATCCGGCCGAGAGGTAGTAAGCGAATTCATCGAAGCTCTTCTCCAACGCCTTCATACCATTTCGATTGGTAAACAAAAGCTGTTTGATATCCTCGAGTTTCAGAACCAGTTTGATCCTGACGGAAGCACCCTCGTCCTCGAAGGTGAACCATTGTCCGGCATTAAGGCTGGTCACTTTGCGTAACAGAATGCGGCTCACGGAAGTTTTCTGACTGAAAACCTCCCGGCCAGTAGGAAGGGGTGTGAATTCAGTGTAGGCGAGACTATCCCCGGAGATCACCTGCACATGCTCGCTTTCGATTTCTTCGAGTGCGTTTTCAGCAGAGGCGGTATTGTGTTCAAGGGCCACCAGCAGTTCCCTGATTTCTGCCGGTATGTGCTCAACGATTCGGTAAAGCCGCTGGGTTTGGTTCTGCTTCTCCTGATCATCGGGGTCTTCGATTGGCTGATAGGTCCAGACGATGGTCTCGGTCAGTTTGGTGGCCCGCAGCCACTCCTCACTTTCCAGCCCTTTGGTCAGGGCAAGCAGTTGAATTGAGTCGTACCAGGGACCCTGAAGGAAGTTAATAATCGAAGCAGTAAGTTGCTTGTCAGCCATCGCAGTGTTAATCAGTTGCGCGGCGATGCCCTTACATTTTTTTGCACGGAGCTGGCCTTCTTCTGAGGCGACCAGACGTTCTTCAAGTTTGCGGATTCTCTTCTGTTCCGCGTCCAGAAATGTCTGGAGATCTGCCTGCAACGCGGCGTAGTCGGACTCGCCGGAGCAGATTTTGGTGACAATATCGGTGGTTTTCTGGAGTACCTGATCACCGGATCGACCAAGATCGGAGGCCCAGCCGACACAAGCGCTCACCAGTAGATCAAGCACCGCGAGCACAGAATGATCCGGCCGGGTGAGCGGCAGGTCGGGTTGTTCGAGCAGTTCTACGGCGAGTTGCGGTAAGGTCAGCCTCAGTTGGATGTCGATCTCGTTTTCAAGATCGATCAGGTTGCCGATGAGGTTAATACAGTCGTCCACGGAAAGCAGCAGTGATTGTTCAGCGTCGGCAAGTGTCCATTCAGGCTGTGCCTGCGCAACCAACTCAAGCAGAGTATGTTCACCGGTCAGCTTGTCGGCTTGAACTGCGTGCAGACAGGCAATGAGCGCGTCCTTACCTACAGCATCAGCTGGGGTCTCAGTCGCCCGGTCATCAGCTGGTTTGCTGTAGCGATGTTTTAAGGCGTCGATGACGGCAACGTGTGCTCGTGTCATTCCAGTTCAAAGTGGGCGAGTAGGACACGAATACTATCAACTAAAGTCCATAATCTCTAACTATCGAGAATATCGAACGCCAATAAATTGCTATACTTCAGGGTCAATTTGTTAGCCCCTGCAGAGAACGATTCAATGACCCCAGGAAAAGCGAGCCCTACCTCACATACTTATTTTTCCCAGCGCCTGCGCCTGCATTATCTTGACTGGGGTAACCACGAGGCGCCTCCCTTGCTGCTGGTTCATGGCAACAGGGATCATTGCCACAATTGGGACTGGGTCGCCCAGGAACTGTGTAGCGAATATCACATCATTGCACCAGACTTTCGGGGGCACGGAGATTCTGCCTGGGTAACTGGCAGTTCCTACAGCCATAGCGAGTACGTGTATGACCTTGCCCAGCTGATTCACCAGCAGGACCTGGCGCCCCTGCATGTTATTGCACATTCCCTGGGCGGCGGCGTTGCCTTGCGTTATGCGGGTATCTATCCCGAACACATTAAGAAGCTGGTCGTGATAGAAGGGACCGGCGGTCCAGGTTGGATGTATCAGAACCGTCCGGTTCACGAGCGGATGAAGGAATGGATAGAATCCACGCGTAAAGTTTCCGGGAGGTTGGCGAAGCGCTATTCTTCACTTGAAGACGCTTATGAGCGTATGCACGATGCCAACAGCCACCTGCGGGATGACCAGGCCCGGCATCTGACAATACACGGTAGTAACCAGAATGAGGATGGCACCTATAGCTGGAAATTCGACAACTACACGCATGTGATGTCGCCCTATGACATGAACCAGGAGCAGACCCGTGAATTGTGGGCCCGTATTGATGCTCCGATTTTGCTGGTGAGCGGCACCGAGAGTTGGCATGGTCAGGGTAAATCTGAAGACCCGGCTAATTTTTTCCCCAATGCCCGGCATGAGTTAATTGAAAAGGCAGGGCATTGGGTTCATCACGACCGGCTGGATGAATTTCTCAAGTTGACCCGGGAGTTTTTCGCGGAATAACGGTTGCCTCATTGTCACGGGGCAGCACGGCTCTGGTTACAAAGCCTGATCGCGGACAGCGTCAATAACAACATCCCGCACCAGCACACCGAAATCCTTCAGGACAACCTTGTCGCCGAAGGTTTTTATCGCGTGCGCACCAATGAAACTGTTGGTTGCGACAGTGTAGGTTTTAGCCGGGTCGAGCAACTCGGTAGTGGGGTGTGACTCATTTTCCCGGGATAAAAGCACAAGGTAGTCGGCCCCGGTCAGGGTCAGGGTAACGAGGCCGTTGCCGAAAGGTGCGATATTCCAGATGTGGCGTGCGGTGACCGGACCTGCTGGAATCTTGTCGCGAATCCCCCCTATGTTGCAATAACCGAAATCTGCTCCCGTGGCGCTAACCAGAATTTCCTCAAGTAAGGCCTGCAGCTGTGGCCCTTTGATCACGCGCTCGGAAGTCGCGATCTGCACGTCAACCAGGGCTGCAACTTTTTCTTCCCAGGTGTTTACGGCGGCCAGCACGGGTGCATCGGGTTCTGGTAAATCAGCAGCCGGGATCAGGGTTCCTGAAAACGAGACGATTGAATCTCTTTCGGTATCGACCATGAGCTTCACAAACCCCACATGGGACCCGTAACGGTGCGCCTGGACGATGTAAGTTTCACCCTGCTTGATGGCCGGATTAACCAACGTGTGGGAATGACCGCCGACAATCAGGTCGATGCCAGTGACTACCTGCGCAAGCGCTTTTTCTTCTTCGTGACCGACATGCGACAGTACGATTATCAGGTCTACTTTCCTCTGGAGTTCGCTAATTTGAGCGCGCAGTGCGACTTCCGGTTGTTCAAACTGTAATCCTTCATTACCGACAGGCGTGATCATCAGTGGCGTCTTTTCTGTCAGCACACCGATAATACCCACAGAAATACCGTTCACCTTAAATATCCTGTGCGGTGCGTCACCCAGAAGCTTCCCGTCCCGGTCTCTGACGTTTGCATTCAGCAATGGCTGGTTGGCGATTGTCCTGAATTGCGCTATTTGTTTGTAGCCATGATCGAATTCGTGATTTCCCAGAATGCCGACATCGTAGTTCATCGCATTCATGACGCGAAAAATCGGTGTACCTTTAAACATGGTCGAAACGGGGGTGCCGGATACGGCGTCGCCTGCGTCCATGAAAAGTACACCAGGATAATGCGCTCGCTGGATTTTGACGAATGCGGCGATTCGCGCGGCACCCGCGTATCCGTTTTCCTCTTTGATATGGCCATGAAAATCGTTCGTGTGCACGATAACCAATTCACGTACTTCTGCCCCGAGGCTCGACGTGAATACAAGCGCCAGGATTAACAAAAAAAGTGGCATAAGCACCTGCCGGAATGCTTGCATCAACTTCTCTCCAGTGATGGGTTGAACCAGGTTAAGAGGGCGGGGTTTTCTGCCCGACAATAACTGTGTGAAAGACCCTCGATAACTCTGAAGGTCAAATTCGCACCGGCAGCATTAAGCTCAGCCTCGGCCATGTAGGCCATATCCACCGGAAACATCCAGTCCAGTGTGCCATGAACCAGGTATATATTGCGCCCTTCTGCGAATTTCATACGGCCTTCCATTTGTATTTCTGGATGGAGTACGCAGGAAAAAGGTGCAAGGTGGGTAAACGGTGACGCTTGATGCAGACCGGCCAGGAGAGTATAGGTGCCTCCGTCCGACATGCCGGTGAGCAGGATATGCTGCTCATCAATATTGCATTGCTGTTTTACAAAGTTAAGCATAGCGGTCAGGTGTTCAAGGTCATGCTCTTCGCCCATTAGCGACCAGGTATCCATCTGCGAGGTAGGAGCAACCAGAATAAAACCGCGGGTTCGTGCCTCGCGCAGCCAGGACCATAGAAAGTCGGCCCCATGACCGGTCCCGCCATGCAGCGCAACCACCAGGGAGGCGGGTTGCTCCGGGTCGAGGTGTTCAGGGATGTAGACTGAAAAACCGCCACGAACATCACGGTCATTCTGCGCGTTTAACAATCCGACCTGTTCACCAGGTCGATCCTGATTCAGGCTGGCGAGTAACGCTGCGTCCTCGCGTGCAAGAGTCTCCAGGAAGTACTGACTTACCGGTGTCATAACACTTGCCAATGGATACATAAACTCCTGGGCACGACAGTGCGCGCGCATGGCTTTCATCGTGGAGAATGTGTCTTCGGGGCGGGTGATACCCTCACATGCCCGCAGGCTGTAGCGCGCGCCGTCGTCAAGTCGTTTCCCGAAAGGTGCAATGTCCTCCGGAAACTGGAGCCTTGAAAATTTTTGAAACGACGCCTGCAAAGATTCTTCATAAGGCGAGAGGAACTCGGCGAGCTTATCGAGGCGTGAGGGATGCATATTGCGCTGCACCTGTTCGAAGGCCTCCATGGTAGTGAGCAACTTCGGGGCGATATCAGTGATCGCTTCGAGTAGTTCATCGTTGTCAGAAGGCATGCGCTCTCCGCGGTGTTAGACTAACCTCAACTATACGACATTTTGCGATGCTGTTCCGATGGGCGATACCACATTCCATATCCCGCCGCCCTGTGAGGCAGATATTGTCATCAAGCATGTTGATAAGGATGTCGTGGTGGTTAGCAAACCAGCGGGACTGCTTTCTGTCCCTGGTCGGGTGGTAAAGGACTGTGTCTTATCGAGACTCGCTGCGGAATATCCGGATGTTACGGTGGTGCATCGCCTCGACCTGGATACTTCAGGTCTGCTGGTGCTGGCGCGCTCGTCCCGGGCGGTTTCGGAGTTGAACCGGCAGTTCCGGGAGAGACTCGTTGATAAGCGTTACTGCGCTGTTGTCGATGGCCGGATGGCGGATGATTCGGGGACCGTAGAGTTAGCGTTGTCACCTGATCCCAATAATCGGCCAAGACAACGAGTCGATATGCAGCATGGTAAGGCTGCGGTAACCCGTTTTTCTGTGCTCGCGCGGCAAGGAGACACGACCAGGATAGCTCTTAATCCGGTAACAGGGCGCAGCCACCAACTCAGGATTCACATGGCAGAGATTGGCCACCCGATACTGGGTTGTGATCTCTATGCGCCAGAGGCGGTGTTAGAGAAAGCCGAACGATTGTTGCTCCATGCGGAGGGGTTGAGTTTCGAACATCCTGGACTGGCCAGGAGATTACAGTTTAGTGACGAGGTGCCGTTCTAGCGAAAAAACCAATGGCACGGATTAGTTGTGCCATTGGGGAACACTACTTTTTATCTTTCTTCGCCTTGCGCTTCTCCTTGAGGGTTTTTTGCGGTTTTGTTCGATCGTTAACTTTGCGTTTGTCTTTTCCTTTAGCCATGTGGCCTCCGTTCATCGTGCCTTGGATAGTGCAATGAGTGGACGAAACAATCGGTCAATACAGGTAACGATACTTCATGGTCGTCTTCTCCTCTGGGTTGTACGGTGACCGTTCTTAAATCTGCTTCAGGGATGTCGCTCTGCAATCGTAACGGCGAGGTACTAGGGGCGACGGGTGAGGTACTTTCCGAGCACCGGGTAATCACGATCTAAGGAAGATGAATCAACTTCATGATACGGCTCAGCCAAGCGTGTCGAAGTAGTTTAGGTGATCGGGTGGAGAATGCCAAGTGACATGCTGGCTGAGTGCTGTTACGAGGCGTCCGAATTTAGTAAAATTTGTGGGCTCGATCCGATGTATAACTGAGGTCGTAAAATGCTTAAAACCAGTTCGGCGTTAGTGGTATTAACACTTTTAGCAAGCTGTGCTTCTGTAGATCTCAAGGTATCAACGGAGTTTGACAGCCTGTTATCGGGTGAACTTCTTTTCGGAGAAGTCATTGACGTGAGCGATATTGATGCCGGTGAAGTGCTCGCTATCGACGATGAGATGCGCGGATTCGTCCAGGACAAGGTCAAAGGTTATCCGCACGCAAGGTCACGCCTTCGCAAACTGGTTAACGGCATGATTAAAGATGGCCTGTTGACTCTTGACTATGATCCGAACCTCACTTATTCCGCTAGAGAAACCTTTCATCGTCGGCAGGGAAATTGCCTGTCATTTTCCAATTTGTTTGTTGCTCTGGCGAGGGAAGCCAATCTCGATGTAACCTTTCAGATGGTCGATATCCCCCCAAGCTTCAGCGCCGGGTCTGAATTGATGCTACTTAACAACCATATCAATGTTCTGGTGAAAGGGGTCAGAAGTGACGCCTCCTTTCTACAGAGTTATGTGGTCGATTTTAACACCGCCGAGTACAACGGGAACTACGAAACCAAACGAGTCAGTGACGGCTACGCGGCGGCTTTATATTTCAGTAATGTAGCGGTCGAAGCACTGGAACTGGGTGATACGAAAAAGGCCTTTCGCTACCTCAAAAAGGGTATTCAGACCTATCCCGACATTGCCGGATTGTGGGTAAACCTGGGGGCAGTGTATTCGAGAAGCGGCCTTGCTGAATCGGCCGTCGATGCCTACGTGCAGGCTTTGCGCGTAAAACCCTCGAATAAATCCGCACTGGTCAATCTCTCGTCGACCCTTGCCAGCCTGGGCCGAATTGAAGAGGCGGACTACTTCGCCGGTCAGGTAGACTACTACCGTCAACACAATCCTTATTACCACTATTATCTTGGGCAGGCGGATTATCGTGCAGGCGATCTGGATCAGGCACTTGCACACATCAAACGCGCAATCCAATTGAAAAACACCGAGCACCAGTTTCACTATCTGCGCGGTCTTGTTTATCTCCGGCTAAAGGACTAAC
>JAJFKA010000193.1 GCA_021773555.1 Gammaproteobacteria bacterium
CATAGTCTGACTTATCGCCCAGCCTTGTCTTCGTCATCGGGCTGAAATCCAGATAGGCAGAAAACTGCTCATCCAGCCAGCGATTGAACTGCAAAGTATAGGCCACACTCGAAACCTGGGAAGCAGCTACCTGGCCATCGTTAAAAGTTGCGCATTGCCCTGTGGTACAGCCAAATACCAGCACTGACATAACAAGCCAGATTGCTGGCTTAATGGTTTCGTTTTTCACCTGTTTGTACTGCAGGGCCATAACCAAGTCCTCTAAGAGTCGCTGATGTCCATCAATTGATAGATGAAGGTACTAAGCCAAACCAGAGCGAAAGCAAGCAGCATCCACGCCAGTCCACCAATCACAACACCTGCAACATCGAGTTGCCAAACGACTGCCAGTGCTTCCATATGCAACATGCCGCTCGTAATCCTGGCAGCCATTTGCGGAACCACCATCACAAACAGCGCACAAACTATCCAGATGACCCCCGTTGCGAGGGCCGCTGACAGTGACAAATTAAGTCGGTGAACAATCATCGTTTTACTCCGGGACCGGCTCCAGGTGGCTCATCATAACCCGGAAGTCGGCTTTGGTTGTGACCTGGGAGTCTGCGCCGCAGACTCCCAGGGTCGGCGTTTATGAATGTGGCGAAAGATCTTCTTGTTATGCATCAAAATGATGGATCCGTCTTCCAGTGTCATTTCTACCCCCTCTATCATCGACAAAGGCTTGCCTGACTTGTCCACCATACGCATGCTGCCGTTCGCATTGAGGAAAAGCTGTGAACCGTCCGCAAGCTTTAGCGGAATGACTTCCACCGAAGAAGTCTCTGCAGGGTACTTATGTTTGTGTTGTTGTGACTCGCCTGCCGCTAAAACCGGGTTCGATAAGGCGAGCGCCATAACTGTTAATATTGCCAGGTGTTTCATAACCATGTCCTTAAATTTAATGTTGTAAATGCAAAAAAGTTACTCCTGCGCTTCCGCCAGCGCTTCCCTGCCACAGTTCACAATTGACGGGCGAACACCGTTTCTCCGTCGGCTCTTCCACGTGTCGCGTTATATGATTTTCATTACCTTTCCTCCTGTATGGCCGTGTTTCTAACACGCCGGGAAATATGTGGGATAAATGCCGGAGTAATGTCTCGATATCGTTCATACGTTTCACCGAACGCTTCAATTGCGCGTTGTTCCTCAGACGCAGCAAGCCTGATGTAAATCACCACGAGAATTGGAAACATTACAACCGTGGGAATAGTCGGCCATTGCAACAGGAAGCCAAACATGATGATTATAAAAGCCAGGTACTGCGGGTGGCGAACTTTCGCATACCAGCCTGTGCTCGCCATATTCCCTGCTTGCTGTGCGCCATGGAGCACGTTCCAGGCTGACGCCAAAATGAAAAAACCCAAAACGATCAGCACGTTGCTCGCGATATGCAGTGGGTCGAAATGCGGGTCTCCTTCAAATCCCATCAGTTGATGTAGTAAATGTCCGTTGTTATGTGCCAGGAAGTCGACTCCTGGATACTGCGCCTCCAACCAACCAGACAGGAAATAGATAGTCAACGGAAAGCCATACATCTCAGTAAAAAGTGCAACAACGAATGCGGAAAAAACCCCAAGTGAACGCCAGTCAGATGCCACTTTGGGTTTAGTAAAGCTAAACGCAAAAAAAATGAAGATCGCGGAATTCACAATCACCAGTGTCCACAGTCCGTAGGCATTACCGTCATGCATTTCGATCTCCCTCGTCGACTGGTCGTTTTTTCAGTCCGTCCTCATACCCCTTCATATATTGATCGCCGCTGGGTTTCTCATCGCCATGACTGTGCGATCCGTGCATAAAAAAGTGCATGAATGGACACAATAAGAGAATAAGATAGGGCAGATAAGGAAACAGATGTTCGCCATGTTCTATCACAAGAAAGTAGAGGAGAAAGCCGATTCCTGTGGCGGCGACCAAACCTCTACCCGTTAGCCAAAAATTTTGTGACGGTTGGTTGTTCATGAACTCTCCTAGATGTCCGCGTTTTTTAAACGAAGAGCGTTGAAAATCACCGATATCGAGCTGAAGCTCATAGCCGCAGCGGCAATCATCGGACTTAGCAAAATACCAAAGAAGGGATACAGCACCCCGGCGGCAACGGGAATACCCAGCGCGTTATAGATGAATGCAAAGAAAAGATTTTGACGAATATTCTTCATGGTCTCGCGACTGAGCCTTCGTGCCCGTAATATCCCTCGCAAGTCACCCTTTACCAGGGTAACGCCTGCGCTTTCCATCGCGACATCCGTGCCTGTACCCATCGCAATTCCAACATCTGCCTGGGCGAGAGCCGGGGCATCGTTTACGCCATCGCCTGCCATGGCAACAATCTCACCTTCGGTTTGAAGTTTTTTGACAAGTGCAGCTTTTTCATCGGGCATAACGCCTGCGATGACCCGATCAATTGCTAATTTTTCGGCAACCGCCTTAGCGGTGGTCTCATTGTCACCGGTAAGCATGACAACCTGAACGCCAGCATCATGAAGGCTGGCAATCACCTCTGCAGAAGTTTCTTTGATGGGATCAGCCACACCAATAAAACCGGCGAGTACCCCGTCGACAGCGGTAAACATAATTGTTTGCCCTTGCGACCTGAGCTCATCGGCCAATGCTTCCACATCCTGTACTTCTATGACGTTATCGTTCATCAACGCGGCGTTCCCCATCACTACCCGACGTCCCTCGACCACACCTTCAATTCCTTTACCGGTGATTGAACGAATATCCTCGGCTATCGATAAATCGAGTCCTTTCTCCTCAGCGCCCTTAACTATAGCGCTTGCAAGCGGATGCTCGCTTCCTTTCTCGATGCTGGCAACCAACCTCAGCAGGTCATCTTCCGGATATTCGTTGTATCCAGATACCGTCGTTAACGCAGGCTTGCCTTGAGTTAACGTACCGGTTTTGTCAACAACCAGCGTGCTGACTTTCCTCATGGTTTCTATCGCTTCCGCATTTTTAAACAACACCCCGAATCCAGCACCCCTACCCATCGCCACCATGATTGATATCGGCGTTGCCAGTCCAAGCGCGCATGGACAAGCGATAATTAGCACCGCGACAGCATTTATCAGTGCATAAGCCATCGCCGGTTCAGGTCCTGCCATCGACCAGGTAACAAAGGTCACGATGGCAACCAGCAGAACAACCGGTACGAAGTACCCGGCCACGACATCGGCAAGCTTCTGAATCGGCGCCCTGCTTCTTTGCGCCTCGCTGACCATGCCGATTATTCGAGACAACATGGTTTCACTGCCGACCCTCTCAGCGCGCATCACCAGCGAACCGGTTCCGTTGATGGTTGCGCCAATAACCGCATCACCCGTGTGCTTCTCGACAGGAATAGGTTCTCCCGTTACCATCGATTCATCAACCGCACTCAGGCCTTCCACAACCCGCCCATCAACCGCGATTTTCTCCCCTGGACGAACTCTGATCAGATCCCCAACGATGATGAACTCGACAGGAATGTCTTCCTCAGTACCGTCATCCTTAACTTTTCTCGCACTCTTTGCTGCCATCCCCAGTAGTTTCTTGATGGCGGCACCCGTTTGACTTCGGGCCCTGAGTTCCAGAATCTGCCCAAGAAGTATTAGCGTGACTATCACCGCTGCCGCTTCAAAATAAACACTAACCTCACCCTGTGCACCACGAAAGGAGTCAGGGAAAATACCAGGCAGCAGAGTCGCAACAACGCTATAACTGTAGGCAACAGAGACCCCCAATGCGATCAGCGTAAACATATTGAGATTGAGCGTTTTTACCGACGCAATGCCTTTTTCATAAAAGGGTTTCGCTGACCACAGACACACCGGACTCGCCAGCAAAAGCTCCAGCCAGATACGATATTCCGGGCTCAGCAGTCTGCTGAAGAGGTTACCTGGCAACATGTCGCCCATGACAATTACGAGTAAAGGCAGCGTCAGGAAACCCGCGAACCAGAATCGCCGCGTCATGTCTTTTAACTCCGAATCGTCCTCATCCAGAGACGGTGTCATGGGCTCAAGTGCCATACCGCATTTGGGGCAATTACCCGGGGCTGAAGTTACAACTTCCGGATGCATCGGACAGGTATACTGCGCAGCACTACCGTTGAGGCTCGACTGCTCGTCTGTCGCAGATAAATACATCTCCGGGTCAGACTCGAATTTAGTTTCGCAACGTTCGCTGCAGAACCGATAGGTCACACCAAGGTAATCGCACCGATGTTTCGCATCCTCTTGCACGATCATCCCGCAAACAGGATCTTTGTGGTCGTTCGGTAACAAGGATTCATTCATGACCAGCCTCCAAAGCTATGGACTCCGACGTCGGATATCGCATTATTCATGCCTGTGTAGGGCATCGTCATCGGGTACCTGCTTCAACTGTTAATTGCTCACCTCGGCACCTTGATTGACAGACCCTGCATCGACACTTGCTGTCCCGGTGGAACATCATCAGCATCGCTGGCAGCAACAGAAAGTCCAGAATAAGTGCCACAACCAGCGTAATTGCGGTCATGACACCCATCTCCTGATTAAGCCTAAAACTGGAGAATGACAAGACAAAGAAGCCCGCGGCCAACACCATTGAGGTCACCCACAGCGCTTTACCTACGTGGGCGAAGGTCTCCATGACTGCCTCATGGGTGCTGAGATTATCGCGCTCTTTCGCACGCGCGTATTTGGTGATCAAATGAATAGTATCATCGACAATGAGCCCAAGCGTTGTTGCAGTAATGATCGATGCAATAATACCCACATACCCAACAGTCAAACTCCACAAACCAAAGGTGACCGCAACGGGAATTACGTTTGGAACCAAAGACAAGAGTCCTAATCGCCAGTCTCTTAAGACGATCATCATTAGAATCGCGATGAATCCAAAAGCGAGCCCGGTACCGACGAGCATACTTTTAATATTGCGTTCAGCAAGATGAACAAACATTAAGATCGTCCCCGTTACCGTGGCTTTCACCCGGGTCGGTTTGTGTTGTGCAATCCAGCTTTCCAGTTCTGTAACTGTAAGCGCGATTTCGCTTTGGGAGGCGGGTATTAGTGTAAAGCTCGCGCGCACAGCAGATTTCGATAGACTAATTCGGTTTGTGATATCCAACCCATAGGGAAGCGACATTTCATAAAGCAATAAATACTGAGCGCTCAATTCCCGGGTCGTTGGAATCGTGTAGTCATCCTCACCACCACCATTCATGGCCCGGTTTAATTTTTTCTGAAGCGAAGCATAACCGTCGACATGCAGGATCTTGGGATGGTTAACGCCAAAGTTCTCCAGATCCTGCACAAAGCGCAGAAACTCAGGCTCCGCAACCCCGCCCGGTTCGCCGCTATCAATATCAATTTCAAGCATGTAAGGACCCGTTAACTCCGAGGTCGCAAAGTCTGTATCGACCCTGAAGCCGACCGATGAGTCAAACCACTCAACATAGCGATCATCGAGTTCCAGGTGAGGTACCGCCGAAATGATAACCAGCGAGGACAAACCAACCGCGATGAGGATTGTCTTTGAATGTCGAATAACAAATTCAGCCAGCGAACTCATTACTTGTCGATCTGCCGGAATAACCACCCGGGCAGAGACGTTACTCAACGACATCATCGCCGGAAGCAGCAGAATCGACAACAACCAGGCGACCATCACGCCTGCAGCCGCGAGGTTGCCCAGATCATGAAATGGCGGAGAGTCGGAGAAGTTTAAAGCAAGAAAGCCCAGCGCGGTTGTCAGGCTGGTCAACGAGATCGCCTCAAAATTTAGCTTCATACACGCCATCACTCGATCCCGCGAAGGGGGCTCTCCGTTAAAACGATCCTGGTAGGTGAGAATGATATGCACGCAGTCGGCCACCGCGAGGGTCATCACGACAACAATCGAAATGGCAGAAGTGGGATTCAGCAATATATCAAACCAGCCGCTCAATCCGAGTACAGAGGCAGTCGACAACAACACGATGACCAGAATTTGCGCCACCGCAACGTAAGAGCGCAGACAAACAAGGAGCAACACGGCGATGACCGCGATCATTATCGGAGCCAGCCGAACAAGATCATTTTGTGTCACTTCGACTTCAGCAGCTGCAAACAGTGCCAGTCCGGTTACTGCCACCTTCCAATCTCGTTTTTCCTCCCTGAATTCACCGACCAGTTCCCGGACATAAGCGACCGATTCAGATAAGTGCCCGCCGTGCTCCTCACCTGGTAGTACCAGCGTGATATAAATCCCGGTTGTTTTTCCATCAGGTGAGATAAGCCGATTGACCAGGAGTGGTTCCCCCAACGTCTTTGTCTTAATTACCTCCGAGTCCAGAGGCACCGGAGACTCAGGATCTTCCAGGACCGCTGACACCACAAGCGTGTCGCCATCGCTTTCGATGTGCTGGAAATTCGTTATCGAATCAATCCTCGTCGAGTGCGGCGTTTGCCACGCGCGATCAGTGAGTCCAGCAATTGAGTGGAGATTGGAATCTGTAAAGACCGTTTCGGGCGGTTGCAGTACGATGAGAATGCCATCACCCTGGGAATATCTTGCTTCAAATGCTTCAAAGGCTCGCAGTTCTGGATTCCCTTTCCCAAAATATGCCTTGTAATCGGAACTGAACTGCACCGCACCGACTCCGGAAATCAGCACCGCAACCAGGGTGAGACAAATGATCACGCCACTTCTGTCAAACAACCTTTTATATGCATGTGATAACGCATTGGTCATATCGGTGATTCTCATCGCGAATTAGGTTTCCCTATCAGTATTGTTCGTTCGATCTCCGGGGCGTTCAATCGATAGTCCCTCCCACTCATCAATGAGCTTGCAGATTTGATCGCCGTTGGGTGGCGCATCTTCGAGTACTGACCAGAGCTCCGTGGCATCCTCCATGCGTGCAAGCAGAAGCTGACAATCCATCAGCTTGCGCTTCACGCTCTCCAGATTATGGGCCAGAATATGGCGGACAGCCGGGCAAGGTGTTTCCCCGTGCTCGGACATTGTAACTATTGTTGCAATGTCCTTGAGCGAGAATCCAAGTCGCTTTGCACAGATACAAAACTTTAGCACCCGCAGTTCGCGCTGGCCGTAAGCACGATATCCATTGCTCTGACGACCCGGCTTAATCAGTCCAATCCGTGTGTAGTACCGGATTGTGTCAGATGGAATGTCCAGAATATCTGCCAGTTCTTTAACACGCATACCCCCTCCATTCACTCCAGCGCATCAGCGAGTGCCGCAGCATCTGTCTCGGACAAAGGAAAGCGTGGCATGGAAGAAGACGGGTTATTAAAGGTGGGCTCCAGAATTTTTCGGATAACACCCTCCCTGCCCATGCGAGCAACAACACCCTTCAGTGCTGGTCCAACGGCACCACCAGTTCCATTAATCCTGTGGCAGCCAGCACAAGCAAACTTTTGCATGAGCGCCACCCCACCAAGCTCTTCCGTGGGGAGATCCTGAGACCCGGTTACCTTGTCGGCCGTTAAGGTCACGGCTATAAAGGCCTCGAGCTTTTTGGCCTCCTTGCCCGACATATGCGCTTTCTCGCGCATGTGTGGAACAATGACTGACCACTCTTCCTGATGAAACTCCTGCGCCGGACGCGCATTATGACAACGGCTACAGTTTTGATTGAATATCCTCGCGCCTTCGGCTACAGCCTCATCCGCAACGGACAACGGCGCCAGTACAGTCACAAAAAGTGCCAGAACTACGCTAAATAAAATGTTCATGATTTGACTCCTAAAATCCAAAGCTTAGTTGCAGAAAAACGCGCGTGTCATCACGGCCGTCATCCATTTCGGTATCTTCCCAGGCGAGCTTCAAAGCCGCACTCGGGGTCATCCAGTAGTTAATTCCGAAGGTCCAACGCTCCCCTTCATCCACTTCCCTTGTTCGCGAATGACGAACGATAAACTCAACCGGATTAAGCATGTCCATATTGAGCTGGCGAGCCTGCCATGCCGCCTGCACATACCAGCCATTCCGATCGAAATTCTTTTGGACAAAAACTTCCTCATGTCCGTCATCTGCAGGCTCTTCATCGTGTTCATCTGCTTCCGGTTCTTCGTCTCCGTGATCGTCTTCAACTTCGAGTTCGATCAGTGCATCCGCTTCAGTGCGAATATATTCACCACGGACTGACCAGTATTGTCCAATCCAATTGATATCAAACGCGTTTGCTTGAAAATCGAGGTCATCGGTGTCGTCATATTTTGATTGATAGAACGAAGCCCCGGCTTCCCATTGAGGCAGGAAGGCGAACGCCAGGCGGCCACCAACTGCCTTATTGTCATTGTTGTCAGCGCTCGAGGATTCGAATTCCAGTTCAGGAAACAAGATTGCTTCATGCTCGTCTGCAACGGCTTCTTCGCTGTGGTCATCTGCTTCTGCGGAAATGCCGTTGACAACGTAAAGGTCAAGAAAAAGCCTGGAGTTCCCACCAAAATCATGAGAAAACTGCCCGGCAAGGCCATAATCGCTCAAGACGGGCATGAGGCCGGACATTAATCCGTTACCGCCATGTCCTCCATACAATCCCGGCGCGGTCGGCAAGCGGTTAACCCAACTTGGATGAAAGTTGGGTCCAAATTGTGCAAATGGTAAAAGAAACTTACCGGCTGTTAGCGTTATCCGATCTGCGAGAAAATAATGCAGATCAGCATATTCAAGCTCGGTTTCCGTCTCTCCGTCAGGCCCTACCGAAAACTCCAATTCTGCTTCAACATGAATTTTGTCGTTCAGTTGATAGAGAAAAATCGGTACAAACCTCCCGCTGAACGTATCCTTTTCAAAATCACTCTTCTGATACCCGACATCACCATATCCGCTGATGACCGAGCGGCCGTGTCTCAGGTATTCGTCCAGCGGCGCTGCCGTTAAGTTACCTGCCAGGGCGCTGCAAAGCGCTATTAATATGAATCTCTTCATAACTATTCCCCTAGTTCCAGCCCACCATGAGATGAACCTTATTTATTTCGATCGAATTATTTGATGTGCGCCGATTATCAACTTGCGAGTGCCTCGCAGGTCAAATTCAACGCAGCCGAACGGCTTTGGGGTTAAGTCTTAGGGGGGCGGCGGAGCAGTTTGCGATGCTCAGAAAGAGGCGCTGGATGCAGCGGGATGCCATTCAGAGATATCTTGCTCAGAACTGACGACTCCACGGTGAACAGGGGTAGCGAGCAACAACTACAAGCGGTCATGCAGCAACCAGTCAGACATTTAGACGATTTTACAGGCACAGAATCCCTGTTTTCGGGGCCATCTGTGAAAAGAGAAACGTAAGATATTGTTTTATATAAGGATAGTTCCTGATAATCACCACAAGCCTTCACTGATCCCGGCAGGAGCCAGGCCACCAGTAACAACGCGAAAATGTAGTGGAACTTCATTGTAATCTGATCTCAAAACCTGACAGTAACTCTAAGCCAGACGGCATAGTTTTACGTTGACTTGCGTCAACTTTATTGACCGCAATACTAATCGAATCTAAGACAGGAACATCTCGTTGTGGAGATCTCTGTTCGCAATGTATGCTGTGGCTCACTCTCAAGACTCGTAAATCTGCAAAGGAGCAACTAATGAAACTGATTCTCACCGTGTTGTCAATTATCTCCCCCCTGACCTATGCAGATCAGGATGACGAAAAAGTGCTCAAGTCAATTCTGCAGGATATTAAACGAGGCTGGGAGCAAGCCGATGGCCAACCGTTCCGGGACCATTTCCTGGATCGTCAGGACTCGCGATATTTTGAGTCCGGCGGGCAAAACGTAGGACTGGATGATCTTATCAACCATCATGTTATACCCGAGGGAAAATCGATAAAGCTGGAGCTGGGATTCGACAATCTTCAGATAAACATCCATGAGGATTTCGCGTGGGTGCTCGCAGATACAGAAGTGAAAGGCTCGATCATCAAGTCCGGGCGAATGATACATAGTCGTGGACATCAGACATTTTTGTTTCGCAAAGTCGGGGGAAAGTGG
>JAJFKA010000194.1 GCA_021773555.1 Gammaproteobacteria bacterium
ATGTTTTCCCGAACCTCGTTGTGCTGGGCCAGCAGGTTCGCACCATTCGGCCAATCAGACATGATCGAACCGAGGTAGAGCTGGCACCGACCCTACTCGCCGGGGTCCCGGATGAACTCAACACGCTGAGGCTACGTCAATTTGAGCAATTCTACAGTCCACATGGTGGTGGCATCCACGATGATATTGAAATGTTTAACCGGGTACAGGAGGGTGTTCAATGTACCATGGAACCCTGGCTCCTCTTTCAGCGTGGATTGCACCGCGAAGAACAACTACCGGATGGCACCGTCAGGGGTCAGATCACAGATGAAACTTCCCAGCGAGCAATGTGGCAACACTGGCTCAAGGTGATGCGACAAGATGACTAGTAGCAGCGAGGATTTTATACGGCGAGTTGAGTCGTTTCTCTACGCGGAAGCTCGACTGATGGATGACAATAACTATCAGGGATGGCTGGATCTTTTCGATGAGGAATGTAGTTACTGGATACCGGCGAATCAGGAAGATATCGACCCCAGTCGACATGTTTCAATACTTTATTGTGATCGTTCTATGCTGGACAACCATATAAAGAGACTGCTTGAAGGCAAAGCCTTTGCCCAGTCTCCGAAATCCCGAACACTTCGCTCCGTTACCAACATCGCGGCATCTCAAAAAGGAATCCAGATCAATGCGACCGCAAACTTTCTAGTGACGGAAATAAGGGGACACAAGCAGCATATTCATGCTGGTCGGTCAGAATATCAACTTCAGGAATGTGATGCTGGATTCCTTATCCAGAGAAAGAAAGTGATACTGCTTGGTCTCGATGAACCACAGGATAATGTGACGTTTCTGTTATAGGGATAATCCAGATCCAAAAAAAGAGCGTTTAAAACAAAAATTCTGTACTTGCTTTACATTATTTTGTATTGCACTATACAATAAGGTGATAAATAATGCCTTCTAGGCAACATTTTCCCGATGCGATATGGTCTCTGTGTTAAGAGTAATGGATACTAGGTTGTTCAATTGAATTAAGGATCCGGCAACTACTGTGAAGAAAACTAAAAAAAATAAACATGAAACACATTTGGGACCAAAACTAGGTTTTCTCCTCAATGATCTCTCCAAAATGACCACGCAGATATGGGATTCAAGGATGAAACATGTGGATTTGACCCGATCGCAATGGAGGGCAATCGGTCATGTTTCCCGTTCCCCCGGTATTACACAGATTGATCTGGCAGAAGCGCTTGGCGTTGGTCGCATGGCGGTTACGGGAATTATTGATCGCCTGGAAAAGAAAAAGTTGCTTACGAGGAAAGCGGACGGCGCAGATCGTCGGGTTAAGAAGGTTTACTGTACTGCCAAGGCTAAGAAGTTACTACCTGCAATGCAGAACGTAGGAGATCTCGTTTTGAAAGATATGACCACCGATTTGCCTGACAGACAATTGCAGCAACTTATCAGTGGTCTCGAGAAAATGCACCTCACAGGTAGGAAACTACTTGAATAAGCACCGCTAGCCGCGCGCTATTTTCTCTCCAGGGTGAGTTAGAAGCGGAAAATATTTTTGCTTCCTTCCTCGGTAACAGCACCCCTCCAGTCTCCCTCTGATAATAACTACACATAGATATTGTAAGTTCACTTACAAATTGAGTATAGTGCATTTTGAAAGTGGAAAAAAATGAAACTTCTGGAAAAAGCACAATTTGGCTTTATCGGTGGATTCCCTTCACCGAACGAAGCAAAAGCAACTGCAGAGCTTGCAGAGCGGTTAAATTTTGACTCTCTCTGGGTAGGCGACCATGTCGCTTTCCCGGTTCCGATTCTTGACTCATTGATGCAACTGGCCCTGGTATCAGCATTTACAGATAAGCTGATAATAGGGACCTGTGTTTTTCTCCTACCGCTCCGAAATCCAACTGTTGTCGCCAAACAGGTTGCGACGCTTGATCGGATGACGGGCGGCAACAGAGTGATATTTGGTGTCGGTATTGGTGGTGAGTTTCCTAATGAATATGCGGCATGTGGTGTAGATGTACGTGAGCGTGGCGCCAGGCTCTCGGCCGGAATTCCGGCGCTAAAAGCGTTATGGAAGGACGAAGAAGTATCCTACGACAGCGAGTTTTATCAGTTTGACAAGGTAAGAATGCTGCCAGCACCACCGACCAATGGCGGCCCTCCCATATGGTGTGGTGGTCGTGCAGAAGCGGCGCTTATCAGAGCCGCCCAAATGGCTGATGGTTATGTCTCCTATGCGGTTAACGCTGCAATGTTTTCTGATTCCTTGAACCAGATTGAGCGGGAATTCGAGCGTGCCGGACGAGATCAAACATTTGATACAGGGCACTTACTCTTCATCAGAATAGATAACGATTTTGAGACTGCCCACGAGGCAGCAACCAAACATCTCAGTCAGAGATATGCGATGGATTTCTCTAGGCCTGCAAAAAAATATAGTGCGCTGGGTACTCCAGCCGATATCGCAGAGGTTATGTCCGGTTATTATGAGGCCGGCGTCAGACATTTTATCCTGGACCTCGTGGGACCGATGGCGGATCGTAATTCTCAACTCGAACGATTCGTCAGTGAAGTTAAACCTCTTCTGTCGTTTCCAACGTGATAATTTTTTTACATTGAAGAACAATTTTTCAGCGGAGAACCTATGAGTAAGGAAGAAGTCGATGCTTTCAGGAAAATGCTCGAGAGCCGTGACCGAAGTGATGAACCTACCATCGAAGAACAGAGACAGGGCTATGAGGCCATTGGTGGTGCATTTCCTCTTAGTGATGATTGCTCAATTGAGGAAGTCGTTGCAGATGGTGTCAATTCGGCCTGGACAAGTGCCGGTAACGCCGGTGACAAGATCATTATGTATTTGCATGGCGGTGGATATGCGATCGGATCATTGACGACACATAGACCGCTGGTAGCAGATATCTCACGGGCGACTGGACGTAAAGTTCTTGCGGTTGACTACAGGCTGGCACCCGAGAACCCTTTTCCTGCCGCGGTAGATGATGCAGTGACTGTCTATCAGTGGTTGTTGTCAGAAGGCCATGCTGCAGGTGACATTATCGTTGCCGGGGACAGTGCTGGTGGCGGTCTTACTATTGCGATGATGTTGAAACTGAAAGCACTGGCCGTCGAATTGCCACAGGCGGGTGTTTGCCTCAGTCCTTGGGTCGATATGGAGGCGATTGGAGAGACAATGGAGTCCAAATCCGATGTAGACCCGATGGTTCGAAAAGAAATGTTACTGGCTATGGCGGGAATATACCTGGCGGGAGCTGACCCCAGAGACCCTCTGGCAGCGCCTATCTATGGAGAACTAAGTGGCCTGCCACCACTTCTCATTCAGGTGGGCACCTCAGAGACATTGTTGGACGATGCCCGACGGCTGTCTATCAAGGCAATTCAGGCGGGTGTAAACGTCACTCATGAGGAATGGCCGGATATGGTTCATGTTTTCCAGCAGTTTTCTCCGATCATTTCGGATGGCTACCTGGCCATCGATCGCATCGGTAAATTTGTCAGGAATCTTGATGAAAGTGCCTGACAAATCCACCTGCCAGCCTTCTTTAGTTGAGCTACACGCTCACATACCGCCATTTTGCCGGGGACTAATATGAATTTTTCAAATAAAGCTGCCATTGTCGGCGTTGCCGAAACTGAATATGTGAAAGGCACGGAAAGAACCGCCGTAGATATGATGTTGCATGCCGCAAGAGATGCCATCAGGGAGGCAGGACTTAAACCGGAAGAAGTTGATGGGCTTTGTCCACCACCAGTTTATACGACCTCCGAGGAACTTGCGGCTAACCTGGGCATTCCCGTTCTACGCTATGCAGCTACGGTCCATATGGGGGGTGCCAGCCCGACAACCGCCATCCAGAATGCGGCAATTGCTATTGCATCTGGCGTCGCTGAAACCGTCGTTGTTGTATTGGGCTGGAACGGCTATTCCGCCTTAAGACCGAAACCAGGTAGGCCTCCGTCTCGTAAAATGGGCATGACGACCCTTTCGAGTACCATTCGGGATTTCTATATGCCGTTTGGTGTAATGCTGCCGGTGCAGATGTATGCCTGGCTCGCTACTCGACACAAACAAATGTACAACGTTCCGGATGAAGCCATGGGGGAGGTTGCACTGGCATGCAGGCATCACGCCGGGATGAATGAAAAAGCATTTTTTAATGATCGTCCGCTTGATATGGAAACATATCTTGATAGCCGCTGGATCTCAGAACCTTTCCGTTTGAATGATTGTTGCCTGGAAACTGATGGTGCCTGCGCCGTCGTCATTACAACGGCAGAAAAGGCGAGGGACTTGCCCAACAAGCCCGTTTACATTATGGGTGCAGCGGAAGGTCATCCTTATCCTGCCGATGACATCGCCTCCAGAGAAGACCCTTTTAGAATTGGTTTATCTTATGCGGCGGACAGAGCCTTCTCCATGGCGGGTATCAAACCTACTGATGTCAACTTTCTAGAGGTCTATGACTGTTTCACCTATGTGGTGTTGCTGCAACTGGAAGCCATGGGATTTGCCGAACGCGGTGCAATCTACGATTTCGTTAAAGATGGCAATATTCAGTTGGGCGGCAAGTATCCACTCAACACACATGGAGGACTGCTGGCAGAAGCGCATGTCTGGGGACTTAATCACGTTGTAGAGGCGACCCGCCAACTGAGAGGTGAATGTGGAGAACGTCAGGTTCCAGACGCAGAAATTTGTGCTGTCACAGGCTGGGGTGATCTGGGCGATGGCAGCATTGCAATATTGAGGAATTAGACGATGAATGAGTTACCACCACCTAAACCCGTTGACCCTATCAATGCTGAATTCTGGAGTAGTTGCCAGGATAGCGTGCTGCGTTTTCAGCGCTGTACTGAGTGTGACACTTTCCGTCATCTGCCCCGGTACATGTGCTACAAATGTGGTTCGTTTGAATACGAGTGGTCGCCAGTCAGTGGCAAAGGCTCGATTTATTCCTGGACCGTCACCCACCAGGTGTTTCATCGATCATTTGATGTTCCCTCGGTGTCGATCATCGTCGATTTTCCGGAAGGCATTCGCATGGTCAGTGTGATGCCTGGCGTCAAACCCGAAGATATGGCCTTAGATAAAGAGGTTGAAGTCATCTTCAAATCTCTGAACGATGAGTTCGTACTGCCCGTATTCAGGTTTGCCAACTGACAGGTTAAATACAAAACAATTGTCGAAGATCTTTAACTGGAGAGTGTGTTGATGGCCTGGAATTATGGAGATATTTATACCGCAATAGGCGCTATTAGTAATGAAGATCAGCCAGCGTTAATACATTCCGGACCCGACGGCTCCGAAGGGTTAACTGTCAGCTGGCCAGCGTTCATGCGACGAACAAACGCACTTGCGCACCACCTCACGGATAGCGGTCTAAAGCCGGACTCAAAAGTTGCACACTACATGCGTAACGGTCCCGCTTACGTAGAGGCGATGGTCGCCTGTTTCAAAGGCAGATTCGTCCACGTCAATGTTAATTTCCGTTACCTGGATGATGAACTTCATTACATCCTCGACAACTCAGATGCTGAGGCGGTCGTTTACAGCGCTGAATTTAGAGAGCAGACCACGAAGTTGAGAGCCCGCCTGCCAGGCGTAAAGACCTGGATCGAAGTACCTGCATACGACGATCCTGATGCAACCGTCGCTGACTCTGCGGTTTCGTATCACCAGATTATAACTGAAAGCGATGATTCGGATATCAGTGTGGATCGCCGTGGGGATGATCTTTTATTCATCTATACCGGTGGTACGACTGGCATGCCGAAAGGTGTTATGTGGGAACATGAAGCTATATGGACAGCGGGTGGTGCCGGTGCATCACTATTAAATCCCGACCAGCAGCCTCCCACGACTGTTGAGGAGCATGCTGAGAGAATTGCAGATGCACCGTTCAGACCAAGGTTATTAGCTGCCTGTCCTCTCATGCATGGTACGGCAATGCTCTCTGCGATCAGCACGCTGAATTCAGGTGGATGTGTCGTCACGGTGCCAGAGCACAGCCTGGATACACAGGGACTCTGGAAAACTGTAGATCGATATCGCGTCAATAACATGGCCATTGTTGGTGATGCATTCGCCAAGCCGTTACTTAAGGAACTCAATGAAAAGCCCAATGTTTACGATATCAGCAGCCTGTTAGGAATAATTTCATCCGGTGTTATGTGGAGCCCCGACGTTAAGGACGGATTGCTGGAACACAATCGTAATATGGTGCTGATGGATTCATTCGGTGCATCCGAGGCTATCGGATTCGGTGTATCCAGAACCAGCAAGGACGGTTCGTCGAAACCAGCCAAGTTTCAGATTGGTCCGGCTTGCAAGGTGTTTACAGAAGATCATCAAGAGGTTGCACCTGGGAGCGGGGAAGCGGGATTCATTGCACGAACAGGGCCAATTCCTGTTGGCTATTACAAGGATCCTGAAAAAACTGCGGAAACATTTCCCACCATTGATGGTGTCAGATACTCAATCCCTGGTGACTGGTGCACGGTTGAGTCAGATGGAACATTGACACTATTGGGACGAGGATCAGTTTGCATCAACAGTGGTGGGGAGAAGATTTACCCGGAAGAAATTGAAGAAGTGATGAAAACTCATCCCAATGTTGAAGACTGCCTGGTGGTTGGTCTTGCCGATGAGAAGTGGGGGCAGGCAGTCACTGGAATCATTGAATTGGTTGGCGACGCTGCGCTTGATGAACATGAACTTCGTGAACATGTGCGCACACATCTGTCTGCCTACAAGATCCCTAAGCGAATCATCGTTGCTCAAGACGCCTTGCGAGCGCCAAACGGCAAAGCTGATTACAAGACGGCTACAGCATACGCAACAAGTGTTCTGGGTGTTTCCTGAATGCGTTTCTCATAAAGGAGCGCCTGTTACCCAGGAGTGACACTTATGCCTGCAATTAGGCCGCCATCAATGAGAAATTCTCCACCGGTACAATAACTACTATCATCAGATGCCAGGAACAGGGCCAAACTGGCAATGTCTGCCGGTTCACCCATCCTACCGAGGGGCACGCGGGTGAACATATTTCCCTCATCTGAGTTACTCTCCAAGCCCAGGTCTGTCACCATTTTCGTGTTCACACCACCGGGGTGAATTGAATTAGCCCGTATACCAAACTGTCCAAGTTCAAGCGCAGCTACTTTAGTCATGCCTCTGACTGCGAACTTGCTGGCTACATAAGATGTTGCATAAGTCATCCCTAAAAGACCGTCGATGGATGAAATATTGATCATCGATCCACCACCCGCCTTTTTCATGGATGCAGCGACAATCTTCATGCCGAGAAAAACACCAACCTGGTTGACGTTGATTACTTGCATGTATTCTTCCAGGGACGTATCAGTAAGTTGGTTGAGTTTTAGGATACCGGCGTTGTTAATCAAAATTTGCACTGGCCCGAATTTCTCCTCCGCTGCTGCTACCACATTGATCCAGCCTTCCTCGCTACAGACATCATGATGCATGTAGCAGGCGTCATCACCCAGTTCAGTTGCAAGGGCCTCGCCCTCATCATCGAGAATATCAGTCAGCATTACTTTGGCACCTTCTTGCACCAGTACTTCCGCTTCCGCTGCACCTTGTCCCCGTGCTGCGCCTGTTACGATGGCGACTTTCCCTACTACTCTCTGCATATTTAACCCCTATTGGACTAGCTTAAAAAATTTAAAATATAGTATGCATATATACAGATATTAGCAACAACTGAGCGTTGTTATCCCGCTCATATCCTTGTAATTTCACCCCGTGAATGTAAATATACTTACAATATTCGAATGAGTAGGGTAAATGAACTTCATCGAGACTTTTTCCGGCGATCAATTGGAAGCGGGCAGGTGGTCATTTGATTTAGCCGAGCGATTCAATGGTGCATTCGGTGGCACTAACGGTGGGGTGCTTGCCGCAATTGCTGTGCATACTGCAAGACGGGAATCTTCCGGGCGGCGACCAACCTCAGTAGATGCACGTTTTATTCGCAGCTGCCCCCCGGGTGTAGCGACAGTCGAGATTTCCGCCCTCAACGTAGGACGTACTTTGAGCGTCTACAGCGTTGACGTTGTTGGCAGCAATGGCAAATTGTGTACCAGAGCAGGTGTTACAGTCGTCGCTGCGATTCAGCTTGCTGGCGATGTTTCAGAAGAAAACTTAAACGATCAGCCCCACTACGATGATGCAGAAGCAAAAGCATGGCTTCATCCACGAGGATTTAAGGTTCCCTTGATCGACAGCTTCAAACCAAGATCCTGTCACCAGGGACGGCTCACCACAACCAGAGTGTTGCTGCCATGGGAAGAATCCAATACCGCGCAGGAGGCCGCCTGTGTCGCCTCTGACATTTCCGTCGGTCCGCCGGTAGGAAGAGCCGTGAAAGGTCGCGCTGGAATTCCCAATCCGGACCTAACTTTGCGGTTTACACCTGCACCCGAAATTGTCAGTCAGGTTGAAGCAAGGTGTGAGCTAGTCGATCTCAATGTTGGTCAGGCAACCACAAGAATCGATACCTGGTGTGGCAAGAATCTGTTAGCGGTTGGTGTGTCAACCACAACATGCATACCACAATGACTAGTTGTGATAAGAACTTAAGTAAACCTAAACCGAAAAAAGGAGGGTAACCAGTTGTCAAAATTTGGTGAATACATTTCTATCAACGTGACTATTGACGATGACCATGTTGCAACCGTTGAGATGGACAATGGGGAGTTGAATCATTTCGACCTTGAAATGTTGGGCTCCCTGGCAGATTGTTTTGAGGCACTGGATGAAGAGCCGAGCTGCCGTGCCTTGTTATTGACGTCAACCGGTCGAGCTTTTTCTGCCGGTGCGAACTTTCAAGCCGGTAGCACCACACCGAAAGGATTAGGCAAGACAGGAAGAGGACATCTTTATGATGAAGCCGTACGCCTGTTTTCCAACAAGAAACCCATTGTCGCGGCCATAAACGGCGCAGCTATTGGAGGTGGACTTGGTCTGGCCCTCGTGCCTGACTTCCGCGTTGCCTGCCCAGAGGCTCGATTCGCTGCAAACTTTACGCGATTGGGTTTTCATCCAGGATTTGGTTTGAGCCACACGCTCCCCAGGTTAATCGGTCAACAGCATGCCTATGACATGTTCTACACCGGACGACGGGTAAAAGGTGAAGAGGCTAAATTAATGGGTCTTGCTGACAGGCTTGTGCCTAAAGAGGATTTGCTCAATGAAGCACACTCGTTGGCTAAGGAATTGGCGATCAGTGCTCCGCTGGCAGTCGTTTCTATTCGAGAGACCCTGCGTGCAGATTTGCCCGAAGCGGTAAGAAAGGCTACAGACCGTGAGCTGCAGGAACAAAACTGGTTATTCAAAACCGAGGATGCAAAAGAAGGGGTGCTGGCTACAGCTGATCGCAGAACACCCAACTTTGCTGGAAAATAATGTCGGATGCCATAAATTCGTTTGATTTGAGCGAGGAGCATCGACTCCTGCAGGACACCATCAGGAGATTCTCCCGGGAAGTGGTTGCGCCCCGTGCGCAGGAGATTGATGCAGCGGCCCAGTACCCACAGGATATGTTTGATGAACTTCAACGACTACAGTTGTTTGCGTTGCCGTTCCCTGAAATTTATGGCGGCTCCGATAGCATACTTGCCTCGTGTGTCGCAGTAGAGGAACTTGGCCGAATTTGCTACAACACGGCTTATCTCCTGATTGTCCAGTGGGTACCTTTTGGCGCAATTCTGGCGGGAGGTAATCAGCAGCAAAAAGACAAATTCCTGCCTGGTTTGGCGAGTGGAGAATTACGCTCTGCAATCGCAGTCACCGAGGCCAGTGGCGGATCCGACGTCGCAGGAATCACAACGAGAGCTGAGGCCGTAGATGGTGGATATGTGCTCAATGGCGCTAAGATATTTTCTACCAACTCCGCCATCGCTGATTTTGTCATCGTCGCTGCAAAAACAGATCCCAGTAAAAGACACGGTGGCATTAGTGTCTTTATTGTGGAGAAGAACTCTGAAGGATTTACGGTCGGGCCTTCCGAAAACAAGATCGGCTCAAGAGGGGTGCCCTCATCACCACTATATTTTGATGATTGCTTCGTGCCGGAAGAACTGATGCTGGGTGCAGAAGGGAAAGGATTTCAATTGATTATGGAAGCCTTTAATAAAAGTCGACCAATTATTGGTGCCCGAGGGGTTGGTCTCGCACAAGGGGCACTGGACCTGGCCAGGGATTATGTTGCACAGAGACAGGCGTTTGGACAGGCAGTTGGAGATTTTCAAGGTGTAAGGTGGATGCTGGCAGACATGGCGATGCAGACCGAGGCAGCGCGCCTGCTGGTGTATAAAGCCGCCGCAGCGGTTGATGACGGTTTATCGGGAAAAGCACTGGCACCCGTTGCTGCCATGGCAAAATGTTACGCCACCGATACCGCAATGAAGGTAGCAACTGATGCCTTCCAACTGTTTGGCAGTGCTGGTGTTTCGACAGGTAATCGAATTGAACAATATTTTCGAGATGCGAAGGTCTTGCAGATCATAGAAGGCACAAATCAGATACAAAGAAATATTATTGGCAAGCACCTGATGGAACGTTAGTGAGTCAATCATAGTCAGCGAAACTTAAGCGGTTGTTTTTCTAGATTACACAAAAATAGGCACTTGAAATGAGCGATCTTGGAACAGTGGGTTTGGGATTGGGTTGGGATGAACTAAAAGTAGGTGATCACTTTAAGACCATCTCAAGAACGGTCACGGAAACAGATCTGGTCAACTTCATCAATACGACAGGAATGTTGGAAGTGTTGTTTACTGATGCAGAGTACGCGAAAGAACACGCTCCTTCCGGCGGGCGACTTGTACCCGGGGCCCTGGTTTATTGTTTCGCAGAGGGGTTACTGGTTCAAAGCACGCTGCAGCACACCGGACTTGCCTTCCTTGAGATGTCCTTTCAGGTAAAAGGACCAACATTTGTCGGAGATACGATTCACGTTGAAGTTGAAGTGCTGGAAAGTAGAGCAACCTCGAAATCTCCTGATCGTGGCGTCATTAAGACGAGGAATCGCATTCTCAATCAGCACCGGGATGAGCTTATTATCTATGAACCTGTCAGGCTGGCAGCAAGCAGTCGAATGAAAAATGCCTGACTATCCTGCTTGTTAGCTGGTTTTGAAGCAGGGGTTGAACAATTCGAGCAAGATGCCTGCCTAGCCCGCATTATTCATGAAGGGAATGGATTTTATGGTAATTGTGGCGAAGAAGGTTGGACAAACATCGTGAAAGGCATAGCCGTCGCTATGTCTTGAGCGATTTTGTTCAAGATTCGAAGGCAGAATTGTCAGAAAACCATTCAGACACAGACTGTATTTCACGAATTGACCTCCGTTTTTACCTAACCTATTGAAATATAATAACCTAACGATTGAACTGTGTCGCCTTCGTGAATAATGCGGGCTAGGCTTCGCGTAGACATTCTTGCGTGGTGTAGATCTCGCAATTGGAGGTGGGATGAGTTACGCCATTGACTACCAGGATAGTGTCTTTGTTGTCGAACTATCCGGCAACGCAGATGCGGAAGCATTTGGGAAATGCATTGACGAAATGCTAACTCATGAGGAATGGAATCGAGGAGGATACTGGCTCACCGATGTTACGCATCTAAACTCTCAATCTCTTACTGTAGAAGATATCTATCGTATCGCCGATTTGAGTAGAGACAGGAGTACACGCTTCGGACATGGGAGGAATGCGTTAGTTGTAGATTTTGATCTCGAGTAACGGCCTATCCCGAATGTGGGTTACTTTCGCCGGAGACGGGTGGGATGTTGATGTCAGAATATTTCGATCTCGCAGAGAAGCGATTGCTTGGCTGTCTGCCTAAACAAACGCTCGTACTCCGCAAAATTCCCTGAGTGCACTATGGCCGAGCTGTAGTCGCGATCTTTCGAGGTACCGGGGTTAGATTGAGACTATTTTCGGTTGTACCTGACGAAAGTCATCACGATATAGCAGATCTTTTTCTACATATTTGTTATAAGTCTTTGATTTTATTTGGTTGAAAACAACGAATTTAGGCGTATTGAGAAGCAGTTATTTCAGGGAAAAACGAATATAATTAAATGGTTAGGATGTTATTAATGCCACACTGGGGGTGTGGTGGTCGTAGGTTCAAATCCTGCCGTCCCGACCAAATATCAAAGGTCCAGTCTGGGCACATCGGTAATAGTACATGCCGGGTGCCGCATCAACCGTTCATCTGAAGAGAAACTCACCACCAGGATTCGTGGGCAACCGCGCACCGATTTTAAATTTCCTATTTCAGGACACCCAACGATTTCAGGACACCCAACAAACAATTTCCAATTTCAGGAAGCCAATTTCAGGACAATTTCAGGACACCCAAACAATTTCAGGACACCCAGCGGTGAAGATTCTGACAATTTTCGAGTGTCCTCAATTTTGCACTGAGTGTCCTGAAATCCTCGCTGAAATCCTCGACAAATCTTGAGTGTCCTGAATCTTGTCAACCCTGGAATCCTGGGTGTCCTCTATCTTGATCTCGAATCCTGGGTGTCCGCAACCTTCTCCAACCTTCTCCATCTTGTTGGGTGTCCCAATCTCGCTAGCAACCTTCTCCCAATCTTGTTGGGTGTCCCAATCTTGCCCTTCCCAATCTTGCCCTAGCAACCTTCTCCCAATCTTGTTGGGTGTCCCAATCTTGAATCCTGCGTGTCCAAACCTTACTTATTTGCCGGGCCAGACTGGATGGTGGAGGTCGATTATGTAGGGGTGTTTGTGGTTGATGGAGGCGTGCGCGTGGGGGTGTTGGTGCGGTTCCGGGCCTTCCCATCCCTGGTGATGGTGTTGATGGTGAGCATCGTGGGTGTGTTGATGATTGTGGTGTGTTGTCGGGTGGGTATGATCCAGCTCAGTTAAATCATCAGCTGGCCAGAGCAGGTATGCCAGTGTCGTCGCGGTGAGTGAGACAGCACCGAGTACCAGTGAAGCTGCGACCAGACCCAGAATTCCTCCAATCCAGCCCGCAAGCGCGTAAGCCGCCAGCCAGCAGCCGTGGGATAACGCAAACTGTGCGGCGTACAAGGCCGGGCGATCGCTTTCGTTGGCCGAGCGTTTGAGTAATCTGCCCGACGGGGTTTGGATGAGCGATGACCCGATGCCAAGCAATGCCCAGATCAAGAGTAGTGCAATCGAATCTGGCTGGATTGAACTGAGTAGCAGACCCAAGGTCAGGCAGATACCACCGAGCAGCATAAACGGCCGATCAGGATAGTGATCCAGATATCGTGGCAACACGACTGCCACCACCATGGACCCGGCGCCAAAAGCCGCAAACGCCAGGGCAGTATCAATTTCTGAACCACCAAGATTGCCACGTACGTGCAGCACCGTGTTAACGATGACCATAGCGCCTGCTGCTGCCGCCGCGAGCGAAAGGGCAAGCAACCCGCGCAACCTCGGTGTTGCGAGATAGGCCCGGATTCCAAAGGTCAGGTTATTCCAGCCACCATTGCGTTCGTTTGGCTTAGCCGCGGGTAAGTGGATAGAGAACACCAGTAGTGCGGAAACAATGAACGTGATTGCATTCGCGGTGAATAGTGCGTCGTAACTCAGTATCAGCAATGCGGCCGCAGCCAGCATCGGACTGAGCAGGTTTTCAAGATCATAAGCGAGCCGTGACAAGGACAGCGCCCGTGTGTACTGAGCGTCATCCGGCAGGATGTCCGGAATTGTTGCCTGAAAGGTGGGTGTAAAACCCGCGGAACAGGCATTGAGAATGAAGATCAACAAGTAAATTTCCCAGATCTCGGTGACAAAGGGCATACACATGATGACGCCCGCCCGTGAGACATCTAGTCCGATGAGCATGGCCCGGCGAGGTAATGCGTTAGCGAATGCACCGACAACCGGGGCTACACAGACGTAGGCAACCATCTTTAGCGCGAGCGCCGTGCCGAGAACTATCCCGGCGTTGTCACTCGCCAGATCGTAGGCGAGGAGCGCGAGTGCGACTGTGGACAAACCGGTGCCGCCCAGGGCAACCACCTGGGCAATAAACAGTCTGCGATATGTCTGATTTGCGAGCGGTGAAAGCATGTCTCGATTCCTGCCAGTAGTAACGAGTCTCTCCAGGCGGGTAGTGTAACGCATGTGCAAATACCACCGGTCCGCATTTCCCGTTCCTCATTTCTGGTAAAGTCCGGCGTCGTCATCCGAGACCATACCCCGGTTTCGCCTTCTCATTTATTCTATTAATATCCGTTTATGAAGCACATCCTCCTGTTCGCCATCCTTTGTTGTGCAACCGGTGCGGACGCCGCCACTCAAGAAAGTCTTCGCGGTTTCAGCCTGCCATTGCCGGAAGCCTGGATTCTGGTGAACAAGGAAACACCTGCCTTTGTAGATCATGACACGGACCTGCGCGCCATGGGATTTGCCGGTGCTTTTACCAGCAGTGACAAATTGAGCGACGCGGAAAATAAAATTGCGAACGGTGAAGCGGAGTATGTATTCCGGACCAGCCCGCCTTCCGGTGCGTTTATCGACAATATCAGGGTGCAGCTCATTCAGGCCGTCCAGGGCACCCGAATCTGTCTAAACCGTGAGGAGGAACTTGGACACAGTTTAGGTGAGCAAGTAACCGTAAAAGGCTGTACCCAGCAGGATAGCCGAGGCCTTAACCGGTTGTCCTATCGTTATATCAAAGTCTCCGATCGTCTGAACTACCACCACGATGAGTACCAGATAACGCCCTCTGTCGTGCTATTGCTGGCCGGTACTAGCCGTACCGCGGAAACTGTGGAAATGGAGAGATTGCTGTCTCAAATCGGCGACGGCGTCGCGGACTTCTTTCACACCTACCCCTTGTTGCGAATCAGGATTGCAGATCTCCTTGCCGAAAAGCAGTATGCCCTGGCAGTGCCGTTGCTGGGCAAACTGGCTGCGGTGGGAGAGACGCACGCGGAATACGATCTGGGTTTGATGTACGAGTCCGGCTATGGGGTCGAAATCGACTATGACCGTGCTCACGACTATTACGAACACGCCGCTGCCAAAGGCAATATGCTGGCGGTGACCAACCTTGCTGGTTTGTACTTCAATGGCGCGGGGAGACCAAAAGATATTGACCGCGCAGTGCAATTATATAAGTCGGCCGCCGAAGCCGGCGTTGCCATTGCCCAGACCAATTACGCGGGTATGTTGATCAACGGGCTGGGTGTCACCGCGAACCTCGGAGAAGCGATTGACTGGTACCTGAAAGCGGCGCTCGCGGGTGAGCACCGGGCAGGGACGATCTTAACAACCCTTTACCAGGCTGAAGCAGCTGCCGGTAATGTGGAAGCACTGCGCATGCTCGCCGCGATTTTTCTTGAGGGAACAGGTGTACCAAGAAATGTTATTGCTGGGGCTTGAATACCTGCAGGAAGCTGCAGCAGCCAACAACACCCGGGCAAAGGAGTTTTTGTTGGCGATCTACGCACAGGGATTGTATGTCAGACCCGATGCAGAAAAAGCGAAGTACTGGAAGGATTCGTAACGATTGTCGATTTTGAGTCTGCGTCACTGCGCCCGCCATGGTATTCTCGCCTGCGAAAGCTGTCGTTGCCTGCAGCGCCCGGGGACATGCCATCTTTTTTCTAAACCCCCCGGTCGCTACAACCAGAAACCCTCAAGAAAGTGCCAAGTGAATCATCCTCATTGAAAGTCCTACATGTTTATCGAACGTATTTCCCGGATACGCAGGGCGGCGTTGAAGAAACGGTCAGGCAGATTTCCCTGGGCACGACAGCCCTTGGCGTTACCAATCATATATTCACGCCGAGTGTTGACCCCCGCCCATCGATTATTAGTGGTCCTGAGGGCGAGACACATCGAGTCAAATTGAATTTCGAAATCGCCTCCTGCGGCTTTTGCCTGACTGGGATTCCAGCTTTCAAGGCTCAGGTGGATTGGGCCGATATCGTTCACTACCATTTTCCGTGGCCGTTCGCTGATGCGTTACATTTCCTGGGCAGTGTCAGCAAGCCAACGCTGATCACCTACCATTCTGATGTGATTCGCCAGAAAAAGCTGTTGAAACTCTATGCTCCCCTCATGAAACGTTTTCTCAGGTCTGCCGATCGGATCGTGTGCACGTCACCCAACTATCTTGCCAGCAGTACTGTCCTGGCTGAGCTGAACCAGGATTGCGGTGTTATCCCCATTGGCCTTAACCGGGATTTTTATCCTGCCGTCCCGAATCAGATACTTGAAGCGACCCGGGCGGAATACGGTGAGGGATTTTTCCTATTCGTCGGTTTGCTGCGTTACTACAAGGGATTGCATACCCTGATCGATGCAGCCAGATTGACAGACCAACAGATCGTGATTGTCGGTGCCGGACCGCTGGAGGCGGAATTAAAAGGCCAGGTGAAGAGCCTCGGATTAACCAACGTCAGATTCACCGGATATATTGAGGACATCCAAAAACTGGCGCTGATGAAGTTAGCCCGATCGCTGGTACTGGCATCCAACCAGCGCTCTGAAGCATTTGGCGTCTGCCTGCTGGAGAGTGCCATGTTGGGTAAACCGATGATCACCGCGGAGGTCGGCACGGGTACCAGTTTTGTTAATCAGGACCAGGTGACCGGTTATGTCGTGGAATCCGAAAATCCGGTACAACTGGCAGTTGCCATTGACAAGCTGGCTGCGGATTCGACGCTCGCCCGGCGCTTAGGCGAGGGTGCGCTTGCGCGTTTTGAGTCGTTGTTTACCAGCCAGAAGATGGCGCAGGCTTATCTGCAGGAATATGAGGCATTACTTGCCGGCAGGCAGTAGTGTGGCGTGGGAGTGCTAGGCCATACTGATTGCCTTGTTCTTCAGGGTAGCGGTGAGGCAAAGCGCGACGGGGAACCAGAAAACAATCCAGATGAAATCGACCTTCTCGAGAATCCGATCACCATCAAAAACCAGTGCAATCGAGGCATACAATAAGCTGGACAACGCCAGCAGTCGAAGCGGCGAATCCGCGAGTTGCAGGAGGCGCCAGAAACACCGCACTAAAAGACCTGCCAACAGCAACAGCCCGATCAGACCACCATGGAAGTAAGCCGTCAGGTAGAGGCTGTGAGCATGGTGAAAAGTGATGGTGCCGATCGTCAGTTTGCCGTTGCTGGCAATGCCATAGCCGGAGATAAAATTCGCCTGCCATGTGTCCACCAGGGTTTTTCCCCAGAGCTCTGGACGATAACTGGTGGCACGATGCAGGATTTCATCCCAGAATCCAGCTTGCCAGGTGAAGGCAGCGATCAGGGTGAGCAGAGCGACAAAGCCCGCGAGTATGCGCAGTCGTCTGCCGCGGCTAAGTTCCCTTTGCAGAATGATCACCGCCGGAATGGCAACAATGATGCCAACCCACGCGCTCCGGGTTTCGGTAAGCAGCAAACTGAATAACAACATCGCCAGACAGGCAACATAAATATTCCGCACCGGACCACGGCAGGCAGACACCATGTTGGTGCAAACCACCGCGGCAATGCCGTAAGAGAGGGCCCCGACAACAGGATTGCTGAGGCGACCGAGGGCGAACAGGCGATGTTCGATTAGTGGTTGGTAGTCGGGCAAAGCGAAATACAGGTAAACGGAATAACAAGCGGAGATTGTTGCCGACAGGACAAACACCGCCATCAACCACCTGAAGGCACCCGGATAGGCTTGTGCGGTGATCGGTATGCCGACAACAAAAGCCAGCAAGAGCATGGCGTAACCCACATATTTGGCCATCAACAGCAAGTTGCCGCCTTCGGACCAGAGTGCCGATGCGGCGAAGTACAGCAGCAATATTCCGATGATCGTCAGCGTGGTCCGGTCAAGGTCCTTGCATAACGACGGGCGGGTCAGGATCAAGGTTATAAATGCAATACCGGCCAGATAGGTCGGAAAGTTGTTAATTTTACCGTTTTCCGCCAGGTAGTAGGTCACCACCGTCAAAACCAGCATTCCCGCCAGCGTCATCATTGCAATTTTAGAAATTTGGCGGGGAAGGATGAGTCATGCTCCGTGCAGATTAAGAAAGCGCATTATTCTATAATGCGGCGTGAATTACAGTGAGGTAATTGTGTGACCATCATTCCAGTGATACTTTGCGGAGGGGCAGGCAGCCGTCTGTGGCCATTATCTCGTGAGATGTACCCAAAGCAGTTGCTGTCATTGATCGATGATAACTCCCTGTTGCAAAATACCGCATTGCGTATGCCAAAGGATACAGGCGCCACGGCACCGATTCTTGTCTGTAATGAATCGCATCGATTTCTGGTTGCCGAGCAACTCCGTGAAATCGCTATCGACGTGGAAACCATTATTCTCGAACCAGTCGCCCGCAATACAGCACCGGCCGTCGCGCTGGCTGCGCTTTCGGCTTTAGCGCTGGATGCAGATGCGATTATTATTATGCTGGCATCAGACCATGTCATTGAACATCAGGCTAATTTCGAAGCGGCGATGAAAACAGCGATCAATGCGGCAGCAGACAATCATATGGTGACTTTCGGGGTGACGGCACGGGGTCCGGAAACCGGGTATGGCTATGTTAAGGCCGGCGAGGTCACGGGCGATGCCTTCCTGGTGGAAGAGTTCGTGGAAAAGCCGGACCGGGCTACCGCGGAGAGATACGTCAAGGCGGGTAATTATTATTGGAACAGCGGGATGTTTGCATTCAAAGCTCAACGTTATCTGGACGAACTTGAGCGCCTACGACCCGATATTGCAGCGGCCGCCACCAGGGCATTTGCGGGTCGAACCGTGGATGCAGATTTCACTCGCCCGGATGCTGCAGCCTTTACAGCATGCCCGGCGGAGTCCATCGATTTTGCCGTGATGGAAGGTGCGAACTCTGTGGTTATGGTGCCACTTGATGCGGGATGGAGTGATATTGGTTCGTGGGATGTGCTCTGGCAAGTGTCCGAGAAGGATGAAAATCAGAACAGCCTGCACGGTGATGTGATCATAGAGGGGGTCAAGGACAGTTATGTTCGCGCTGAGCACCGCCTTGTAAGCGTCGTTGGGCTGGACCATGTCGTTGTTGTTGAAACGGCAGATGCTGTACTCATTGCGGATAAAAGTCATTCTCAGCAAGTAAAGAAGGTCGTCGCGAGCCTGCAATCCTGTGAACGTGAGGAACGTATTACCCACCGGAAGGTGCATCGACCCTGGGGATTTTATGAAAACCTCGATGCCGGGCCCCGCTTTCATGTCAAACGGATGTGTGTCAATCCGGGCGCGAGCCTGTCCTTACAGAAGCATGAGCATCGGGCCGAACATTGGACAGTCGTTGGCGGTGTGGCGAGGGTCACCAGAAACAATGAAATATTTGACCTCAATGAAAATGAATCGACCTACATCCCGGTGCAAGCAGTACACCGTCTTGAGAATGCCGGCGATGTCCTGCTTGAAATAATTGAGGTGCAGTCAGGCAGTTACCTGGGTGAGGATGATATCATTCGTCTCGAAGATCACTACGGACGAGTACCGGATTAACGCGTGACGCGGACGGTTCAAACTTGACCGTATAACCTTCCTCGGCGTCAGTGACAGACCGTTTTTAGAAGAGGCACGAGAGAAAAGGTGGCGCGGCCATGTATTTTTCCTGGTCCTATCAAAAATTTTCTATTATGGAGTTAGATTACACGTGGCCAGAGATACTTTATCGAAATGCTTGTTTCCCGCAGCCGGTTATGGAACCCGTTTCCTGCCTGCAACTAAGGCAATGCCCAAAGAGATGTTACCGATTGTTAACAAACCGCTGGTGCAGTATGGCGTCGAAGAGGCGATCGAAGCGGGACTTACCAATATTGCTTTTGTTTCCGGTCGTGGTAAGCGGGCGATTGAGGACCATTTCGATATTTCCTATGAACTGGAGCATCAGATTTCTGGTACGCCGAAGGAGCAGTTGCTGGAAGGTATTTCCAGCATCATAGATACCTGCACATTCTCCTATACGCGCCAGGTCGAGATGAAAGGCCTGGGGCACGCAATTCTCACGGGCCAGACACTAATAGGAGATGAACCCTTCGCCGTATTGTTGGCGGATGACTTTTGTGCCAACGACGGTGATGGTGTGCTCAAACAAATGGTCAAGCTCTATCAGGAGTATCATTGCTCGATTGTGGCCATTGAGGAAGTTCCGATGGACCAGACCCAGAATTATGGCGTCATCGACGGCACGGAAATCCAGGAGGGATTGTTCAAGGTCTCCAGTATGGTGGAGAAGCCAGACCCAAAAGACGCGCCTACCAATCTGGCCATTATCGGCCGCTACATCCTGACCCCCGACATTTTCGACATTCTTCATACACTGCCACCCGGCCGTGGCGGTGAAATACAAATAACCGATGCAATCGCAGAGCAGGCGAAGAAACGCATGGTACTCGCCTACAAATTTAAAGGACGACGCCTGGACTGCGGCAGCATCCAGGGGTTTGTTGAAGCCACCAATTTCGTTTACTCCGCTTATTACGACAACGGTGAAAATTACCCGAGTAAAGAGCCATGAGAATCGCCGTAATAGGCACAGGTTACGTTGGCCTGGTTACCGGAACATGTTTTGCGGAAATGGGCAATGATGTTACTTGCGTAGATATTGATGAAAAGAAACTTGCCCAGCTTGATCAGGGTATTGTTCCCATCCATGAACCTGGTCTGGATGATTTGCTGAAACGTAACCGCGCATCGGGTCGAATTCGGTTTAGCAACGACCTGAATTCTGCGCTACTTGACGCGAGCATCGTCTTTATCGCTGTTGGTACGCCCCCTAATGAAGATGGCAGTGCTGACCTTAGTCATGTACTTAAAGTGGCGAAGGAGATTGGTGAGTGCCTGGTGCATCCGGTTGTTGTTGTTGACAAGAGCACGGTACCGGTGGGCACCGCGGACCAGGTGCGCGAGGCTATCGCATTGGCACTTGCGGACCGTGGTGAGGCGATTGAATTCGACGTGGTGAGTAATCCTGAGTTCCTGAAAGAGGGTGATGCCATTAAGGATTTCATGACACCGGATCGTATCGTGATCGGCTCGGAAGTCGAGTCGAGTCGCGAAATGATGCGCGAATTGTATACACCCTTCTCGCGTAATCATGACAAGATCCAGTATATGGGGGTACGTGATGCCGAGATGACCAAATATGCGGCCAACGCGATGCTTGCGACCAAGATATCGTTCATGAATGAAATTGCGTTGATGTGTGATCATTATGGTGTCGATGTCGAGAATGTCCGCAAAGGAATTGGGTCAGATCCACGGATAGGCTATTCGTTTATTTATCCCGGCAGCGGGTATGGTGGGTCGTGCTTCCCGAAAGACGTACGTGCCTTGATCAACATGGCGGGAGAGGTTGGTGTTGAACCGCGCATCTTCCAGGCAGTGGAAGACCGCAATCGCAGCCAGAAGCTTGTGCTGGTTGATAAAATCGTTGCACACTTTGGGGAAGACTTATCATCCCTGTCGTTCACGGTCTGGGGTCTCGCATTTAAGCCTGAAACCGATGACGTGCGCGAAGCACCTGCGATCACACTGATCAGTGCGCTTGTCGCCAGAAATGCCAGAATCCGGGTCTATGATCCACAAGCCAGCGAATCGACCCGGCTGGCTCTGGCACCCGAGCAACTCTCCTCGGTCGATTTTCTTGATAGTCCCTACCAGGATATTCAGCAGTCGAGCGCACTCATAATCATGACCGAGTGGAAAATGTTCAGGCAGCCGGACTTCAAACTACTCGGCTCGCTGAAGGAAAAGCTTATTTTCGACGGTCGTAATATGTTTGAACCAGCGCTGGTTCACAATCATGGTCTCGAATACATCGGGATTGGCAGGCGGTCTCGGCCTCTACCCAGATAAGCCAGCCTCAGTCGCAATATGTATAAATTGCGACCGTTCTCGGTGTTTTCTGTTTTTTCCTTTGAAAAATAGCGTGAATATCTGAATAATAGGCAAATTGCGACAATGAGCCTGCCTATGACAACCCTGCCCGCGGAAGCGCACAGCAATCGCCTCGACCCAGACGGAAATCTTCAGCCCTGGGATACTAGTGCGATCCATCAATTAATCCTCGAGACCTCGCCTGATCAGTCATTGCGTGCAACCGAACGCATGCTGGAGGTATCCGGGTTGTTACCGCCGACACTTAAGACGGATGAGATCCGGGATGAATTCGATCGCGAGCCAAAACACCAGGTTGTAGCGCATTTTGAGCAGATCGCCCGAAAAAAACGCTGGTTGTCCCTGGTGATCCAGCAACACCAGCACGGCGAGCACGTGGTCCTGTTCGGCAATGATGGTCGCGGTGGCCGACGCTGGCTATTTCTGGACACCCAGGAATTTCAGGACACCCAGGATAATCCCTCACCGGAATTTCAGGACACGCAAGAAATTCAGGACACCCAAGAAATTCAGGACACCCAGGATAATCCCTCACTGATTGCGGCACTTGCTGCAATGGCAGGGGACAAAAACCTTATCATCTGGCCCCATGGCGCGATCACCGCACGGATCAGGCGGTTGGTCGAGGACAATAATAGCCACGATTTCAGCCTGCCTTCGGGGAAAACCCTGCGCGCCGGCACCGTTGCCTACCGTGAAACCGGTGAGTTGCGTGTTCCCGGCATCGTCCACTCCAGGTCCAGTGTGGATGATCGCCTGTCTCATCTTGACCGACTCGAAGCCGATAGCATGTTCATCATTCGCGAGGTCATGGCCCAGGCGGAAAATCCCGTCATGCTTTACTCCGTCGGCAAAGACTCGTCGGTGATGCTGCATCTGGCGAGGAAGGCGTTCTATCCGAGTCCCCCACCATTCCCGTTAATGCACGTGGATACGCGCTGGAAGTTCCAGGCGATGTATCAATTCCGGGATCAGATGGCCCGGGATAGCGGGATGGACCTGATCGTGCATATTAATCCGGAGGGTATTGAGAAAAATATCAATCCGTTTGATCACGGTAGTGCCTTGCATACCGATGTCATGAAAACCGAGGGTCTCAAGCAAGCGCTGGACAAATACGCATTTGATGTCGCCTTCGGGGGCGCCAGGCGTGATGAAGAGAAAAGTCGCGCGAAGGAACGGGTATTCTCGTTTCGCACCACCACCCACCGCTGGGATCCCAAGAATCAGCGCCCGGAACTGTGGAACCTTTATAACGGCTCGAAAACCAAAGGCGAAAGCATTCGGGTTTTCCCGTTGTCCAACTGGACGGAACTGGATATCTGGCAATACATCTATCGTGAACAGATTCCTATTGTTCCGCTCTATTATGCGGCTGAGCGACCCGTGGTTGAGCGTGACGGCATGCTGATGCTCGTTGATGATGATCGGATCAAGCTGTTTCCCGATGATGAAATCCAGATTAAGCGGGTACGATTCCGCACCCTGGGCTGTTACCCACTGACCGGTGCAATCGAATCCGATGCGGACAATCTCTCCTCCATCGTCCTCGAACTGTTGCAGAGCAGAACCAGTGAACGTCAGGGCAGAGCCATCGACTCGGATTCCTCCGGTTCCATGGAGAAGAAAAAGCAAGAGGGGTATTTCTAATGGCCACTGCCGCCCACAAGGAAGCCTCGGATCACGAAATCCAGGAACGCGTCGATGCCTATATCGAAAACCAGACCGGTCTCGATCTCCTCCGGTTTATCACCTGTGGCAGCGTTGATGACGGCAAGAGCACGCTGATAGGAAGGATGCTGTTCGAGGCACAACTGATCTTCGAGGATCAGGTCACTTCCCTGAAAAGCGATTCCAAAAAAGTGGGTACCCAGGGCGAAGACATCGATTTCGCTCTGCTCGTCGATGGCCTCGCGGCAGAGCGGGAGCAGGGGATTACCATCGATGTCGCCTACCGGTTTTTTAATACCGATCGCCGGAAATTTATCGTCGCCGATACCCCCGGCCATGAACAGTACACCCGCAATATGGTGACGGGTGCTTCAACGGCCGATGTCGCCGTTATCCTGATTGATGCTTCTCAAGGGGTCTTAACCCAGACCAGGCGACATTCGTTTATAGCTTCGCTGCTCGGTATTCGGCACGTGGTGCTGGCGGTGAATAAAATGGACCTCGTCGACTTTAATAAACAGGTGTTCGACAACATTGTTGAATCCTATCGTGAATTTGCCAGCCAACTGACTTTCCAGAGCATCACCGAAATCCCCTTGTCTGCGCTCAAGGGGGATAATGTGATCGAACGTTCCAGTCGCACCAACTGGTATTCGGGACCCACCCTGCTTGGTTTTCTTGAAACGGTGGAAGTGGGTCACTCGCAGCTCGAACATCCATTCCGCTTTCCGGTGCAATGGGTGAATCGACCCCACCTGGACTTCCGTGGATATTCCGGCACGGTTGTCTCCGGCACCATCGCAAAAGGCCAAAAAATTCGGGCACTGCCTTCCGGTGAGATAGCGAGTGTTGAAGATATTGTGCTTTACAAGGACAGTCTTGACCGGGCAGTGGCAGACCAGGCGATAACCCTGACGCTTGACCGGGAGATTGATGTGTCCCGTGGCGATGTACTGGTGGCGGCTGAGGACCCGTGTGAAGTCTCCGATCAGTTTGAGGTCACGGTAGTGTGGATGGACCAGGAGCAGGGCTTTGTCGGCCGATCCTACTGGATGCAGATTGGCACGGCACGCGTCAATGCGACGATCACCGACATTAAATTCAAATACAACATCAACACATTTGAGAAGCTCTCATCCCGATCCATGGAGCTGAACGAGATTGCCGAGGTGACTCTCAGCCTGGATAAATCCATCCCGTTTGAATCCTACCAATCCTGCAAAGCCATGGGTGCGTTCGTGCTGATTGATCGCTATAGCCACGCAAACGTCGGTGCGGGCATGATCAAGTTTGCCTTGCGACGCGCCCAGAACGTCCACCGCCAGCCCTTGGTGGTCAACAAGGAAGCACGCGCGAAACTCAATGGGCATCGCGGTAAGGTGCTGTGGTTCACTGGCTTAAGCGGGTCCGGAAAATCCACCATCGCCAATGCACTGGAGCAGGTCCTGCACGAAAGGGGTGTGCACACCTACATCCTGGATGGCGATAACGTCCGCCATGGTCTCACCAAAGACCTGGGATTTACCGACGCAGATCGGATCGAAAACATTCGCCGGGTTGCCGAGGTCGCCAAACTCATGGTTGATGCAGGTCTGGTGGTACTCACTGCATTTATTTCACCTTTTCGCTCCGAACGGGATATGGCGAGATCATTGCTGGAGCCGGATGAATTTGTCGAGATATTTATGAATGTGTCCCTGGAAACCGCCGAGGCGAGAGACCCGAAAGGGCTCTATAAAAAAGCCCGCAAAGGCGAACTCCCCCATTTCACCGGTATCGACAGCGATTATGAAGCGCCGGAACACGCCGAACTGGAACTCAATGGCGATGAGATGTCCGTTGAGGAATGTATCAAGGAGATATTGAAGTGGGTGTAGAGCAGACCGGTTCCGTCAGTGCTGTCGAACCCTTGAAAGAATCGCATCTGCGCAGCCTGCTGAAAGCGTTTTCCTGGCGCATCGTCGCGACACTTACCACCGGTCTGATTGCCTACTTTATCACCGGGGAAATTGACACCGCGGTGATGATTGGCAGCATCGAATTTGTGCTCAAGTTCGGTATTTACTATCTTCACGAACGTGCCTGGCAACTCGTGCCGAGAGGCACGGTGCGAAAACTGGTGCATCCGTCCCGGCCGGGTTAAAACCGGTCGGAAAATTCGCAACGGCGTAGTGAACCGGTATACTGCGATTCCGAAGTAGTCCCCGGTGCGGGTAGATCCTTGCAGACAATAGTTAAGCGCAACCATGTATAACCCGGAACTCTATCTGCACATCCTGTTCGGCACGGTGATGACCATTGTCGCCTTCGGGATCACCTGGTCCATGCGCCGCTTCGTGCAGATTATGGACGAACCCAACCATCGTTCATCGCACACCAAGGCCATTCCCCGCGCCGGCGGTGTTTCAATTGTTATCACGTTCTTCATTGGCATGATTGCCACGTGGCTAACGGGGGAACTGGATTCAATAGACCAGCCACTGTTGCTGGGATTTGTATTCTCGACGCTGCTGATGTCTGTTATTTCACTGGTCGACGATATTTCTGAGCAGACCGCTCTGGTCAAGGCGTTCACCCACATGATTGCTGTGCTGGTGGTGCTCTACTTTGGCATCGTCCTGGATGAACTCTCAATGCCAATATTCGGTGACGTCAGCCTCGGCTGGCTGGGCTACCTTATCTCGTTCTTCTGGATACTGGGGCTCACCAATTCGTACAACTTTATGGATGGGCTAGACGGCCTGGCGGGTGGAGTGGCGGTGATTGCCAGCCTGTTTTTTATGGTGATTACGTTCCATCAAGGAAGCTCGTTTGTGTACATCATCAGCTATTCACTGCTTGCCGGAGCCCTGGGCTTCCTCTTTCTGAACTACCCACCCGCGAAGATTATTCTGGGTGATGTGGGCGCCGCGTTCCTTGGTTTTGTATTTGCGGTGCTGGCGATTATTGCCGCAAGGTACGATGAGTCAAGGACCTCTTTTCTGGTGATGCCACTGCTGATGTTTAACTTCATCTATGACACATCGTTTACTTTCTTTCGCAGACTGGTAAATGGTGACAAGGTTACCGAAGCGCATCGAACCCACCTTTACCAGTTGCTAAACAGAAGCGGCTACAGTCACCTCGAGGTCGTACTGACCCAGTATTGCATGGTGTTCCTGCAGGGCCTGGGGGCAATCTGGTTGATCAACATCCCGGGTAATGAGCGGATGCTGGTGTTTGTGCCGTTTTTGTTGTTTCAGGTGGCGTATACGTATGCGGTGTTTAAGCGGGCGAAAAAGTACGGTGTTGAGCAGTAGCTCCGGAGATTGGGTATCAGCGAGTTCAGTATTGATATCGTTGGGAGTGCGAGGCCAAATTTTATTTGGATTACACCCTTTGCCAAGACTATTGAGTCAGGCAGTTCGACCTGAAATATTGGCTGGTGCCACGGCACAGCACTATGACGCAGCAATGTCCGGAGACTTAATTCATTGTATTGACTATCGGAGAGCTCGATTGCTAGGAGAGTCAGTAACCTCGGCCGTGAGCGAAGCCGCGCGTGCAAGAGTCTGAAGTGAATCCTAGCATGTCGCGATATTCGTTGGGTGAATCGCTAACCTCAGGATCAAGTAGCCCTGGTGCGTTTTCTCTGAATCTAGTCACGAATGAAATACGATTACAGATAAATTGAGGAATCATCCTCGACAGATGAATATGATAAACACAAGAGTATTGGTTCTGACCCTAGAAACGATTGAGGAGTGAGGTTACAGGTGGGTGTCAGTCAGTTCATAGCCAAACGCGGAAACCTCTACAAGTACCTCAGTAGCATCGGGGTGCTTTTTGCAGGAACAATTTCGGCTCAATTGGTTTATCTTGTGGGCAGTATGGTGATCACAAGACTGTTTTCACCAGGGGAGTTTGGCTATTTCGCCCAGCTTATGGCGTTGGTCGTCCCCTTTGCATTGATTGTTACGTTACGTATGGAATTCGCAATTAGTCTCCCGACAAACGAGACTGAGTCTTTAGTTATCTTTTATCTCACGGTTGTTTTTGCGATCATGGGTTCACTTGTTACCCTCGCGATAGGTTTTTCTCTGCTTGAAACGGACCTCAACTATCTCAATTTTCTGGACCCAAACTTAGTCACGCTGGGAACATTTTGTGTTTTCCTCACTGCAATCTACTCCAGCCTTACGTATTGGAATCTGTTTCGCGCACGTTTTCAGTCAATTGCGATTGCCCGGCCTGCCCAAGCGGCAGGTATTACCACTGGACAGATATCTTTTGGTGTCGCCGGAACTGCGCAAGTTGGCCTGGTGGCGGGTCACATACTCGGGCAACTCGTTGGTGTGACTGTATTGACCAGATCCTTTTTTTTAACCTCACATGGACCCAGGGGACAGTTGGCGGAGCTAACAACCCGAGAGATCGTACAGCTATCTAAAAGTCTTCTTCGCCGGTATCGAAAGTTCCCCCTAATCTCTACACCATCAGGGCTGATGAACACGCTCTCAAATGGACTCCCGGTGATTCTTTTAGGCGCAACCTATGGTGTCGCGGAGGCCGGTCTGTTTGCACTAATGCAAAGAGTTGTAGCGGGGCCCTTGGCGCTGCTAAGCGGCCCATTTCTCGATGTCTTCAAGGAACAGGGAGCACGTGAAAAGAGGGAAAAAAGCGAATTTTCGAGCGTATACTTAACAACACTCGGTCTTTTAGCCGTAGTTGGTCTGGTTCCTGCTTTGGCTATTGCAACAATTGGTGAAACACTGTTTGCGATGTTCTTTGGTGAAGTATGGAAGGCGTCGGGCTCCTACGCGAGTGCACTTGCACTTATGTTCTATCTGCGTTTTGTTGCCAGTCCACTCAGCTATTCGTTTGTTATCGCTGAACGACAGGGACAGGATTTTTTCTGGCAACTTGGACTGTTACTGGTAACTTTGCTGGTGTTTATCGGACCCTTATTCCAAGATACCGCCCTGCTGACAGTCACCGTATATGGCTATGCCTACGCTTTGCTGTACATTGTAAATCTGGGGATGAGCTATCACGCAGCAAGACACAAAACTTCGCCCTAAATTCTAAATAACCTACCTAAGCATTCGCAATATGAAATTTTTTGATATTGAAGCCCAGCGCGACCTTCTTGGTAATCAGTTTGAAGAAGCGCTAAACAATGTTATGTCCCATGGTCAATTTATACTTGGCCCTGAGGTTGAGAAACTGGAAAAGGCACTCGTCGAGTATACGGGGGTGCCTAACTGCGTCACTTGCGCTAGCGGCACCGACGCATTGGTAATCGCCCTAATGGCATTAGGGGTGGGCACGGGTGACGAGGTCATTGTTCCGGCTTTTAGCTACATTGCTACAGCATCGGCAGTGGCTTTGGTTGGCGCACAACCAATTTACTGCGATGTTGAACTCAATACATCGAACATTGATGCCACCGCTTTGGAGATACTGGTTACACCGCGTACGAGGGCTATCATTGCGGTTTCGCTATTCGGGCAATGCGCCGATTTTCTTCCTATCAACCGTATTGCTGAAAAGCACCAACTGGCTGTGATTGAAGATAGTGCCCAAAGCCTTGGCGCGACATACAAAAACGGCAAGTCATGTAATCTAACAACGATCGCGTGTACGAGTTTTTTCCCAACGAAACCGCTTGGATGTTTCGGAGATGGCGGCGCTGTTTTCGTACAGGATGATCACCTGGCAGAGAAAGTGAGATTGATCGCACGCCATGGTCAGCGAGAGAAATACTTTCACGAGATTTTGGGTTTGAACAGTCGCCTCGATACAATGCAGGCCGCGATCCTGCTGGCGAAACTGACCGTTTTTGACAATGAAATTGCTCAGAGAAACCTCGTTGCAAATTACTACAACAATAGGTTGGGAACGGTAGCAGCGGTAGCGACGCCTTTTGTCCGACCCGACAGCCTGAGCGTTTATGCCCAGTATACGATTAGGGTTCCCAATCGCGACCGGATCGCCAGGTTCCTTGCAGAACAAGGTATTCCGACTGCGGTTCATTACCCAGTCCCACTAAACAGACAACCGGCTGTGCAGGATGAAACGGCCATAGTGCCGAATAGCGAAGTTCTTTGTAGCGAGGTTCTCAGCTTACCAATGCATGCGTATCTTAAGCACTCCGAACAAGACGATGTTTGTGATGCACTTATCGAAGCTTTAAATGGTGTACCAAACCGGTCGTGAGATAATTGTTACTGGCGCGATTAACCGATCCATCGGTAACCTGAATTTGCAAGCCAAGAAGCTTCGGGTTCTTATGTTTTAAGGAAGGTACCATCACTCAATGGACACCGCTGGTCGACTCAGATACGCAACAATAATCGCTACAAATATACCGCGCGTCAATAGAGCCGCCGGTCGATCGCCATTTACAACTTGGAAAATTTTCTGGCACATTACTCCTGCAACAATTGGTTAGCTCGATACGTTACTGAGAGACCGAGAGCATCGAAGAGCCTTAAAATTATGGACACTTTTGGGGCTGACTAATTGAAACGGCACAAATAATTGGATAGAAAAAGTGAGGTATTCATGAGCAATAAATTTAACGAAGCACTACCACTAGAGCGACTACTAAAGCATCTAGGGCTGGTCGAACCTGCGGATGGCTTAATGATAGGTTCGATTTCAGATTCGAATGCTGCTGAAGCAAATAGTCTTTGTGACTACGTTGCAGGACCACTTCCAAAAAAACAACTTGGGCTGGTGCTAATGTCTAGATCGAACATTGACGGTTATCGTTGTATCTTAGTAGACAATCCGCAGGAGATGATTAGTTCAGTTGTTACCCTTGTTCAACAAACCGTCGGCTTCCATAAATACCACCCTGGTGGGCAAATAGACGATACGGTCAGCGTTGGTGAAAATGTCGTGATTGAGGATGATGTAAAAATCGGTCCCGGCACGATACTGGAACACAACGTGGTTATACATTCTGGAACTCGGATTGGTTCGAATTGCCTGATTCGTACTCATACCTCAATTGGAGGAGATGGGTTTGGCTTCTTTAGAAACAAAGATGGCGTTCTAATGAAGCAACCCCATGTGGGAGGTGTTCTTATCGGAAATAACGTGGAGATTGGGTCAAATTCCTGTGTGGTTAGGGGAATCGTCAACGATACTATAATCAATGATGGTGCAAAAATTGACAACCTTGTACATATTGCACACGACTGCTTTATTGATGTCGATGCGCTCGTTATCGCCTGTGCGGAAATTTCGGGGTATGTAAAAATAGGCAAGCGTTCAAGAATTGCTCCAAACTCATGTGTAAAACAACGCGTCGCTATTGGTGACGATGTGTTAGTTGGCATAGGAGCAGTTGTAATTCGAGATGTTCTGCCAAGTACTATTGTCGTAGGTAATCCTGCGAAACCGCTATAACGGATTGTAGAATGTATTGATTGTGAAATTTGACGATACTGTCCGGGAGAGCAGAACCGAACTGGTTAGTGCGGATGTTAGATGTTAGTGGGAAGACTGCTGATTGCATCGTTGCAACCTTACAGTGAGTGAAAATGGCTCCGGCGCGACCAGGAGACGCCGGAGCCTTGAACGGTATTCCAAAAATTTACTGCCGATATTGCCTTTGCGCTCGAAACAGATTCGCGTTATGTGGGCATGCCGACAAGGAAGCTCTGGGTTTTC
>JAJFKA010000003.1 GCA_021773555.1 Gammaproteobacteria bacterium
CACCGCAAATGGCGAAGATCCACCAACAATCGCAGCGCTTCGCAGTGAAGCAAAACAGCTCGGACTCTGGAACCTGTATCTGCCTGATCCCGAATGGGGCGCTGGTGTCAGCAACCACGACTACTCCATCCTGTGCGAACACATGGGACGCAGCGCTATCGCTCCACGGGTTTTTAATTGTCAGGCACCCGATACCGGTAATGCAGAAATCGTGGCCGAGTTCGGCACCCCTGCGCAGCAACAACGTTTCCTGACACCGCTGCTGGAAGGAGAGATAAGGTCCTGCTTTTCAATGACCGAGCCTGATTCTTCAGGCGCCGATCCAACGGGTCTTCGTACCACCGCTGTGCGTGATGGTGATGATTACGTCATCAATGGTCACAAGTGGTTTACCAGCGGCGCCATCGGTGCTGATTTCGCGATAGTCATGGTCGTCACCAATCCCAGAGGCGGTCCCCATGAACGTGCTTCCATGTTACTGGTACCAACAAATACGCCGGGATTTGACCTCATCCGTCCGGTATCAGTGATGGGTCATACCGGAGGCGGCGGTCATTGTGAAATTCAATACAACGATTGCCGGGTTCCGGCGGCTAATCTGCTCGGCCCGGAACACGGCGGATTTATGATCGCCCAGGCACGACTGGGACCGGGGCGTATTCACCATTGCATGCGCGCCATCGGCATGGCCGAACGTGCCTTTGAGATTATGTGCAAGCACGCAAACAGTCGTGAGACTTTCGGTGGTAAATTAAGCGAAAAACAGTTTGTCCAGGAATGGGTGGCTACCTCGCGTATGGAAATTGACCAGGCACGACTGCTGACCCAATACGCCGCCTGGAAGATGGATACTGCGGGCAAGCACAATGCCCGTCAGGAATTGTCGATGACCAAGGTGGTAGTTCCCAACATGATGATGCAGGTCCTTGATCGCGCGATTCAATGCCTCGGTGCTCTCGGAGTTTCGGATGACACACCCATTGCCGGGATGTGGCGACACGGTCGCGCACTGCGCATCGCCGATGGACCGGACGAAGTCCACAAGATGGTAATCGCCAGACGTGAGCTGAAACGATTCGCGTGAGGTTGAGAGGCAGTGATGAAAAAACTAACAACAGCTTCAGGCTCCGTAAACATACCGGCAGAGCTTACCGCGAAGTACAATGTGAGTGGGCCCCGCTACACGTCTTACCCGACTGCCTTGCAGTTCCAGGATTTCACTCCGTCTGACCTGCGTTCCGCAATCGCCGAATCACCATTTCGCGACTCCGATCTGTCCCTTTATTTCCACCTGCCGTTCTGCGCAACCCTTTGCTACTACTGTGCCTGTAACAAAATCGTTACCCGTAAAACAGCACCCGCGATTGAATATCTGGCACATTTGTACACAGAACTCGAGCTGTATCGCGACTTAATCTCCGGCAGAACGGTCACGCAACTGCATTGGGGCGGCGGAACACCGACGTTTCTTACCGATCAACAGATGATGGAGCTGATGGCGAAGACAAACGCCTGCTTTAACCTGGCCAGCGACGATCAGGGTGAATTTGGTATAGAAGTGGACCCAAGAACCGTGGATGCGGGTCGCATCAGGCACCTCCGGGAATGTGGCTTCAATCGCATCTCATTCGGCATCCAGGATTTTGATCCCATCGTGCAAAAAGCAGTAAATCGGATCCAGCCATTCGAGGATACGAGATCAGTCGTGGATGCCGCGCGACGCTATGGTTTTAAATCGATCTCCGTTGACCTGATCTACGGGCTTCCCCACCAGAACAGGGATTCCTTTTCCAGAACCCTGGACCAGGTCTGCCTGCTCTCGCCGGAACGCATTTCAATTTACAATTATGCCCATCTGCCGGACCGATTCTCGCCGCAGCGGCGAATACTGACGACCGACCTGCCGACCGCCAACGAACGGCTCGGAATCCTGCGTCTTTGTATTGACCGGCTGCTCAGCGAAGGCTACGTCTATATCGGTATGGATCACTTCGCAAAACCCGATGACGAACTCAACATTGCCCGGGTGGCCGGCACTTTGCAGCGAAATTTTCAGGGTTACTCCACTCATGCAGAGACTGATCTGATTGGATTCGGAGTCACCGCCATCAGTCACATTGGCCATAGCTATTCGCAGAACGAGAAGGAAATGGTTGCCTACCAGGCTTCAATCGAGGCCGGCAGGTTACCGGTCGTCAAAGGGATTCGCATGGATGAGGACGACATCATCAGAAGTTTCGTGATCAGATCCCTCATCTGTCAGTTTGAGCTGAACTACTTAAGCGTAGCGACCCATTTTGATATCGACTTTAAATCCTACTTCGCCGACCAACTGGCAGCCATGGACGATATGGTATCTGACGGGCTTTTGACCATGGACGATGAGCAGATAACGGTCACAGAGAAAGGTCGCTATTTTATCCGCAATATCTGCATGGTGTTTGACCGTTACTTAAGCCAGCAAGCCAGCCCGGTTTCCCGCTACTCGCGAGTCGTGTAGAACATTCGGCTAGGGCATAAAAGGCCCGAGGTCAATTAACATGTCTGACCTGGTTCTCTCCAGAAATTCATCGTCCGTCGATGCACCCCAGGCAGCAATAAAGCGATCATCGCCAACACTGGCTCGATAACCGAGAAAAATCAGCGAATCCGGGCCAACCGGATGACGCAGGTGAGGACTGTTTCCTTCAATCAAACTCGTCAGCTTGTCGGTCACCAGTGTGGTGGGCGCCTCTCCCTGCTCTGCAAACTTGAACAGCGCCGTGATGCGCCCCCCATTCAGATACTCGCTATCTGACTTTGGCATCGGAAATTCCGTGGTTGCCATGGGCGTTGCAATAATTCCAGGCTGAACCAGGTACACCCGGACACCAAAAGGTCGCATTTCCTGAGCCATGACCTCGGAGAAGGCTTCCAGCGCAAACTTTGACCCGGAATAGGCCGCACTGGGGCTAACCGCGATGATCCCCGCAACAGAACCAATGTTGATGATGCAACCGGATCGGTTTTCACGCATTTCAGGAATTACTGCCTTGCAGCAACGCACCACACCGAAGTAGTTGGTGTTCATGATCGCTTCGAAATTTTCCTGCGATTCATCCTCAATAGTGTCATAGCTGAGAATACCTGCATTGTTGATCAGCACATCCGGTGCACCCGCCCTGGCAAAAACATCCACAACCGAATCATTGTCATCCACATCCATCGGGTAAATTTCAACCGGTAACGATTCCTTTGCGACTATTTCGCCGAGTTTCGAGGAATTTGGATTTCGCATGGTGGCAATGACCTCGTGCCCGCCACGGGCCAGGCTCAGCGCCGCGTCATAGCCGATGCCTTTGCTCGTGCCAGTTATCATTATTTTGGACATGTTGAACTCTACAGTCAGGGTGAGCCTTACTATAGGGCGATAGTGAGGACATTGACAATGCAGCCGGTTACTCGCAAAGGCTGGACTTTTCAGGCCGGTTTGCTCCCTGGGAAGGACCTCCGTTCGCGATGCGTCACCTGACAAAAACTTGACATAGCCGAGTCCGAAGTTGTAATTTGGCGACAATTAAAACGGTCGTTTGAATGAAAAATATGAGTCGGCAGGCAGATCATAGGGATAAACAGCAACCAGACACCCAGGCGCGAATTCTCAATGCAGCTGAAATGTTGTTTGCTGAGCGCGGTTACGCAGCGACTTCGCTCCGCGCAATCGCCTCGGCCGCGGACGTGAACCTGGCTGCAACCCACTATCACTTTGGTTCAAAGAAGCACTTGCTGAGCACGGTTTTTCACCGTCGCATCGATCCTATCAACGAGGCAAGACTGGCAGGACTTGCAAGTCTAAAAGCTGCGAGCCAGCCGCTGACAACACGCTCGATCATGGCGGTGTTCTTTGGCCCGCTCAGGAGTGAAGCGGTTGTCAGTCACCTGCCGCGGATGTTGGGTCGCGTATTTTCGGAACCCGAGACGATCAGCAGACCGATTCTGGAAGAACAATTTATGGAAGTTGCCAGCGCCTTTCTGACTGAGCTCAACGCAGTTCACCCGGATGTCACCCGGAGTGAACTGCAATGGCGCCTGCATTTTGTCATTGGCGCCATGGTCCAACTGTTGCTGATCGGCACGCCGCTTGGAACCGAACCCGGTCGCGAAAATCCCGAAGATGGATTGGAGCATCTCCTTGATTTTTGTGTTGCCGGCATCGAACAACCTGGTCATGAAACCGGTCGTGAGGAACTACCTTGAGAAAAATTCTTTTACCCATCGCCATCGTCATCGCAGGTTTCGCTCTGGCAGCAGGTATTGTTGCGACCGGTCCCAGGCTGGAACAACAACCGCCACCACCAGACGCTCCGCTGGTCCGCTCCTGGCTGGCCGCGTCACAGACTGTCCAGATGACGGCCATCGCCCACGGAACCGTATCTCCAAGAACTGAAAGTGAACTGATACCGGAGGTCTCAGGACGCGTTGTTGAGCTCTCACCTTCAATGGTCTCGGGTGGTTTCTTCAAGGCCAACGAAGTGCTCTTCAGGGTAGACCCACTGGACTACGAACTGGCGCTTGAACAGGCTCGAGCCGCGCTTGCCTCTGCCGAGAGTGAGCTAATCAATGCGAGGAAGGGGCATATCAGACAAACAGATCTCGCCAGGAGACAGTCAACCAGTGCATCGCAACAGGACGATGCTCTGAACCGACTGAAGGTTGGTGAGGCCAATATTCGGGAAGTCAAAGCCAGAATCGAGAAGGCGACGCGGGACCTGGCAAGGACCGAGGTACGCGCACCCTATGAAGGTCGCGTGCGCAGTGAACGGGTGGATGTGGGTCAGTTTGTCAGTCGCGGGATATCCGTGGCTAATCTCTATGCCACCGACTATGCAGAAGTTCGTCTGCCAATCCAGGACAGTGAACTTGCCTACCTTGATCTGCCGCTGGGCAACGGCGGCTCAATGGACAGAAACGAACCCGTAGCCGAGTTGCGCGCCAGCTTTGGCGGCAACCTGCATACCTGGGTCGGAAAAATCGTCAGAACCGAGGGTGAACTGGACCCGCAAACGCGAATGCTCCACGTCATTGCCCAGGTACAATCTCCCTACCTGCAGATTCAGAACAAGCCACCGCTCGCGGTGGGTCTGTTCGTTGAGGCTGAAATTATCGGCAGACATGTCGATAACGTATTTGTCATTCCCCGTTCCGCCCTGCAATCAGGCAACCAGGTGTATGTCATCAATCAGGATAATCGCCTTGAATTTCGAAATGTGAATATCCTGCGCTTCGTTGATGAACACATCTACATCACGAGCGGGTTTGAGCAAGGTGAAACAATTTGTATTTCAACACTCACAAATGCCATTGAAGGGATGAGTGTACGCCCGACAGTCCCTGATCAGTCTCAGGGTGTCGCTGCATCATGAAGCCAGTCATTGCATGGTTTGCTAACAACCACGTCGCTGCCAACCTGCTGATGGGGCTAATTATTCTCGCCGGTCTGGTGAGCATGCCACTCATGCCAATGAAATCATTCCCTGATATCGAGATACCAGTCATCAGCATCTCGGTACCTTATCTGGGTGCAGCACCCGAGGAAGTTGAGGAAGGTGTGTGCGTTCGAATCGAAGAAGAACTCGAGGGTATTGAGGGCGTCAAGGAGATAACCTCGGTTGCCAACGAGGGACTCTGCACCGTCGCCGTCGAACTCTATGAGGATGCCGATGAAGCCAAGGCGCTGGACGATGTTAAAAATCGGGTTGATTCCATTGACACATTTCCAGAAGAAACTGAACAACCCATCGTCAATCTGGTTACCAACATTCGAAACGTTCTCGATATCGCAATCACCGGTCCTGCGGACGAACGTACCCTGAAAGAACTCGGCCAGCAGGTTCGTGACGACATAACCGCGCTACCGGGTGTGACCCAGGCAACTGTCTCCAATGTGCGCCCGTATGAGATCTCTATTGAAGTCTCTGAGACATCTCTGCGGCGCAACGGTCTGACATTTGACCAGGTCGCGAATGCGGTCAGATCAGGGTCCCTTGATCTCCCCGGGGGATCCATCAAGACCAGCGCTGGTGAGATATTACTGCGTACCAAAGGACAGGCCTATTGGGGGCGCGACTTTGAGAAACTGGTGATCACAACGAGAGCCGATGGTACAAGACTTTATCTGGAAGATGTCGCGACCGTTATCGATGGCTTCGCTGACACTGACCAGACATTGAGATTTAACGGCAACCCGGCCGCGTTGATTCGGGTGCAGAGGATGGGCGAGCAGGATTTGCAGGACATCAGTCGCACCGTCAAACAATATATCGAGAAGGCCCGCTATCGACTGCCTGAAGGGGTTACCCTGACCGTGTGGAATGATGATTCAACGGTTCTGCAGGATCGGCTGGATACGCTGATGAACAGCGGACGCCAGGGATTTCTAATGGTGCTCATATTACTCGCTCTTTTCCTGCGACCACGACTGGCGTTCTGGGTCAGTCTTGGCGTACCGGTTGCGTTCCTCGGGGCGATTTTCCTGACAAATGCACTCGGCATGTCGATTGACGCAATTTCCCTGTTTGGTTTTATCCTGGTGCTCGGCATTCTGGTGGACGATGCCATCGTGGTCGGTGAGAGCGTACATTCCAATCAACAGGATCATATCCCGCAACTAAAAGCCGCAATTATCGGCGCCCAGCAGGTAACAATCCCCGTGACATTTGGCGTGCTGACAACCGTCGCCGCGTTCATGCCGTTGCTGTTCGGAGTCGGATTCATGGGCCAGGTGATGGCAGTCATCGCTACAACCGTCATCTGCTGCCTCGTGTTCTCAGTGATTGAGTCACAGCTGATTTTGCCGGCCCACCTCGGTCACACCAGCGTGCAATCGGCATCAGGAGAAGTTTCCATGATGCTGGTTCCAATACTGGGTATCATTCTGATGGGCTTTGCGAACGATTTGCGCACCTATATCGCGCTCGTCGTATGCACCTTTTCGATACTGTTGGCGCTGCACTTCGCCGGGTATTTTGCGCCATTCGCAAATATGATAATCCGCCAGCAAGCGAGATTCTCGGCAGGACTTGAGGGCTTTATCAATGTTCAATTTCGATCGTTTACTGACAGGGCGATCGCCGCCAGGTACGTAACAGCGGCGCTCGCCTTTGTCGCACTGCTCTCTGCAATTGGTATTGTTGCCAGCGGACGCCTGCCCTTTTCTTTCTTTCCGCCGCTGGCGTCAGATCAGGTAATCGCGAAACTGACGATGCCACTCGGCAGTAGCGGTGCAACCACTAACGAGGCAGTTAAACAACTGGAAGCCTCAGCCCAGAAGGTCAGGGAGGAGCTCAATGCCCGCTTCGCGGACGCCCCGCCAGTCACCCATATCATGGCCGCAGTCGGCGGTCATGCGAGCTCATCCCGCGGTCCCCCCAGTTCCAGCAGCGGAGGATCAGGAACCGCCACGGCACATCTTGGTGAAGTCACTATGCAGTTAAGCCCAAGCCAGACACGATTTTTGGAAACCCGGGAAATTGCCAATATCTGGCGAAAAGCCAATGGCCTCATTGCCGATGCAGTAGAGCTGAAATTTAACTCTTCACTGTTTACAGCCGGTAATGATATCGACATCCAACTCGAAGGAGACAATGTCGATGACTTGCGAGTCGTGGCGGAGAAGCTGCGTTTCAAACTGGCTGGGTACCCTGGTGTGATCGACATCACGGATTCGTTCAGATCAGGCAAACAGGAGTTGAAGCTATCCATTCTGCCCGAAGGGGAAGCACTCGGACTCACCCTGGGGAGTCTTGCTCGTCAGGTCAGGCAGGCGTTCTATGGCGATGAGGCGCAAAGGATTCAGCGCGGGCGTGATGATGTTCGTGTCATGGTCAGGTACACAGAAGCGGAACGGCGTTCGCTGTCCTCACTGGACTCCATGCGCATTCGCACACCCGCTGGAGACGAAGTGCCGTTCACAACCGTTGCCAAAGCCGAGCTTGGCCGCGGATTTTCATCCATAAGACGCGCCGACAGTCGCCGGGTAGTCAATGTGGTGGCCGACGTTGATCGAACCCAGATTACGGCGAATGAAGTGATCTCCGATTTAGACCGAGGGCATATTCAGGCACTCACCCGGGATTTTCCGAGGGTGTCCTATCGCCTGGAGGGTTCTCAGGCAGACCAGGGGGAAGCAGCACAGAGCCTTGTACCGCTATTTTTCGTTGCCCTGTTTATCATCTTTGCGCTGCTGGCAATTCCACTACAATCCTACAGCCAGCCATTAATTATCATGAGTGTCATTCCGTTTGCTTTCGTCGGTGCAATCTGGGGACACCTCATCATGAAAACCTTCGGTTACGTATCCGGCCTCGCCATGATGTCTGTACTTGGGTTCGTCGCAGCATCCGGCGTCGTGGTCAATTCATCGCTGGTACTGGTGCACCGGGTAAATGAGCTCCGAGAAAACGGGCTGGATCTCCATGATGCTGTACTGGCCGCTTCGGTTTCCCGATGCCGGCCCATTATCCTGACCTCAATGACAACGTTCGTCGGCCTTTCCCCACTGATGCTAAACACCAGTGTTCAGGCACAATTTCTCGTACCCATGGCGGTATCCCTCTCGTTCGGGGTGCTGTTCGCCACTGTGGTGACCTTGCTGGTCGTACCATCGGGTTATCTGATTCTTGAAGACCTGGGCCGTTTTATCAAACGTACATCTACCCATTTAGCGAGTACGGCCGGGACCATCGATGGAGGAGCCGATTAGTCGGCTACCAGTTTTCGACCCAGGGCCGCAACACAACTTCATATGCCCAGGTTGAGCGATGCTGTCGATGTAATTGGAAGTAAACCTCGGCGATTTTATCCGGGTCAGCCATATTGTCATCGGCCGTCGTCCCCGCTAAACGATGCGCGCGACTACCATCCTCCTGGGTCCAGCCAATAGCCGCGTCAATAGGCACGTGTGCCACATGAATACCCTTCGGCATCAGCTCCCGCGCCATGCTCTGCGCAAGGCCGGATTTGCCATGGGATGCCGCCGCGAATGCACCACTTAACGGATAGCCTTTCATGGCAGCACTGGCGTTGGTGAATATAATCGTACCCCGCAAGCCGCGCTCATCGACTGCCTGCTCGAGCATAATCCCTGCTGCCGCTTGTCCGGTAAGGAACGCACTGAAAGTTGAATTCCTCAACAGGTCCAGAACAAGATCAGGATCTGCTTCGGTAATCGGTTTCCGAAATATTTCCCGGGATCGACCATCAATGTTGTGGATAACCAGTCTTGGACTACCCAGATTGGCTTTCACTGCTCGAAACAGTTCTGCCACCGCCTCTGGTTTCGATGCATCGCACTGATAAAGCTGTACGCCATAGTCGCCTTGCAATTCTTTCAGTACAGGCTTTTCCACGTCCCTGGCCGCCATGGCGACCCGGATTCCCCGGTCTGAAAAAAGTCGTGCACAACTGGCACTGATGCCAGGTCCACCACCAACGATAACAGCAACTTCCTGATCAACCATTTCTGACTCTCCGTTCCGGCTAATTTAAAAATTATCTCATTAAGTTGCGTGATGCAACTATCAATGCTAACTTATAGTTGCTTGATGCAACTATCTTCTTGCTTAACGATGACAAAGTAATAATCGCGTAATGAAACACACGTCCTTCGAGAACATGAATTGTTCCCTCGCGCAAACACTGCAGATTGTGGGCGAGCGCTGGAGTCTTCTCATTATTCGCGATGCTTCTTTCGGTATTCACCGCTTTGATGAATTTCAAAAGAGCCTCGGGATCGCGAGGAACGTACTAACGAACCGTCTAAAACAGCTGACCGTCGAAGGCATCCTTGAAAAAATTCCAGGTCCAAAAGGCCGCATGGAATACCGACTGACCGCAAAAGGCTGGGACCTGCAACCCACGCTATTGTCACTAACGCAGTGGGGTGACAAGTACATGCCGCATGCTGAAGGAAAACGTCTGATCTTTGTTGACCGGAAGAGCGGCCGCGCGATCCAGCGCATGGCAGTGCGCTCATTTGATGGGCGTCTCTTAAAACCACGGGAAATCCGGGCCCGGCGCGGTCCAGGACTGTCAAAGGAGCAAGTAAAATGAAACCAGTATGCTTTGTTCTCGGCGCTGGTGCCGGGATTGGGGGGACTGTGGGCAGGCGATTCGCCGCTGAAGGATACCACTCTGTTTTATGTCGGCGCAGTGATCAGGAAGGCCTCGATAAGCTGGTTTCAGCGATTCGCGCCGACGGCGGTGATGCTTCCGGTCATCTGCTCAATGCCGCTGACCCGGATGTGCTCGAAGAGAGAATCGCGGCTACCGAAAAAGACATCGGCCCTATCGAAGTGGTGGTTTTCAATCTGGGGGCACAAATCGGGAACCGTGCTTTAAAAGATACTTCCTATAAGGCTTTTGAAATGGGCTGGCGGCTTGCCACCTTTGCCCTGTTCCGTACTGCGTCTTCAATCTGTCCACTGATGGAAGAACGTGGTCACGGAACCTTTCTGGTCACCTCAGCGACTGCTGCCGTTCGCGGCAACGCGGGCCAGCATTCTCACGCGGCCGCCATGGCCGGTCGGCGAATGTTGTGCCAGTCGCTGAACGCCGAATTCGGCCCCAGGGGTATTCACATAGCGCACATTCTGATTGATGGCGCAGTCGATGCGCCGGACACGCTCGGTAAAATGCTTGGCCCCGAGCAGTTCAAGGCACTCCGGGAAAGCCGCGGCATGGAACATGATGGACTGATGTTGCCGGAAAAAATTGCTGAAACATACCTGCATCTCGCCAACCAGCATCGATCAACCTGGAGTCACGAAATCGACCTTCGGTCTTTTGGCGATCGTCCCTGGTGGAACCACTAGCAGGCTACTGAAAAGCCCCACGGTCATTGATCGAGCTGACAAAAAAAGGGCGCTACACGAGCGCCCTCTCTTCCACCTTGTCAGATGCGTTTAGTAAACATCCTTCCGGGTATTGTAGATATTGAATTTGCCGGTGGGCGTGACTATACGCGGATCATCAATAACCTTGAGCAACTTACGCGTCTTGTCATCAACGATCACAATCGCCGAACGCAGGTCACTGGTATTCCACACACTAAACCAGACCTCAGTTCCCGCCTTGTTGTATTCCGGGTGCACCACACGCTTCGGCCCCTCACCCAGGTTTGCCCATTCGGCGATCGGTAGTACTTCATAACCAGCGTCGAGATTCTTCAGATCAAACACCGCTACAGACTGGCTGATTGCCTCCGAAGGGTTGAGCGGCGTATCGATCCACAGGTTCTGACTGACGGGGTGGGTCTTCACAAAGAGTGATCCTCCACCCTGGCCCTCGAGCTTGCGCACGACCTGCCAGGCATTTTTCTTGTTGCGTCGCGGATCGGTACCAATCACCGTGATGTTCGCATTACCCAGTGCACTGGTCGCCCACACGGGTCCAAATTTTGGATCCTTAAAATTGGCGCCACGACCGGGGTGTGGAATCTCGGTGACGTCAATTAACGCCGTAACATCCCTTTCTTTAGAGTCAATCACCGCAATCTTGTTGGATTTGTTTGCCGCCGTAAGGAAATATCGATGGGTTGAATCCCAGCCACCGTCATGCAGGAACCGGGCTGCCTCAAGGGTCGACACGGTCAGCGATTTGGGGTTGGTATAGTCCACCAGCAGGACCTTGCCGGTCTCCTTCACATTAACAATAAACTCGGGATGTTGGTGTGATGCCACAATTGCCGCGACCCTGGGTTCCGGATGAAATTCCTGGGTATCTACCGTCATGCCTCTGGTTGAGACAATCTTGTAGGGTTCCAGCGTGTCCCCCACCATCAGCACGAACTGGGGCGGCCAGTAGGCACCTGCAATGGCAAGCTTGTCTTCATATCCTTTGTACTTGGATGTTTCAACGGACCGAGCTTCCATACCGATTTTTACCTCGGCAACTCGCTGTGGCGGGTTCATAAACAGATCAATCAACACCAGCTTGGCATCCCGTCCAATGGTGTAAGCGTATCGACCGCTGTCAGATGGCCGGGTGATATGCACCGCATAACCGGTGTTGATCACAGTGATGATATCTTTCGACGCACCGTCAATGATGGCGACCTTGCCCGCATCGCGAAGCGTGACCACGAACATATCGTCCGTGTCATAGTCGTGCTGTTTTGTCTTTGGCCTATCTGCTACAGGCACGTACACCTTCCAACTGGCCAGCATGTTTTCCATACCGAACTCAGGGGGTTGCGGGGGTTCGTGTTGCAGATAACGCGCCATGGTGTCAATCTCGGCGGCGGTCAGTTCACCCGAAGTACCCCAGTTCGGCATTCCCCCCGGGGTCCCATAGTTAATCAGCACCTTAAGGTATTCCGTCCCACGTTCCATCATCAACTCGTGGGTGAGCGGTTTACCGGTTGCACCCTTGCGTAGTACGCCGTGGCAACCTGCACATCTTTGAAAGAAGATCTGGGCAGACTGCTGATACTCTTCGGGAGTAATGTCCGGTGCACCGGGTGTGAGGCGCATCTGAACTTCATCAATGACGATCGGCGCACCTTCATAACTGAGTTCTGCCGATGTCGAAGGATGTTTATCCTGAGCCCAGACACTCGTTGAAAAAATGGCGAGAACCGCTAACCAGAAAAATTGACGCCCCATCACTTAACTCCCTTCACTGAACAAGTAGGTAATATTGAAGTGTGAACGGGGTTTGCGATTGTTTCGTTGACCCGTATCAAGGGAATGGCGATTTCGGTCGAACTTGACCAGGGTCAATTGCAAGCCAGCACGATTCACTCAAACTCCGGCAGTCATTCATTACGCTTCGTCCGCTAAATCCCTGGAGTCACCTATGTTCAAGCATGTCATCGGCATCGGACTGACCAGTCTGTGCTGCGCAGTCGTCCCTGTGAAAAGCCTGTTCGCGGAAAATCTGCTGGAAGAAATCGTCGTGACCGCGACCCGCACTGAAAAACTCGTCGCGTCCAACCCCTATTCAGTCAGCGTCATTTCAGAGGCGCGACTGGCATTTGAACCGGCTGATCAGGTAGCAAATCTACTTAGAGACCTGCCTGGCGTGTATGTCTCTGACGCAGGGCAGGCCGGGCAGCAGCGGCTTCGCATCCGTGGGGAGGAAGCCCGGCGTATGGCCATGTTGATTGACGGTCAGGAGTTTGGAGACCACCGGGAAGTTGGTGTTCCCCTGTTGATTGATCCTGCGGAAATCTCGCGAATTGAACTGGTTCGCGGTCCCGCATCAGTGCTGTATGGGCCTAAAGCCATGGGTGGGGTGGTCAACATCATCACTCGTCAGCCCGGCGATAAATTATTCTCGGCAAATATGAACACCGCATGGGACAGCGCAACTAACGGTGTGCGAATTGGCGGGTTTCTGTCTGGGACAAACGAGCACTTCGACTGGCGGGCCGGACTCACACGCAACCGACAACAGGATCGCGAGGCACCCGGCGAAACTGTGCCGAACACAAGCTATGAAAGCGACGGGTTGTCGCTGTCAATCGGCAGGGTTACCGGGTCGGCCGACTATCGCCTTAACTATGAACAGTTCAACTCGAGCTCAGAGGTTTTTGTCGAACCCGAGGTACGTTTCACACCACCTTTTGTTGACTTCGCGCTGGACGTGCCAAGGCGTGATCGTAACAAAGTCTCGGTTTCCTACCGATATCTGCCGGACCTTGTGCTGGTAGACCAGATCAAACTCGATGCTTACCGGCAAACCAGCAACCGTACTTTTCTCTCCTTTCCTTCCCTGCTGCTGGCACCGGGACTGCTTTCAGAGACCGTCATCGACACACGTAGTGAACTCGTCAGCGATGGCGCCAATTTCCAGATTAACCTTTCCCCCTCAGTCAGCAACGAGCTGATTGTTGGCAGCCAGTACGTTACCGATGTTGTTGATCAAACCAGGACGCGAGAGAACCGACTTAACAGCAACCTTTCGAGTACAGAACGAGTTGTTGATCGCGCTCGTCAGCACACCCTGGCGTTTTATGTGCAAGATGATATTGCCCTCAATGAAAAATTGTCTCTCCTGATCGGTGCTCGCTACTACCGGGTAAACGGTGAGCTCGAGCGCAGCGACCGATTTACCGCGCTTCCCGATTACGATGACTCGGCATTGATCAAATCGATTGCAGTGACTTACGCCGGGGGTGACGGTATTGTCTGGCGTGCAAACTATTCCGATGGCTACATCTATCCTTCCCTGCTTAACCTGACCGTTGGTGCATTCGCCGGGTCGCGATACATCAATCCATCGGCAACCCTGGATCCCGAGACTTCGCAGACATTTGAACTTGGTCTGCGTATCAATCGAGAGCCACTTGGGTTTGACCTCACCTTGTTCCACACAGCAGCAGAAGACTATGTGGACCATGTGTTCTGCAATGCTGCGGATAATTGCCCGGGCAGGCGCGACAAAATTTATCAAAATGTCGGACAGGCCGATACTCAGGGTATTGAGCTTGCCCTTTCCTACACCCTGGCTACGACTACCTTTTACTCAAACCTGACCTGGCTGAAACGCGTTAACGAGTTCGATCAGTATCGGACAGACAAGAGCGGTATTCCGGCGATATCCGGTACTGTGGGATGGCAAATGGAAGATCACTGGCGTCAAACTCCTGTCGCGATAGAACTCTTCACTCGCTTTGCCAGTGGCGCAACTGAAAAAAGTACCACCCTGATCGATGACAATAATAGCGGCTGGGTCACTTTGAACGCGGCGGTCAATGTGATCCCATCAAAACGGCTGAAAACCTCTATCCGACTGACGAACCTGCTGGATAAAAAATATCATCCGTCGACGGAAAATCTGCTCGCACCGGGTCGAAGTATCCAACTGGTACTTCAGGCGTCTCTCAACTAATGCTATCGAGGGCTGAGACACCTGGATCAGTACGGTTTAGTCGGTTCCCCCTCAAGTCTCGTATCCGCCCGCAATCGTTCGCTGATCAGGTCAAGGAATGCCCTGACTTTCGCCGGTGGCCTCCGGCCCTCCTGATGTAACAAGTTAACGGGTAGCACGGCGGGTTCAAACGCTTCCAGAACCAGCATCAGCCTTCCCATCTGTACGTGCTCCATGACCTGGTAAGACATTAACCGCGTGATGCCGTATCCGCGTAGCGCCGCTTCGAGGGCGGCATCGTTGGTGTTGCAATTCAGACGTGCCTTGAAGCGTACTCCGCGTTCACGATTGCCTGCCCCGAACCGCATGGCCAGGACCTGATCACCCGCGGTTGAGGCAATCAGGCGATGCCCGGATAAATCAGCGGGATCAGGTGGGATTCCATTGTGCTCAAGATAATCCGGTGACGCGCAGAGCACCCTCCTGATCGAACCTACCGGAATCGCCTGCATGCCTGAATCACGCAATTGACCGATCCGAACACCCACATCTATCCCTTCATCCAGCAGACTAACCGTGCGATCCAGAAACATCGTTGCAACTTCCGTATCCGGGTAGCCAAGCAGGTACTCCACTACGACGGGCATCACGAACAGGCGGCCGAATAAAACCGGAGCCGTGACTGACAGTTTTCCACGTGGCAGCGAGGTGACTCCCGCCAGGGCGTCATTGATATCTGCAACTTCCTGCAACAAGCGACGACAATCCTCCAGGTACCCTTGCCCGGCTTCCGTAACCTGAACGCTACGGGTTGTGCGTTTAAGCAGCTTGACACCCAGATGCGCTTCCAGGGACGCAATACCGCGGGTGACCACGGGGGGAGACATGGTAAGGCGCCTCGCTGCGGCAGCAAATCCCTGCTCCTCGGCGACGGCAACAAAGATGGACATGAGCTGGAGTTGATTGATCATTATTCCGATTATAGGAACAGTTAAGTGTCAATAATAGGTATTCTTCCGATAATGGTAATTTGCGAATATACCCTTGTTCACAACGCGGGACATACCTGATCACCAGAGTTGCCCCGAAAACAGTACGCCAATTCTGAGGAAGCAGCACGATGGGACATCAGTTCGCAAAAATCGCATTTACCGAAAAGGTCCGGGCCGTGCAGGCCTCCCGGGGCTCCGCTGAGCACTACCGCCGACTGGACGAAGGCGCGGACTACAATCACCTGCTTGGCGAAAAGGAACAAACCTTTATCGCGGCCAGAGACAATTTATATATGGCGACGGTCAGTGAAACAGGCTGGCCCTATCTCCAGCACCGGGGTGGTCCAAAGGGATTCATCAGAATACTGGACGCAAAAACACTCGGTTTTTCCGACTTTCGCGGCAATCGTCAGTACGTCAGCACCGGGAATCTGATGCACGATAATCGCGTGTCGCTCTTTCTCATGGACTATCCAAATCGGCGGCGCTTAAAACTGCTGGGCAGGGTCAGCCTGCTAACTGCCGAGGAGGCAAACAACACGCTGAATGTAGGATCTTATAAGGCGAAAATTGAAAGGGGATACGTCGTTCAGATTGACGCTTTTGACTGGAATTGTCCCGCGCATATTACTCCAAGGTACACGACCGAGGAAGTAGAAGTAAGTCTGACAGAGGTCCTCGCCGAAAATGTGCGACTCCGGGATGAACTGACACGTGCGCTGGCACTGGATGAAAAGGCAGACTGCTGATGGCCCGGGCACACCTTGGATAGAATGTTGGGATTTTGATCTCGGTCATTTGAACCGGTAATTATCCACCCTATCATCGGTTTTTCTTATTCTTCCGGGTACCTCATGAATCCTATCGCCAGTTCAGCTACCGTTCTTCTCACTGTTGCACTTACGAGTTCCGCACTGGCAGACAATACGTTTCAGGAGGCACTAAGTGCCACGAAGGGTTCAGCCAGTTTTCGCTATCGCCTCGAACAGGTCGACCAGGATGGCATCGGCAAGGACGCAGTTGCTTCAACCTTGAAAACAACGCTCGGTATTTCCACAGGCGCTTACAAAGGTTTGAAATTCGTGGCGGAACTCGACAACGTCCTGTATATCGGTGATGACAAGTTCAACAATACCCGTAACCGGGAGACGCGCTACCCGGTCATCGCGGACCCCGACGGTACCGATTTCAACCAGGTTTATTTTGACTACAGTGGCGACAACCTGTCGTTACGCCTTGGCCGCCAGCGCATCAATCTGGATAACCAGCGATTCGTCGGTGGTGTCGGCTGGCGACAGAACGAACAAACTTACGACGGTATTACATTCAAAAGTACCGCCATCGCGAACAGCACCTTCCAGTATTCTTTTATCGACAATGTTTCCAGAATTTTTGGTCCAGAAACTGGTACGCCAGCACGCAACATCGGATCAAAACATCACCTGCTGAACTATAAGTACAGCAGTAAGGATAGCGGCCACATTACCGCTTACGGTTACTTTCTCGATTTCGAAGATGCCGCCGCCCTGTCCAACAGGACAATCGGTCTGCGTTACCAGCACAAACTTGCCATCAGCGAAGACTGGTCTCTGCCGTTCGTTATCGAATATGCCGATCAACAGGACTACGCTGACAATCCGGTCGGTTATTCAGCCAACTATCTGCATCTGGAAGCTAACCTGAGTGGACCTGGGATCGGTTTTACCCTCGGTACGGAAATCCTCGAGGGCTCTAAAACCGGTGGATTCATTACGCCGCTTGCAACGCTCCACAAGTTCCAGGGCTGGAATGACAAATTTCTGAACACGCCTGCGGCAGGTATCGAGGATCTTTATGCAGGTTTCACAGCAAAGGTGTTCAGCTCAAACCTGGTTTTTCGGTATCACGACTTTTCGGCTGAAAACAGTGGCAAGGATTATGGCCGTGAACTGGATCTTTCCCTGGCGCACAAGTTCAGTGATCGTCTTAATGGATTACTCAAGTTCAGCCGGTACCAGGAACACGGATTCGCCACAGACACCACGAAACTCTGGGTGATGGTCAGTCTGAAAGTTTAGACATCCGGGCAAGGTGATCCTCAACAAACTCCATGCGATCCTTGCCCCAGTACAGTTCATCCTCGATGATTATCGTCGGCGCTCCAAACACCCCGCGTGTTCGGGCATTGTTGGTTGATTCGATCAAGGCGGTGCGAGACTCCTCTGATTCGCTCAACGCTTCGAACTCGGCGCCTTCGACGCCCAGAGACTCCACGATATTTCTGAGTGTTGGGTAATCACCCACTGTACCAATATTGTCCTGCCAGTAAGCATCAAAAATTGCATTGATGTATTCCGCTTCCTTATTCCATGACCTCATCGCAATCGCACCTCGCAGCGCCCGACTGGTTTTGATGGGGAAGTTTTCCGGCATTTTGAAACCCAGATTGTAACGAGCGGACCAGCGATTCAGGTCATCACGTCTGTTCCTTAATTTTTCAACGGGTTCGTCCATCAGCACGTATTGGTTCGACTGAAATACAAATCCCAGATTGAACGCATGCCAGACTATCGTTGCGTTGTATTGCTGCGCCAGGGGTTGCAGCAGTTTTAGCGCGAAGTAGGTGTTAGTACTGCCGATATCCCAGTAAAAATCGATTGTCTTTTTCACATGATTCATCGTTTACCCAATGGGTTTACTCTGCACGAATATCGAGACAACGAATGCACTCCACCAAGATTCCCGTCGCCAACAGATTAAGAAGGTATCACCCGGGTGCCAGGGCTGTACAGAACGGCCTAATTTTGTCTGCCGCAATAATCGCCTCTGCCCCAGGAAACGCCTGCGCATCATTGAAATAGTAGTAAATCAGGCCGTTGGGCATCATGAAAACACGTACGCCACTGAGACCACTCATGATTGGCACAAACGGATCACACCAGAATTGTGATCCCAGTGAACGAACCGGCCAGGCCCAGGTATTGTTGTTGTAGAACTGACCAAAAAACCGCGTACCCAGACCTCGGTCGGAAGGATCCAGTTGCATGGTTGCGCCAAGCGCCCCGGGATGTAGCACCTGCCTGCCGTTGATGACACCCTTATCGATCAGCATCAGCCGCGCGATCTTCACAATGGCATCCGGTGTCCACCACAAACCCATACCACCAAACGCCGTGCCACTATTGACCCTGCCGGCTTCGCGGGTGCGTCGAGTGTTCATGACATCGGGCGACACTGACAACGGCTTCAGAATGTTTTCGGTAAAGTAGCGAAATGAATCCGTCTCCGCAGCCTTGTGTCGCCGCAGATATTCATCCATGGCATTTATCTGGATAAATGTATCCGCGGTCTGGTAGACAAAGTACGTTCCGGGTGCACGTGCGTGAGGCCATGAAAAGGCGCTGGCAAGTTTGTCGCGCCGATCACCATCCTGATAAAACTGTCCAGGTTCAGGATCAGCCAGTGGTCTGCTGTCCGAAAAATTGCCACTGGCCATATCACCAATATCGTTAAGCGTTACGTCACCCCATTCTCCGGCCGAATTTTTGCTTTCGACCAGTAGATCGCCGATCGTTTGATCGTACACTGACTCGCCAAATTGCTGCGCCATTGCCATCAGGGTCACAGCCGTAAAAGCAGTCTTCGCAGTCGAAAACGACGTCATAATCATCTGGTTGCAATATGGATAGGGGCCAAAGCGTGTCCGGCAACCGTCGCTGAAATGTTTACCATCATAGTAGAACCCTGCCGTGGATAAGTCGTCGTTGTCAGGCAGGCCCGTGGTGAAGAGCGCAAGGTCAGCCCCATAGTCCTTTTCGAACTGATCGAATGAATAGACCGGCAATATCCCGGCTTTCTCTTCCTGCCAGGCAGCCCGAACCCGGGCATCTTCAATTGCACCTTCCTTTGATCGTTGGTCTCTACTGAAGCTGGCCCTCCCGTCGCCTACGATATCGAATCGAATGAAGTGGCATGTCTCCTGGCCCACCAGGATCGAAGTCTTAAGAATTTCGACGGCGTTATACTCGATTCTGATGAGCCCGTTGTGAGTGCAATTCACGGGGCGAAACACCAGGGTTAAAGGCAGACTGGCAACGGAGACAGCACCTTCCTGCCAGGATCGACCGGCACCAACGATGTAATCCCAAAAGGGGTCTTTGGTAATATTGAGGCCGCGAGCCCGTGGCACCAGATCCTGACCATCACTGACTAATGAAACCACTATTGGCGGTAACTTGTAGTCGAGATCCGGCAGGAAGGGAACACGGATGCGCTGCGTAATCGACACATCGGAAAAATCAATATTCAACTCACCCTGCAGGGTGTGCCTCGCGACAGTTTCCCCCGGCGAGAATCTGGCCGTGGACACTTCTACTCCTTCGACTGAGGATCTGGAATCCAGTTGTTCGCCATAAGCCTTGAGCGACACCAGCACAACCACCAGCCCAATTAAAATTTTCACGACTCATCCTCAATGGGTATATATATTTCAAGTTCACTGTCGTCAGACCCAGGGTCAAACTGTTCTCCATAAAGTTCGAAGTCGGGTAAGGCCGGGGACGTGTATACGGATCCCGGAATCCACGTACCCCAGATGTAGGCAACCGTTTCGCGAAGATTAACGAGCCGCCCTTTGTGGGTGAAAACAGCATAGCGATGCTCGGCGACTTCGAAGCCGTGCATGCCCTCCGGGACATCGTCCAGACTGTCCACCTGAACAGCAGCATAGTAGTCGAACTCCGGTAACCGGGAGGGATTACACAAACCAAATGACAAATCTCCGGTTCGATGTTTGATGGCGTCAAGCCGGGGCATAAATCTCTCCCACAACGCCGGAATATTGACATTGGTTTCAGGTGTATAGGATCCTTTCAGACCGACTATCTTGAAAGCCGGGTAGGATTTAATAATCGGTTGCATGGTCATGCCCTCCTTCAAGTGATCAATGCTGTTCACGTTCAGTGGATGCCGGAAGTTGCTCCAGAGTGGCTTCTGCCGGCGCCTGAACGCGGACGGCGTCAACGAAAACATTCGCTTGAACGCTCTGGTAAATGCTTCATGGGATTCAAAGCCACTGGCCAGAGCAATCTCCGTGACTCGAGTCTCCTCCGCGACCAGTCGTTCTGCTGCAACCGACAAACGTCGTTTGCGCACATATCCCATAACCGATTCGTTTGTGAGCATGCGGAACAGGCGAGAGTAGTGATAACGGGACATGCTCGCAACTTCCGAGACATTATCGATGCTAAGTTCGCCATCGAGATTCGACTCCATGAATTCAATCGATAAGAGGATTCGTTGATTCACCGTCAACACTGCGTTTTTAGTCACCTGGGCACACTTCTCTTTCGAGCCAGTTACTCCTGTTCGCGAACATTAACAGCTCGCCACCACCTCGACTTGACCAGCATTGCTGTATTTCCCGGATTGCTACGCCGCAAAACCAATCCGGGGCCGCGCATCTGCCGATGCGTGTGGACCGATTCAAGTCTCTGTGGATTCAGCCGATATCATCTACATGATATCAACAGACATCAACCAACCTGGAATAGTGCGGGCGCTCTTCAGGAAATGGTTCTATTCCCGCGAGAGCCCCGACCAGGAGAGTCCCGGAGAAGAGGTCGTTCCAGAAATCGAACCAGCGACCGATATCACAGCGGTCGAGCACACTGATCAGGACACAATTGGAGACTTCCTGGTTGCACTCTTTGGCGACAAGAATCCGGATCGGGTAGATCTGTCCAGAAGCGAGTCGCATCTGCTTGAAGGTCTTGAAAATTCACTTGCCTCCGGCGACGTCATCAACCTTGTCCCGCGCCTGTCGGGTTCTCTGCCAAAATTACTCATGATGCTGCGCGACGGAACCGCCGTTCATCAAATTGGCGAGCAACTGGCTTCCGACCCGGTTCTTTTAGCGAGCGTCATCAAAATTGTAAACAGCCCTTTCTACCGAATCCGTCAGGACGACGTTGATAACATCAATCAGGCTATTGTAATCCTGGGTACTCGCGGACTACGGGAAGTAATCGCCTCGGTAACCTTACGACCCATACTGGAAGCCAATACAATTGTTGGAGTGGATGAATCCCTCGCCTCCTCCCTCTGGGACGAAGCCATCAAATGTGCGACCTGTTGCCGCGCACTGGCACGGACCCGACGTATCAAGGACGAGTTCCCACTTTATCTTTGTGGTCTGACGCATGGCGTGGGGCTAACGGCAGTGATGCGCTCGATGTCCATGTCGATTGATCCGCCATCCATCCCGCATGGTACGAAATTTCACGATGCCATTAAGGAAATCTATCCCCGAATGAGTGCCGCGCTCATCAAGGAGTGGGAGTTTCCAAAGGCCAGTCAGAAAATCCTGCGCGAATACGCCAGGTCAGCAGCAAAGTCCCGGGTCGCAAGCCCGGAACTGGAGATACTCAATGACGGTATCCACATCGCCCATGCGCATACCCTTTATTCCCGGGGTCATTACGATCAGGATCAGGTAAAAGGGATATTGGAGATCACCGATGGCAACAGGTTGTGGCGAACACTCGAGCAGCAGCAAGCCGGTACTTCCTGACGGATCCGAAACTAACCAGAACCTTTGTTTTCCTGGTCAGCTGAATCGTCAAGTTCAGGATAGCGTTCATTCATGCACTCAGGACAAACACCATGACTGAATTGCACTTCAGTGTGCTCGCGCAAATAGATATCGAGCTCTGACCAATGATCCGCGTCCTTGCTGATTTTCCTGCAGTGCATGCAGGCGGTGAGAATACCCTGCAGGGTTTTCACTCGCTCGACTTTTTCAGTTAAAGTCTGGTATCGAATCTGCAAGTCCGTAAATACTTTGACCTTCGCTGACAGAATCAATGAAGGTGCCGATTTTACGAGGTAATCAACGGCACCCGCGCGGTATGCCTCCAGCAGTTCGTCTTCGCCGGCTTGTACTGATGACAGGAAAATTACCGGTAGACAACGTGTTTTCTCAGTACTGTCCAACAGGCCGGTGAGTTCCACATACGACATGTCCGCCAGATCAACACTGAACAACAACAGCGCAAAATCTTCAGCAATGATCAGCGGCAAACCGGCATTACCGGAATCCACAGCAATCACTTCTATGTCCAGTACTTCCAGTGATGTACGCAGCGCGAGCAGGTCCGCTGCATTGTCATCGACAAGGAGGACTCGTGGTTTGTCCATCTACGGCGCTCCAATCAAGCACAGTCCAGATTTGTCACAAGCCATGGTTATACAGAGGCGACAGTTCAGGCTTGTCTGAGTCAGATCATAACACCAGATACAAAAATCTGAGTGTTCTACAATCGCCGCCTGCAAGCCAGGGAAGCTCTGATTAAGTAGATTTTATCGTGAGGACAAGGCGAATCCGCACGGAGAAAATCGCGAATACGCTCTAAATTCGCGAGGTTTCGAGTACGGATTCAACGCGGTCATCGCGGGAAAGAACTTAATCAGAGCGTCCCCAGTGTGATCTAATCGAATGGTCGCTCGCAGACCAGGTGATTATTATGTCTGTCAATATTATCGGGATGATTGGAGTAGCACCGTCGATCGGTACCGCGGTACATGTTATCGGCGGCGGCCTGGACCGAAATTATTTGTCGTCCTTTAGTCAGGCACATGAACGGTCTGGATTTGATGCGGTGCTCGTTGGCTACTCGTCTTCATCAGCCGAGGGCTTCCAGGTGGCAGGTTTCGCAGCCGCCCAGACCGAGACAATCAAATTCCTCATCGCGCACCGTCCTGGATTTGTTGCACCTACGCTGGCCGCTCGGAAGATTGCCACATTCGACAACCTCTACCAGGGTCGGCTGCTCATTCACATCATCACCGGCGGCTCGGACTACGATCAACAACGAGATGGTGATTTCCTGGGACACGATGATCGATATCGGAGAACCGACGAATATCTGGAAGTAGTGCGCCGCATATGGAGCAGCGATGCGCCCGTTGATTATGAAGGGAAATTCTATCATTTAAAAAATGCTTACTCCGAGGTGCGTTCACACAAAAAACCGCACGTGCCAATTTATTTCGGCGGAATCTCAGATGCAGCAATCAGCGTTGGTGCAAAGCACGCTGATGTCTACGCTCTGTTCGGCGAGTCACGTGCAAATGTCAGTAAGGTCATGTCGGATATCAATCAGGCAGCGGCGCCATACAATCGTCAACCGGCGTACCAGCTTTCATTCCGTCCGATTATCGCGAAAACAGAATCGGCCGCCTGGGAAAAAGCCGAAGCCATACTATCTTCGGTAAAATCCAGTTCCCGTGCGGTTAAACCTGAAGCCGAGACAGCCCGGCGGCTGCTTCAACTCGCCGAAGAAGGTGAATTACATGATGAAAGACTGTGGACGCCTCTGGCGGCTGCAGCGGGTGGCTCAGGTAATACAACCGCGCTTGTCGGGACACCACGGCAGGTTGCAGAGGCACTGGCTGCCTACCATCAGCTGGGTGTCGATGGGTTCCTGATACGCGGCTTTGATCCCCTGAATGACGCCATCGAATATGGTCGTGAGCTCATCCCGATGATTCGAGAAACGTGCGCTAAGGTCAAACCCTAAAGAGTCAACTCCATATAGACATCGGCGCGACCATAGTCGGACTCGAATGGCGGTGCCATCTGCTTGAAACCGAGTGAGCGATACAAGGCCAGAGCCGGTTTCAGAATTGAATTGGTTTCAAGGAACATCTTGCTGAATCCCATTTCGGTGGCGATGCGAATTGTTTCATGACCAATTATCCTGCCAATGCCCCGTCCTCTGGCGGATTTGCTGACAGCCATTTTCGCCAGTTCACACACAGCATCATCCTTGCGCACAATCGCGCAGGTTCCGAGTACCGTACGCCCGCCTGCCATATCGCGATCAATAACAAAGACGACTTCCCCGCCAGTATCGACGATGGCTGATCGGGGATTATCCAGGGTCCTGCGATCCGCGGCCTCCATTTCAAAGTACTCGTTGATCCAGTCCTCGTTCAAGCGGCTGAAATCCGGGGCCAGTTTATCGACAAAAGTCACCACCTCAAGGCTCGCTGGTGAGTCCAAACGCCGGGCGCTGTAACGTTCCCGGAATCCCTGTCTGGCAACTGAATTTTCCATGGCTTCGAGTGCCGCCAGAAAATCGATACCGGCGTCATTGATAATCCCCTCTAGCGCTGCGCTGATGTCTTTCCAAACCGGCTCGAGCGACACAAATTTCTCCTTCCCAAGCGAAGTGAGTGCTAACACACGTCGTCTCTTATCGCGCCGGTCCTTGTAAGCGGCCACCAGCGCGACGGCCATCATTTCGCGGCCTACCTGATTGACCGAGGCATGGGAAATTCCAAGACCACGCGAGATTGTCATAACAGCGCTTGGGCCATTGTGTTGGAGAAAGGCATAAACCGGGAACCATTTCGGCTCAAATTCCACCCGGCTATCGCGGTACACCAGAATGCCATCCTGCATCAACTGGTCAGACAGGCGTCTCAATCGACTACCGAGTGCCAGGGCACCGAGCTCACTCAGTAAATCCTCAGTCATGGAATGTCTCTGCAATATAGGTAATAAGTTACTTATATTACGTAATCTATTACCTAAATCAATACCATGCCAAAACAACGCACCCTGAGTCCGGGTACTGCTTTTTCAGTGCCCGTTAGGCTACTATCTGCGTCTTCTTTATTGATGATTCACTGGCATGAGTAAAATTCGCATTAATCCTGTTACCGGGGCGATCGGTGCCGAGATCACCGGTCTGGACGTCAACAATATGAGTGCGGCGGATGAAGCCGTGCTGGAGTCCGCATTCCATGAGCACCTGGTTGTCTGCATCAGGGATCAAAAAATGGACGCCGCGACGCTGCTGGCACTGACCAATCGCCTGGGCGGAGTCGGCGAAACACCTTACCTCGGCGGCTTACCCGAATTCCCTGATGTGGTGCCTGTGATCAAGGAAGCGACGGAAAAATCACACCATACTTTTGGTGCAGGATGGCATACGGATTTTACTTTTCAGCCGAGCCCACCGAGCAGAACCTTGCTCTACGCGGTTGACGTGCCCGCGGTCGGAGGGGATACCCTTTACTGCAATCTTCAAGCTGCCTACCAGCGTCTCTCCCCCGGACTGGCTCGGCTTCTCGAATCGCTCACCGCGGTCCACAGCGCTGTTCGCTCCTATGGACCCAAAGCCACGCTGAAAGATCATATGGAAAATATGACGATCACCAATGAGGCTGATGAACCCGAGGAAATGGAACATCCGGTTATCACGGTTCATCCGGTCACACAGCGAAAGAGCCTCTGGATCAATCCGGTCTACACCATACGATTTAAAGATATGACTGAAGCAGAAAGCCAGCCCTTGCTGAACTACCTGAACAATCTGGCCGTCAGTCCATCATTAACGTGCAGAATCAAATGGCAACCGGGGACACTGACAATGTGGGACAACCGTTGTACTCAGCACTGTGCGACCTCCGACTACCAGGGTTACCGTCGCGAGATGTTGCGGACCACGGTTGCCGGAGATGCACCGCGGAGCGCAAAGACAGTACACTAGTGGCTAGTGGTACCCACTAGCGGGACCCTGGGAAAGTAACAATAAGTCTGGAAGTAACTCGTGGAATCACAGCACACACATTCGCTGCAACGACCGGCACTACACCCGTTACTCCGACTCCCCTTTCATTTGTATAAATGGCTGGTGGTCATCCCGTTTTTACTACTCTCGACCCTGATTATCGGTTCTTTGATAATTCTGTTCTCTTTTCTCGGTCTGGCTGATTTCTCGTCGCGGGTTTTCGGTACCTTGTGGGCACGCCTGAATATGCTGTTCACGCTGATGACCATCGATATAGCCGGGCAGGACAAGATTACCCGGCAGCGGTCTTATGTGATCGTCGCCAACCACCAGAGTCTGCTCGATATCTACGTGTTGTACGGGTATTTGGGTATGGATATCAAATGGGTCATGAAAAAAGAACTACGGGCGATCCCGGTTCTCGGCCTCGCTTGTCAGGCAATGGGACACATCATTATCGATCGATCCAACACCGAATCAGCTTTGACGACCATCAACAGCGCCAGAGACAGGTTCAAAAATGGTATGTGTGTTGTCTTTTTTCCGGAAGGCACACGCTCCAGGGACCGCTCACCTAAACAGTTTAAGAAAGGTGCGTTTCGTCTCGCGATCGAGCTGGGATTACCGATACTACCGGTGAGCATTCACGATACCGCCAGGATTTTACCTTCGGATACGCTTGACTGGTTTCCTGGCAGCGTCCGCCTGGCGTTTCATGATCCGATTGAAACAACCACACTCGAAATTTCTGATGTGAACCGGTTGACGCAGCAAACAGAGGACATCATCAGACGTGCAGTGATGGCACCAGAATTGTAGAACTCCTATCTGTCATCGAGTAAGGGTTGCATCTTCTCTCTGCGTTTCTGCCCCTCAGCCATAATTTTCAGACTTTCTGCGACAATACCCTCATCCGGTTCTGGTGCAAGCGCCCTCGCATCCCGCAGCCCGCCATCCATGATGACGTAGGAACCGGTCATAAAACCACCGTCCGGTCCCGCCATAAAATTAACGAGTCCGGCAATGTCGGCAGGAATTCCCGCACGGCCGACTGGAGTCCGACGCTCAAGATTTGTTCGGATAGCACCGCCTTCCTCACCCGCGAGACCAGCGGCCAGTGGCGTGTCGATAACGCCTGGACCTATCGCGTTAACCGTGATGCCGTGTTCACCCAGTTCCTGTCCAAGTCCCCTGACCATCATGCGCACACCCGCTTTGGTGACAGAATACGCCCAAATCCCTGCGCCCGTGATTTCCGCCGCAAGCGATGCAAGACATACGATACGCCCGCCGTGGCCAAACTCAACCATCTTTCGGGCCGTCGCCTGTACAGTCAGGAATACACCCGTCAGATTGACGTCCAGTTGGTCCTGCCAGTCCTTCAGGGCAAGTTCGAGTACCGGACCGCCCCGGGCAATCCCGGCGTTGGCCACCGAGATATCCAACCGACCAAAGGCAGCGCCGCATTGTTCGACGGCTTCTCGCAACTGCTGCTCACTGGCGACATTGCATTTAACCACCAGTGACTTCGCGCCCAGCTGGCCAATCAGGTCAGCGGTGCGTTCCGCACCCTCCAGATCCATATCGGCAATACAGATTGACGCACCTTCCCTGGCCAGACGTTCTGCCACACCCCGACCAATTCCGGAGCCTGCCCCGGTTATAAATGCAACTTTGCCATCCAGTGATCCCATTTATCCTCTCCCGCCAGGTTCATGAAACGCTAAAAAACGCCGAGTGTATCACTCTGGTTCGTTTAAAGCCGGTCTGACATACTGGACTCCAAATTCGATCCGGGACATCACAATGCGAGCAAATCATGTTCTTCAGGCCTGGCGCGCCAACAAGCAGACCGTAGGCGCCTGGCTATCAATTGATTCTTCATTTACGGCAGAGGCCATGGCCCACGTTGGATTCGACTGGCTCTGCCTCGATATGCAGCACGGACTCCTGGATTACAATGACGTAAAACGCATGCTACCGGCAATTTCCACCACGCAGACAATCCCCCTGGTGCGAGTTCCCTGGAACGAACCTTACGAAATCATGAAAGTTCTGGACGCCGGCGCCTATGGTGTCGTCGTGCCACTGGTAAACAACGGCGAAGAAGCGGCTCGCGCTGTCGCCGCCTGCCGTTATCCTCCCGACGGGATACGCTCGTTTGGTCCAACCAGAGCAACCCTGTATGCGGGAAGGGGATATGTACAGGAGGCTAACAACACAATCGCCTGTATCGTGATGATCGAAACGGCCGAAGCACTCGACAATCTGGACGACATCATGTCGACGCCGGGTGTCGATGCAGTCTATATAGGCCCTGCAGACCTCGCTTATGCGCTGGGCTTACCACCCACGGGTGATAACAATGACCCGATCCATGTTGAGGCGGTAAACAAAATCTTTGCATGTACCCAGAAACACAAAATCGCTGCTGGAATTCACACCGGATCACTGGAATACACCAACCGTTACCTGGAACAGGGTTTCCATATGGTGACCCTGGGATCAGATAGCGGATTTATGGGTCGGCTGGCACGGCAGGAACTTAAAGCTGCGCGAAAGGACACCAACATCGAGAAAGTCGAGCCTGGTGAAAATTTCTATTAAAATCAAGGGCCTGGGCTAACGTTTCTTGCTGCCTTTCTTGCCTTTTCGGCTCTTTTTCCTGGCGCGAGCCTTCGGCGGATTACTTGCTTCTCTCACCAGGCGGAAAGCTCGCTTCATGTCTGCAACGCGAGATTCAGTTCGCGCGAATACGTGCGCTCGACTCGCTTCCTTGAAATCAACAATGTTTTCGTCAGTCAATTTTCTGCCTTTCGCCGGATATCCGCATTTCCGCCACACAGCCCATGTTATCGACCGGCGGTTTACTTTTTAAAGGGTCGCTTATAACATGCCCACAGTCTAACGAGTGACTTTGGAGTTGTAATGTTAAAAGAGCGCTCCAGTCATGTCATCAAACCAAATCCCTAAGAGCAGCATCCATTTGCAATCTGTATTCCGACATCCAGCCGATTTAATACCCATACTCCTGATCATCGCCCTGACTTGTCTTGATTTCGTCATGTACTTGACGGTCGAGAGCATCTGGATATTCCTGGTATATTTTCTGGTAACGCTCATCCCGAAGGGCTGTATTTGCGCCTGGAACCACCACCACCAGCATACCCGCACCTTCAACTCGACCTTTTTAAATCGATTACTCGAACTCAGCTACGGGCTACACACGGGTGTGACTACCAATCTCTGGCTGTTACATCATGTACTTGGCCATCATCATCACTATCTTGACCAGACGCTAGATGAAAGCCGCTGGAAACGCACCGATGGTAAGACCATGGGCGTGATCGAATATACCTTGTCCGTGGCTGGTACCGCATACTACCGTGGCTACCTGGTCGGCAAGCAGTATCCGGCTCACTATCGAACGCATCTGATCTACACCGCACTCCTGGCAACGATTGTTATCGGACTTACCATTTATCACCCGTTACCGGCGCTGATGATTTTCATTGTGCCCATGATTACCGGGCTGCTGATTACTGCATGGGCCACCTATGACCATCATGCGGGGCTCGACTCAAAAGATGATTTTTCCGCTTCATACAACAATATGAACACCACCTTTAATTTCCTGACCGGCAATCTCGGGTACCACACGGCACACCACCACAAGCAGGGATTGCACTGGTCAGAACTACCCGCGTTGCACGAAAAGATTAAGCACGAAATTCCTGAGGAACTGTTCAGAAGTTCGCTCTGGGATCTGGTCAGCAACGCCTATCTTGCAAAATTGTTTGGTAAAGTGTTTCGCCTCCAAACATAATCCTCCCGAATTGAACACCGGGCAGAAATATGAATACTCTGAGATCTGATGCCAATCATTGCTTTGTCTGCGGGCCCGCAAATGACTTTGGCCTACATCTCGAGTTCCGTCTGGATGGTGACGTCTGTCGCAGTGAATTTACACCAGGACCGACACATTGCGGTTACGACGGTGTGACCCACGGCGGTATCGTCTTCAGCGTACTCGACGACGTTATGGCTAACTGGTTGTTTCTGAAAGGTCTGCGTGCGTACACGGCTAAGTGTGATATCCGCTACAAGGACTCATTGCCAACAGGCACAGCTGTGCGCCTTGAAGGTCGCTGCGTGAAACAACGAGGCAGGCTTACCATCATGCAGGGCACCATGATCCGAACAGACACGGATCAAATTGTCGCTGAATGTGAAGCGAGCTTTATGCTCGCGGCGGATACCTGAGTTCCTGGATCGATCCACACACAATCGGTCATCGGGTTTCGCGAACACGAACTAGTGGCCAGGGTTCCCCTCAACGATTTTGTCGGCTAGAAGCCCCACCGACACCGCATATTTGTTTGCGCAGTTGTAGTCCAGAATCACATCAAAGTTACCCCCGACCAGATATCCCTGATCCTCCCCTTGCGACGGCAGGATCAGCGCATAGTCCTGTTCTTCCTTCAGCGTCTTACTTGTCTCAATACCCAGCGCACGCCAGCCTGCGGGAACCAGCTGCTTCGTGTGGGACCGATGTGCCCGGCAACCCGTTTGGGTGCGCTCGATTGTAAGCGAGGCCAGGTCCAGATTCTCAGGAATATCAACCAGCGCTCCCCAGCCCACCCTTTCGCGCCAGCCATTTTTCTTCAGGTAATTTGCAATCGATGCAAATACATCTGCCTTACTCGACCAGATGTTCTTGCGGCCATCGCCATCAAAATCAGCCGCATAGGCAAGGAAACTTGAAGGCATAAACTGATTCTGGCCCATGGCGCCTGCCCAGCCACCAACAAACTCATCAGGTGGGACATGACCTTCCTCCAGAATCCTGAGTGCGTTAAACAACTGTTCGGTAAAAAACCGGGAGCGGCGTGGATCAAAGCCAAGTGTCGCCAGTGATCTGATAACCGAGTATTTACCCTGGTAACGACCAAAACTACTTTCCAGCCCCCAGAAAGCCACAATGAATTCCGCCTCGACGCCATAGTGAGCAGCAATCCGGGACAGCAGTTCCTGATCACTAAGAATATGCGCGCGAGCTGATCTGACCCGCTCGGCGCTAAGCCTGGTGGCGAGATATTGCTCGAAGGTTTGCACAAATTCCGGCTGGCGTTGATCGAAAGAAATCACCCGCGGGTCGGGTTCGAGGTGCGCAAATGCCGCCTCAACAACCTCCTTGCTGATTCCACGCTGCTCGGCTTCTGCAGCCGTTTTAACCAGCCACTCGGCAAAGCCGGAAAAATCCGGCTCAGCCTGAACGGCCTGGGCCGCTCCAATGACGGAAAAAATTAGCGCAAGGAGAATCCTGCGGACAACGAATCGATGACTCATGGGAAATCCAGTGATCTAAAAACAGGCAGTATAGTGATTTCGGATTAAGAAAAAGTGAAGCGACGATGAAATAGCGACCAGCAACCAGTCACATCGTGATTGGTGTGACGTAATATCCCAGTTCACCCTCAGTTGCTGGTAAAATGCTGCGCTGATTTTACCTGGAACTTCAATTGGACGGTCAGTACCCCAACGCGAGCATGATCAGACGGTTCGCAGCCATGCTCTATGACGGCTTCCTTATCGTCGCGCTCTGGATGACCAGCACTACCATTTTAGTCGCCGTGGTAACCGAGGGCGAAGAAGCCCACGGGTTAGCTTTCCAGTTGTTCCTCTACTTTGAGTTAGCCGCTTTCTACATCTACTTCTGGCAAGCCACAGGTCAAACACTTGGTATGCAGGTATGGAAGATCAGGGTCCTCGATAATTCCGGTGAACTGATGACTCTTACCCAGAGTCTACAACGTTTTGCCATCGCAACAGTTTCCGTTGCCTTCTTTGGCCTGGGATTTGTGTGGTTGTTCTTCAACAAGCGCCGGTTAACCCTGCACGACATGGCCTCACACAGCGAAGTGATCTACCTCGGTAAGAAACCCTATAAATCAGAGATGGACTAGTTTTGGGGTCGTAGTTTTGGGGTCGGGGTAAAGTGCCGGAGTAAACCCTCTGGTCACTAGTCTTTCCGGATGGGTGAGTCGTCGCTATTTCTTCAAACTGCGGCCTGAAATTCTCCGAACCGAGAATCAGTCCGATTCTGACACGTGGCTGGTTTTCGCGAGGACTTGCGCCTCGAGTGACTCGCCATTGCGCTTTTATTCTCTCTATGTTGGTCTTACCAGGTGGACGATACGGTTGACGCGGAATGGAATGGCAAGACTTTGCCGGACATTTTATTACGCAGCCTCTAACCACTGCCTTTCATAATCTGTCGGTGACAGATATTCGTTTCTTGAGTGTTTACGCTGACGGTTGTAGTAAACCTCAATGTATTCAAAGATCGCTAG
>JAJFKA010000021.1 GCA_021773555.1 Gammaproteobacteria bacterium
TAGCTGCATGCACTGCAGCATCTTTTGTCTGAGAGCTGACATAACGTCTCCTCAAGTGAATGGGAGAGATATGTTTTACCTTTTAAAGTGGGATGAAAATCCCTAAGGACAAAGCTACCGCGAAGCGGTTTAGTTCAACAATATAGTGGTAGCCAAACCGGCAACCATTCAAATTTGTTTTTGAAATTCATTCGCTCAATCAGCTATTTAGGCTTGCAATCCCGGTAAAAGTTTATCGCCAAACTGGCGGAATCACCAATTGGTAGTCGGAAATCTGGCGATTTCCCCGAGAAATATTTGCCAAAATGGAGGTTTCCTCGGTGAAATCTCTCGTGAGCCACGAGTAAGATAGATCCACCAACCTTTAAGGGTCGCTTCTGTACCACATTGTGGTTGGGGGCGTACGCGATCACCTCGTTGGTCTGGTTATTGTCATCGTATGACTAATTCACCTTTCCTCAACCAGGTTAAAGATGCTCTGAGAGTTAAGAACTACAGCAGGCATATTGTCAGTGGATCGTTCGCTTTATTCGATTTCACAAAAACCAACATCCAGAACGACTGAATGAGGATGATGTCGTCGCCTTTTTGACATTTCTGGCGGTGGAGCGTCAGGTATCTCCAAGTACCCAGAATCAGGCATTGAATGCCCTGGTATTCCTTTATCGACATGTCGTCATGCGACCTCTGGGTGATATTACAAAGAGCGTGAGAGCAAAACCAAAACAAAGCCTGCCGGTCGTGCTTGACCGAGAAGAGGTAGTGTCTTTGTTGTCCCAGTTCACGGGCGTGGACAGGTTGATTGGTTCGCTCTTGTATGGTTCAGGGTTACGGATTCTGGAGTGCCTGAGGCTCCGGGTAAAAGACATCGACTTTAACTACGCGTGCCTGCACATTCGTGATGGTAAGGGGCGAAAAGATCGGGTCGTGACCCTGGCGCCGCAATTAATTGACGCATTATCACTCCAGGTCCACCTGGTCAGGCAGCAGCATGCAAGCGATCTGGCGAATGGCTATGGTCAGGTGTACATGCCAGATGCGCTGTCCAGGAAATACAAAACCGGATCAAAATCTCTCGCCTGGCAGTATCTGTTTCCATCTCGGAATGTCAGTGCAGACCCGAGGTCCGGGGAGATTCGTCGCCATCATCAATATCAATCAACATTTCAGAAGGTGTTTCGCAAGGCAGTTTTGAATTCAGCCATTCTCAAACATGCAACCCCACACACACTGCGACACTCATTTGCAACCCATGCCCTGGAGAATGGGGTCGATATTCGAACTATCCAGCAACAGTTGGGCCATGCTTCGCTTGAAACCACTGAAATATATACACATGTCCTGAAGCGGGGAGGGTTGGCAGTTCGAAGTCCGCTGGAGGATATCTTTCCAAAGCTGACCGATGATAGTTAGTGTGATGCCGGAATTGGCGGTGATGGGTCAGGCTGATTTTCGATCGGCAAGCACCATCTCTGCCCCTTTCTCCGCAATCATCACGGTTGGTGCATTAGTATTGCCGGACGTGATCTGCGGCATGATCGATGCATCAATAACCCGCAGGCCCGATATTCCATGCACCTTCAACTCATCGTTAACAACCGCCATAGCATCACTACCCATTTTACAGGTGCCGACGGGATGAAAGATTGTAGTACCCAGGTCTCCGGCGACGCCCAATAACGCTTCATCAGTCTGAAAACTCAATCCCGGTTTCCATTCTTCCGGTTCAAATCTGGCGAGCGCGGGTGCGCGCATGATTTCGCGAGTGAATTTTAATCCAGCGATGGCTACCTGACGATCCTGCTCGGTCGACAGATAGTTCAGGGTAATCAGCGGATACACATTTGCATCACCCGATTTGATACGCACATGCCCGCGACTCGACGGGCGCAGATTACAAACGGAAGGCGTGATGGCATTAAATTTGTGCAGCGGGTCGCCAAACTTGTCGAGCGACAATGGCTGCACGTGCCATTCAATATTCGCGGATACCTGGCCCGCATCGCTGCGCGCAAACGCACCGAGTTGAGAAGGTGGCATCGTCAGGGGGCCTGTCTTAAACAAAAAATATTCAAGACCCATTGCCGCCATCCCAAACAGCGAGTTTACGCGCTGGTTGAGCGTCACCGTATTGCTCACCTTATAAACCGTGCGCACCTGCAGGTGATCCTGCAAATTTTCTCCAACCCCGGGCAGGTCATGGACAACCGGAACACCATGCTGCTGCAGCAAGGCGCCAGGTCCAATACCCGATACCTGCAGGATCTGCGGCGAGCCAATGGAGCCGGCCGCTAGAATCACCTCGCGACTCGCTGTTATTGTCTCCAGGCCTTGATCCCGAATGCGCACATTCACGCCAGTGGCACGCTTCTCGCCATCAACCGTTTCGAGATTCAGCTTTTCAACGCTGGCATCCGTGATCACGGTGAGATTTGGTCGCGACAAGACGGGTCTTAAAAAGGCGCGCGCTGCACTCCAGCGTACACCGCGTTTCTGATTCATGTGGAAATAGGCATTCCCAAAATTGTCACCGCGGTTAAATTCATCTATTTTTGGAATCCCACATTCAGCCGCGGCGTCTCGCCAGGCATCCAGAATCTCCCAGTTCACCCGGCGCTCCTCAACCCTGAGCTCGCCGGAATCGCCGTGAAACGCATCCGCCCCATGAGCAAAGCGCTCGGATCGCTTGAATACCGGCAACACATCGTCCCAGCCCCAGCCTCGATTGCCGAGATCGGCCCAGTGATCATAATCACTTTTCTGGCCACGCATATAGATCATCGCGTTGATGGAGGAACAACCACCCAGCACTTTGCCACGGGCATAACCAATCTTTCGGCCATTCAAGCCAGGATCCGGTTCAGTTTCATAACACCAGTCGGTTCGAGGATTGTTAATGGTGTACAAGTAGCCCACCGGTATATTGATCCAGAAATAGTTGTCCTTGCCACCGGCCTCCAGCAACAGAACCTCGTTCCCAGGATCAGCAGATAACCGATTCGCAAGCACACAGCCTGCAGTCCCGGCGCCGATGACAATATAGTCGTAAGCTTTCAAATCGGTCCGATCCTGACTTTTATTGTTTGGCTGTGAGGTGTCGAAAGAATAGCAATCCTCACCCCTCAAATGAAAGTGCAGATATCAGATTAACGTGCGCTGCTTGATATAACAGTGAATCTGTTAGATATTCCTGCTCAACGAATGCGGAATCCAAGCCATGCCAATCAAAGACATATTCAAGGAAGTAGAAGAACTCAAACATTCAATTGAAAACCTGAGTATTGACGCGTTAAAAGATGAGATGGAGTCCAATCCCGATCTGTTGCTCCTGGACATTCGCGAAATTCAGGAGCGGGTCAGTCTTGGCACGATACCCGGCTCGATCCATTGTTCCAAGGGCATGCTTGAATTCTGGGCAAGCCCGGCAAGCCCTTATTATCGCGACTATTTCCAGGAAGATCGCAGAACCGTACTGTTCTGCGCCGGAGGCGGACGCAGTGTCATTTCCACGATCGCGCTGAAGAATATGGGTTTCACAAACGTCGCCCACCTGGAGCTGGGATTCTCCGGCTGGCAAAAAGCCGAGGAAGCAGTCGAGGATGTCAGCGCCACCAGTCGCTGGATCCGTCGTCCGGAGTAACCTACCAGGTAAAGAGTCGCCAGTAATATAGAAACCAGCTGAAGGCGATCGCAGTGAAGGTGACCAGCAGGTAACCGGTCTTCGCCAGCTTGCCTGTTCCGCGTTCAGCGATCACGGCCGGGGTGAATATCAGCACCAGTAAACTCAAGCCAAAAATCAGATAACTCATAGAGAGCGTCGCTTTTACACCGGTCGACAGTCCAAAAACGATGTCATTCGGACTACTGACGTGAATCGAGAGCGCAATCAGGAAAACCAGCACGGTTGCTGCCAGCACCCAACTGGTGGTACGAAATCGCGCAATCACCGGCGTGATCCAGTCGGTCCTCACCCGCCGCTGCACGGTCCAGGCGATCAGCACCCAGACAAAGACCAGCATCGACAGGATCAGTATGAACATATGCAGTTGCAGTGATCCGAAGCCTGACATCTTCTCAAACGCAATGACCGGTAGTTGATCGATATAAAGGTGATCGGCAAATCCATCGTCTCCAAGGCCGAAGGCAATGGTTATTTCATGTCCGGGTCGCTTGAAAACCAGCGGTGAAATCTCCTCGAAATACAAAGGGGCGTCCAGCCCGAGGCCGCCCGCTAACATCAATTGTCCCGTAGCGGTCGGTGCAACGCTGATCGGTGATACCAGCGCAATAATTTTTGTCAGGTCATCGTGGGAATGTCTGATCGCGGTGTAATTACCTGCGAGTTTGCCGAGATTTGTTTTCTCAAAGTCTGAGCCTGGAGGTACAGGCGCGGGGAAAAACCGGTCGAGAAAGGCTTTCTCGAACGCCGCTCTCACCGCCGGACCGGTCACAGTGTTAGTCGAAATATAAAAACCGATCCCGGCGTCCGGCATAATCATGAAATCGGTATGAAACCAGATAGTATCTCCACCATGGCCGATGATGGTCTGTCCGTTTCGGCTGGTTTCGTACATTCCGTGCATCATGCCGTTGAAATTTTCCACCGGCCTGAACAGGGACTGCTGCATCGCTCGGCTCGTTTGATCGCCGAGCACCCGCACGCCGTCGAGCGCACCATAGTTGAGAAACAAGCGCAGAAAACGTCCCATATCATTGCCGCTGGCACTCACACCACCCGCCGGTCCCAGCGGGACAAATTCGAAGCCTTTGGCGACAAATTTCCCGAGTTCAAAATCGTATCCTTTCGACAGCTCGCGGCTCAGCACCTCAGAGAGTGGTTGCCGGGTCGAGGTTGCCTGCATGTCGAGCGGTCTAAGGACGTGCTCATCCACATAATCAGACCAGGACTGGCCAGTGATTTCTTCGATGATCAATCCGGCAATGCCAACGCCGTGATTGGAATAGCTGGCATACTGACCGGGCGGGCGAACCCGCATGGGCATTTCGTTGTTGAGGATTTCTGCGAGCGGTAGCATGGTCGATGCATCTCTGCCGAACAGCCCAACTACCTGGTCCTCAAATCCGGGTGTGTGCGTCATCAGATCTTTCAGGGTGATGGGCTCAGCAAAGGTATTCTCGACCTGAACACTCTTGAGGTATTCGTTTACATCCGTTTGTAAATCGAGTCTGCCCTGCTCGATCAATTGCATCACCGGCAACCAGACAAACAATTTCGATACGGAGCCGATGCGAAACAACGTATCGGTAGTCACAGGCAAGCCCTTCTCGATGTCAGCATAGCCATATCCCTTGGCCAGCAACACTTTTTCTCGGTTGGTAATGACCACGACAGCACCTGCCACGTGTTCCTGGTCCATGGTGGCCAGCATCACCCCATCAACAAATGCTTCCAGCGTTGCACTATCGCCTATGTCATTCGCCTGGGTGGTGCCAGGGACCAATAGCAGTGCGAGGAATAAACAATAAAACCAGTTCATAGGGCTCCTTTTTAAGGACTGCTTAATTACCGCGTGTTTATACCATGTATCACGAAGTTAGCTGAAATCCAGGCGTGAAAACCGTCGCGCATAGGTGTCGCCACGGGGGTGCGAAGCTCGCTGGACCATGGTAACTTCTGACCATGAAAAAATTACACTGTCTCGTTAGTGCCATCACCCTGCTTCTGGTTTCCCACACTGGTCAGGCGGATACCTTATTCCACAACGCCAACATCTATACCGTTAATCCCGATCAGCCTCGCGCTGAAGCGCTGCATGTTGTTGACGGGAAAATCTCATTTGTGGGCAGCGACACGGCCGCACTGGCAGTGGTAACCGCGGACACCCGGATGGTTGATCTGAAAGGAACAACAGTCATTCCGGGTTTGATTGAAGGCCACGGTCATCTCATGAGCATGGGTTATGCCCGGTTAAACGTTGATCTGATGAACATCGCCAACTATGAAGCACTGGTTGAGAAAGTCGCCGTGGCAGTGGATCACGCAGAAAAAGGTGAGTGGATCCTTGGCCGCGGCTGGCACCAGAGTAAATGGGTGCCGCAGCCGGCAGACGTGGTCAAAGGTTTTCAGACTAACAAACGATTGAATGAGATATCTCCCGACAATCCTGTGTTCCTCACCCACGCTAGCGGTCATGCCGGATTCGCCAACGCGAAAGCGCTCGAACTGGCAGGGATTACAAGGGAAACCGAATTTTCCGGAGATGGTGAAATCATTCGTGACGAAAACGGCGATGCCACCGGGGTGCTTAACGAAATCGCCCAGACACTGGTGCGCAAGCACATTCCGCCACCCAGCCAGGCGCAGCAGGAGCTGGCATTAACTCTGGCATTGCAGGAACTGGCTGAAAATGGCATCACCAGCTTTCAGGATGCGGGCAGTGGCGGTCGTGACATCAGTTTGTTCAAACAGTTTCTGCGCGAGGGTAAACTAACGAGTCGCCTCTGGGTGATGCTCGCAGGTCGCGATGATCCTGAATTACTCAGTAGCTGGCTTAAAAAGGGTCCCGAGATCAATCTTGGTGACGACCGCCTGACCATTCGCGCGATCAAACTTGTCGCCGATGGCGCGCTCGGTTCCCGCGGCGCCTGGCTCTTGGACCCCTACTCCGATATGCCGGGAGAGTACGGTCTACCAACCATGTCGGTGGAGTCCATGCGCGATATCAGCCACGCCGCATACCGGCACGGCTTCCAGATTGGCGTCCACGCGATCGGCGATCGTGCCAATCGCGAGGTACTCAACATTTATGACGATCTGTTTGATGGCCAGGACCGGGGCGTCCGGTTCAGGATAGAACACGCGCAACATATTGACCCGGAGGACATTCCGCGGTTTGGACGCCTGGGCGTTATTCCCGCCGTGCAGGGGATCCATATGAGTTCAGATCGCCCCTGGGCGATTGATCGTCTGGGGAAAAAACGGATCGAAGAAGGCGCCTATATGTGGCGCAGCCTGATCGAGACCGGCGCGATATTAATGAACGGCACGGACGCGCCGGTCGAGCCGGTAAATCCGATCGCCTCATTTTACGCCACCGTGACGAGACAGACGTTAAAGGGTGAACCTCCCGGTGGATTTGAGCCGGGGCAGAAACTGACCCGACCGCAAGCCTTGCAGTCCTATACCCTGGCAGCGGCTTATGGCGCATTCGAAGAGCATCAAAAAGGCAGCCTTGAAGTGGGCAAATGGGCTGATCTAACCGTGCTGGACCAGGACATTATGACCATCCCCGGCGAGAAGATACTCGCGACGGGTATTGTCATGACGGTTGTGGCCGGTGAAGTGATATTCAGTAAGCCCGGAGGAGAATAACCATGGTAAACGAGACAGCAACAGAGACTGACAGACCAACTGTTGCGGTTAACGGCATTGCGCATATCCAGCTAACCGTCAGCAATCCCGAGGCCTGCCTGCCGTTCTGGGAAAAACTGTGCCACTTCCTGGACATGAAAACGCTGATCAGAAACGAGAGCACCATCTACTGCATCGGCAGTCGCACCGGGATTCTGGTGCGCGGTGCCCCGGAGGATAAACGTGATCTTGCCTTCGATCAGAACCGTTCGGGCCTGCACCACTTTTGTTTTCGCGCACGCGCCAGGGAGGACATCGATTCAATTTTCAAATTTGTGAGTGAGGATCTCGAAGCCACTATCATTCATGGGCCTGAGGATGGATCACAGTTTGCACCCGGTTATTACTCCATCCTCTTTGAAGACCCGGATGGCATTCGTGTCGAATTCAATCATGTCCCTGGCAAGGGTCATTTTGGTGAAAAGGGCCGTCTCGGTAGTGGTACCGGACCTGCCAGTCAGTATGGTGAGGACGGACTAACGGATCAATAAGGTCGCGCGCCCATACTATCGCTACCTGGTTGGGAGAGAGAAAAACAGCAGATTCTATTCCTCAAGGATAAAGCGCTTCATCACTTCAAATGCATTGACATCGTCACGATGCACACCGTGACCACAGTTCGGGAAACTGACGAATTCCAATCGCTCATCCGGAATGCAATCCGCCATCTCTTTAACGGCCGCAATCGGTGTGATCGGATCAATCTCACCAGCGGTAACCAGCACCGGCACTGAGATACCAGCCAGCCGGTCGCGGAAATCAAAAGTCCAGTTCTCGCCGCCGGGTCTTGAGAAGTGGGCAATGACCTCCGGCGTCATTATCGCGCGGCGCAAAGCGTCCGGGTGCTGTTCCGTGCGACTGTACAAGGGCATACATTCCTTCATGTAGACTGCAGTGGTGTCTGGATTCGGGCCGCTCCAGAAATCCACCGCCGCCTTCCTTGCGCCTTCTCCGCCGAATTTCTCAAAGGCGTCATAAACCCGGTCCGGAACCATGCGAGCAACAGTACTGGCCAGGATCAGCTTGTGGAGTTTATCGCCATGGCGAATGGCATAGTTCTGGGCGACAAATCCGCCAAATGAAAGACCCAGCACAATGGGTTGTTCTACACCCAGCACCTCGATGAGCGCACGCAGATCATCTGCCCACTGATCCAGGTTTAGCCGTGCCGTATCATCCCGATCACTGCGGCCCTGGCCACGATGATCGTAATAAACCAACTGGGCAACCTCAGCCAGTGGATCAAACGCGGGCTTCATGGTGGAGTGATCGAATCCGGGTCCGCCATGCAGGACAAAAACCACAGGACGTTCCACCATGACGGGTCCCTCGGCGACTAATCCCGAGCCGACAATATCAACAAACAGGTGTGTGCCGTTTACCTTGATGCGCATGGCTGGATTCCTTGATTGACCGCGTTCGTAACAGAGGCGATAGTGTTCAGCGGAAGTCTTGCATAGCAACACCACGAGGGCAATTGGCTCGAGCACAATTTCCTCGCCGGGATAAAAAGGATGCACCCATGCGCTTTTTCTGTTCGCTGATGATTGTGTTGTTCATGCCGCTAACAGCGCGTGGAGCCGAGGTATCTGCCAGTGATTTGACCACCTGCGCGGTCTACCATCGGATGCTCGCGGCGGCCCTTCGCCGTGACCGTAACCTGCCGGTGATCGCTGAAATCGAAGAGGAAAAGATGAATCGCCTGATCCGGCGCGCAAAAACAGTCGGCGCTGAGGAAAACGGAGTTGAATTCGGCGAAGAACTTTTTAATGATGACTGGCAGGCGGCCCTCGCTGATATGACCGATCAGATTAACCGTAATTACAAAAATGTAGGCCGTTTGAAAGTACGTTACCGGTCCCGCTGCGCGGCCCTGTCCAATCAGGAAGAATAGGCTGGCAGATTAACGTCAAGCCATGATATATAAGGCTTTTTTGGACATTGGAGGGAACTCCGACATGGCGCATATCATTGAACCCGCCAGCAGCGGTCGCGCAAAATGTCGCGGTTGCGGCAAACCGATTGGCAAAGACACGCTGCGCTTCGGAGAACGACTACCGAATCCGTTTGCCGATGAGAGTGAAATGACCCTGTGGTTTCATCTCAACTGTGCCGCTTACAAACGTCCTGAATCACTGCAGGAAGTTATCGATAGCGCGGAGCTTGCCAATCGATCCGAGCTCGACAATATCATTGCCACAGGGCTTGCCTTCCATCGTGTCCAGCGCATTAACGGGGTCGAACAGGCACCCAGTGGACGAGCCAGGTGTCGCGCCTGTCAGGAGATGATTGCCAAGGGTGCCTGGCGTATCCCGCTCGTCTACTTCGAGGAAGGGATGTTCAACGCGTCCGGGACAATTCATGTCGGCTGCGCAGGGGACTACTTTGAGACCACCGAGGTGCTGGAAAGACTGCTTTTTTTCAGCGCTGGACTCGACGCCGAGGCTGTTGCTCAAGTCCAGGACGCCCTTGATTGACAATCCTCAGAGCCAGTGGCACTGACAGGCTAGACGCCAAATTCCCTGGCGAAGATGTCCTCATTAAAACCAACCAGCAAGGTCTTGCCCAGCTTGATTGTCGGCGCTCGAAGATTCCCCGTCGGCCCCAGCATTGCAGCGATGGCGTCAGCCGATCCCAGGGTATCGCCTTTGAACTCGCTGACCTTTTTACCCTTTAACGCGATCAGCTTGCTGGCGTGCTTGAGCATGTCTCCGGCGTCGGCAGCCTGCAGTTTGCGACTGGCCGGGACGGTCTCCTTGATTTCAATCTTACTGGCTTCCAAAAACTTGGATGCTCGGGTGCAGGTCGTTCATCCCTTCCGGAAGTAATACCACTCGGCTTTTTTTGTCATGAAATGTGCTCGCCTGGTTTCGGGTTCTGCCAGATTATCAAATAGTGCCTGACCGATTGCAAAGCCTGTTGTCGGTTCCTGCAACAACTTGCTTAGGCGTCAGTGAGAGGTTCGAACCGGATGGTAGACGCCGGCTTCAAAGCCATCGAAGTAAGCGTCCAGTGACGGATGGTCAATATAGTCTTCGCCTTCATAACGCACCAGATTTTGCTCTGCCACATAGGTGGTGTGATCGGCACCATGAACCAGCACGTGATACCAGGGAGCATTTTTTGGCGGTTTTGATTTCGCCACTTCTGCATACCATTTCTCGGTGCCACTGAACACCGCATCGACATCAAAAATCAGGCCGCGATAATCAAACAACAGGTGCTGTACCTGCTGTCCGACGAAGAACTTTGACTGACTCACCGGCTGGCCACCTTGCAGGCTTTAATCCGCATTCGGATCTTCCATAGGCAAGGTTTCATCCATTGACCACTCCATCAGACTGCCGTCGTAGACCGCCACCTGATCATGACCAAGCAGCTTCAAAGCAAAAGCACCCATGGTTGCAGCTATCGCTCCGCCGCAGTAAGTGATCACTTTCCCTCGCTCCAGTGATTCTGAAAGCGCAGTTTTCAACTCATCCGCTGACTTGAATAGTGCGGTTTCCGCGTTAATCAGGGCGCGGGAAGGAACACTGATTGCCTCGGCAATATGCCCTTTTCGAGGACCATAGCCTGGTTCAAGCCCGGCAAAACTCTTCGCCGAGAGCGTGTCAATCAGACAGACATCACCATCACCGATACTCTTGAGCACATCCGTTTTGTCTGCCCGGCCACGCGCATAATCCTTGCGACCGACAAACGGATCCCCTGCTGGCGTGATCACTGTCTCACTCGTTTCCATGGCGCGACCTTCAGATTCCCACTTCTCAACTCCCCCCGCGAGAATGGCACAACGCACGCCGAAGTGGTGCATTGTCCACCAGGCCCGTGTGCACCACATGGTGCCAGCGTCGATTCCAGGTCTCGGCGTACGCGCCACAATCACCACATCTGTATCGGCGCCAATGCCGTAGTCCGACATGGTTTGTTCAAAGGCTTTTTTATCTGGCCAGGTCCAGGGCAGCTTTGCGGCCTTTTCTGACAGCACACCATGGCCGGCAGGGACATCGAAAAAGACCGCGCCGGGAATATGTCCTGTGTCAAAACAGGCTTCCCGGGCGCGATTAACAAGGCTCGATGTGAGCATTGCGGTCACGTCCAGGATCCGCAGATCATCGTCCTGCAAATGTTCGGCAAGCCAGTCGGTCTGGACCAGATACTCCGGATGATTGTAGGTCATTAACTAAGCCTGTTGAATTGACGGTGAGCTTCAGGGAACAGTGCTGACTATGCCGTTTTTGAGCAGGGTTTTGTAGGCTTCTTTCTTCGACAAGGGACTCAGCACCTGATGGTGTCGCTCAACGAAACGAATAACCGCCTCAGGATTTGAGTTCGAATAGGTACGCATGGCCCAGCCGATGGCTTTGCGAATGAAAAACTCAGCATCCTGCATATTAGGCTCAATCGCGGTAAAAAGCAGATCTTCATCGGTTGCCTGCTTCAGCTTCAGCTGACAGATAATGGCGGCACGCCGTTGCCACACATTACGAACCCGGGACCAGGCGACGACCTTCGGTCGAATTACCTTATTGTGGTCGGTTAACAGTTCCCCAAGACGATTGACAATACCGTCCACCAGATCCCACCAGGCGCCATCGACAATCATTTCCCGATAAACCGGTAAGGTTTTTGGCGTCTGGAAAATTCGATAGGCACGCACGGCCGCCAGGTTCTCGGCGACGTAGCGTTCCTCCCGGAATTCAGCGCATCGCCACAGATCGAGCATGGCATCCTGCCAGGCACGCTGGTCCAGAAATGGATACTGTGGAAAAACTGCCTTGCACACCGCCATCACATCCGGGGCGGCAACACCGTGAAATGGCATCTCAGATTTCATATACGCGCGGGCTTTGATCGCCTTATCAGGATCTGCCCTGGCGATAAGTGCCGCCTTGATTTCCGCAGTGAGTGGGAGCATGAGACCGGCGATGAACTATCGGGTTAATCCCGGTTGAACACCTTGCTGGTAATCAGCCACTTGCCCTTTCCCACATTCAGCAGGTGAAAACTGTCGACAAAACTCATGCCAAAAAAACCGTCCTCCACCAGCGTTGCGATCGCCGCTTTACCAAAAATCTGAATATCCACAATTTCTGCGTGGTAGGCGTCTCCCGAATCAGACAAGGGTGGTGAGTCCTCAACCATCTTGAAAAATGGTGCCGGTGTACCCTCCATTAGTTCATCCCCCATGGCGCCCATCATCACCGCATCCTGATGGAAGATGGACTTCAACAGACCGGCGTTGCCGGTCCCTGAACCTTGAATGTACTTTTCAATCACCGCCCGAACCGCTGCAATATCGCCTGTTTTGTTCATCTTGATACCTGTTTTTTGTGGTGCATCACCGTCGTGCATACTTATAGCATTGAAGATTACCTTGGCATAGTATCGCAGGTCCGATGACAGATAAGAGCACACCATGGCAGATACAGCACTAGAACTACGCAGCGAGATAAAAGCAGATGGGACACTGGAATTATCCCTGGCAAATATACCCATTCCTGAGCCAGCGGCGGACGAAGTCCTCGTTCGAGTCGAGGCAGCGCCTATTAATCCTTCCGATCTGGGACTACTGTTCGGCATGGCAGATATGACTAAAGCCAGCCAGTCAGGCACGAGTGATAATCCGGTGATTACCGCTCCGGTCCCGGAAAACCTGATGCGAGCGGTCGCCGCGCGGGTTGGTCAGTCACTGCCGGTTGGAAATGAAGGCGCAGGCGTTGTGGTTAAAGCCGGTGCTTCCGAGATCGCACAGGAACTGATGGGCAAGACCGTCGCTATCCTTGGCGGCGCTATGTATGGCCAGTACCGTTGTATCAAGGCAAAACAGTGTCTGCTCATGCATGAGGGTGTTACCCCGGCCCAAGGCGCTTCCTGTTTTGTTAATCCGCTCACCGCGCTAGGCATGGTGGAAACCATGCGGCTGGAAGGCTACAAGGCACTGGTTCACACAGCGGCCGCATCTAACCTTGGCCAGATGCTGAACAAGATCTGTGTTAAGGATGGCGTTGGCCTGGTGAACATCGTACGTAAACAGGAACATGTTGACCTGCTGCGCGGCATGGGCGCAAAACATGTGTGCAACTCCTCCGACGATTCATTTATGGATGACCTGGTGGCAGCGCTGGTCGAGACGGGTGCAATGCTCGCGTTTGATGCCACGGGTGGCGGTAAACTTGCCGGTCAGATACTGAGTGCCATGGAAGTTGCCGCCAACAAGACCGCCAAAGAGTATTCGCGATACGGTTCAACCGCGCACAAACAGGTTTATATCTACGGCGGTCTGGATCGATCTCCCACCACCCTGAACCGGGCTTTCGGAATGGCGTGGGGACTTGGTGGCTGGCTGCTGACCCCCTTCCTGCAAAAGATAGGCCCCGAGGCTGCCGAAAAACTGCGCCAGCGCGTGGCTGATGAAATCAAGACAACCTTTGCCAGCAGCTATACAAAGGAAGTATCGCTCTCTGAAGTCCTGAGCCTTGATGCAATCGCTGTCTACGGCAAGCAGGCCACGGGCGAGAAATACCTGATCAATCCTTCCCTGTAACCTGTAAAGCAATGCACGGGTCAGTCTATGGCTGACCCGTTTTAGTGGTGCTTCCAGTTTTCATCGAAGATCAGGACTCCCTCGGCCAGAAGCTTGTCGGTATCAGCGGCTGAATTACCGAGCCAATCCTCCAGAACCTGATGATTGTGTTCGCCACGATGCGGTGCCGGTCCACGGACGCCACTTTGTGCATCCGAGAAGCGATACGGCGACTGGGTAATCGGTCGAGTGCCGCCCGCACGATCATCGATTTCTACGATACTGTTGCGCGCCTTGATAGTGACCTGGTCCCGCATGGTGGCGGCATCTCGAACCTCGCCCCAGGCAACATTGATGGTTTTCATGGCATCGCTGAACTTATCCCGGGTATCCATGGTATTGAGGTAAGTCGTGACCGCCGCGCGCCGTACCCGAATTTTCTCGGGCAGTTCCATATCGGGTGTCGATGGATCTATCAGGCCAAGACGCTCGGTCATCAACCGGAAGATGAGCCTGAAGTCATTGGAGATTAATACGGCACCAAATGGCAGTTCCCATATCTCATTCGGTAGCGGTCCTGAGCCACCGGATTTCTCCAGCGCATAATGCATCTGGTCATCGGTTGCGATCGTTGCATCAATCATGGCGATATCCACGTGCTGACCAAGTCCTGTTTGCTCACGCAGAATGATCGCAGACAACACCCCAACGAGACCATGAAGGGACGCATTGGTATCCGCAATGGACAAGGGCAGATCATGCAGGGGTACCTGATGCCGTTCGCGAGACCTGAACATCAGGCCGGCTTCAGCGTGGATAACCGGTGCGTAGGCGGCTCGCCTGGATTCCGGACCCCCGTGGCCGAAGCCTGAAATCGACAACATGACAATACGGGGATTCACTTCTTTAAGCGCTTCGTATCCGATTCCGAGTCGGGGCATCACATCCGGTCTATAATTTTCGATGACAATATCTGCCTCAGCAACCAGCGCGTTCACCAGTTCGACCGCACCACCGGCGCGAAGATCAATGCAAATATTTCGCTTACCCGCATTCTGCTGGTGGTAGTAGCCGGCAATATTGGCAATCTCACGACCCCAGTAACGGGTCACATCACCATCCGGTGGCTCTACTTTCACCACATCAGCGCCAAGATCATTGAGCATTCGCCCGGCGAACGGGCCGGCAAGCACGCGGGAAAAATCTAGAACCTTCAGGCCCGCTAACGGGTAAGACATGGACAAAACCTCAATGCTTGATAAGTTGGATAAAGGGATGCCGATTATGCGCCATTTTCGGGAAGTATGAACAGCCGCGAAACCTGCATCGCACCAATCGGTTAGTATCGGCCTATCCCGCCACTACACGGAAACTCACTATGGATCTGCAGGTACTTACTCCGCTCGCCATCTCAACTCAGCTACAGGAGATGGAATTCCACCAGCTGGCAAATTTTAACGACGGCCATACCGGCGTTTTCTGGTCAGAAGCCGGCGGCCCTTCCCCCTGGGAAATGCATCCGGATTGTGACGAGCTGTTGCAGGTCCTCGAAGGTTCGATCGAGGTTGAGGTGTTACCCGCAGAGGGTGGCCCCGGTTTAAAAGTGCTCGTGCCGGTCGGCGCTTTCCTGGTCGTACCCCGTGGCTGCTGGCACCGGCAAACCATGATCAGCAAAACCACGGAGTTGTACCTCACCCCGGGACAAACCCTGCACTCCGGAGAAGACGATCCGCGTTAACCGCCGTCGCAAACCCTCGCTGGAAACATTCGAGCTATCCGATCCGGCCACAAGGCGTTTGGTGGTAACCTACCGCTAACAACAACAGAGGTCTCGCTCAATTTGAACCCGCTTCAGCATCTTTTTGACAACAACACTGCCTGGGCAGACGAGATCAAGGCCAGTGATCCTGACTTTTTCATGCGCTTATCTCGCCAGCAGGCGCCGCAATATTTGTGGATCGGCTGTTCTGACAGCCGCGTACCAGCGAACCAGATTGTGAAATTGCCCCCCGGTGAGGTCTTCGTCCATCGGAATATTGCCAACCTGGTGGTCCATACCGACTTGAACTGCCTGTCCGTTATTCAGTTCGCCGTGGAGATATTGAAAGTGAAACACATTATCGTCTGCGGGCACTATGGCTGTGGTGGAATCAATGCCGCGATGGAGAGTCCGAATCATGGCCTGATTGACAACTGGCTGGGGCATGTTCGTGATGTCCTGCGATTTAACGCTGATCGCCTGGCCGGTTTATCGCAGGAGGAAAAATCAGACGCGCTTTGCGAACTCAATGTACTTGAGCAGGTCACCAATGTGTGTAATTCGACAATCGTGCAGAACGCCTGGAAAAATGGCTCTGACCTTACCGTCCATGGCTGGATTTACAGTATTGAAAACGGCATTTTGAAAGACCTTGGCGCAAGCATTGCCTCTGAGCGGAAAATTCTCGAGTAGCCGCCAACAAACCTGACCTCACCCACTCACCCTAACGGTTTGAGTCATGCTGCAATGAAACAGTCAATTGTGCACATCGCCCTCGTCGTTGACGACTACGATGATGCGATCGCTTTTTATACTAATAAACTGGATTTTGAACTGATCGAGGATACTTACCAGAGTGCCCAGGATAAACGCTGGGTAGTCGTGGCACCGCCGGGTGGGCAGGGCACAACCTTGTTGTTAGCTCGCGCGGCCAATCCGGAGCAACAGGCATTTGTTGGACGTCAAAGCGGCGGCCGGGTGTTCCTGTTTCTCAATACGGATGACTTCTGGCGAGATTTTGAGCGCATGAAATCCAGAGGAATAAGCTTCGTCCGGGAGCCCTCCAGCGAAGAATACGGCATGGTTGCAGTGTTCGAGGACTTATACGGCAACCTCTGGGACCTGCTTGAACTTAAACCCGATCATCCTGTCGCGTCACGCTGAACTAACGCCTTGAAGGTTTTCCAAACGCTGAGACCGACTACACCGGACCCGCTTTTTTTACGCAGCGACCCCTATCATCTAACATACTTACAATGATGATTTCGAAGACAAAACCTGATTCGGCCTGGACTGAGCGCAGCATGCCCCCGGATGGCCCGGTAAGAGGTGCACAATAAGCAAGCCGGTCATCATTTTGGGTTGCGGTCGCTCTGGTACCTCTATATTCGGAGAACTGTTCGAGCGGCTTCCGGGCTACCATTACTACAGCGAACCGGTTTTTGATGAGGTACTCAGGCTCGAAACGAAGTCATCTATCGCCATCAAGGTGCCAAGGGAGAGTGATCTATATCCCGGCGAGCCGGGGCTCTCTTTCCCGCTTGCACTCATGCAATCGCTGCTTCCGGATGCCGTCTATTTCTGGCAGGTCCGCCACCCCTTCGATGCCATTGCATCGCTGCGACCCGGCATCGCCAACAACTGGGGGCATCATCCCCGGCCACCTGACTGGCAAGCCTGGCTGACCGCGCCACTGATTGAACGCTGCGCACATCACTGGCAATTCATCAATGAATTCGGCTATGCCCAGGTGCGCGATGTCGCCCTGGTCTGCACGTTCGAATCCATGATCAGGGATCCGCATCGGTTTGCACGAAGAGCAGCGAGCGCGGCGACGGTCGATGTCGCGATGTGTACACCCGTACTGGATCGCTGGGCAAAGACCGTACAGAACACTAACAACGAACAGTTCGTGGAAGCCAGGACTTCGCGCAATCTTTCAAGGCCGGATCATGTTGTAAAAGTTGGACGTTACAGGGAGAATTTCGACGCGACCGAGCTGGCCCGAATACTACCCATCGTTAAAGCTACCGCGATGAACTTCGGCTACCAGCTGGACTCGTAACTGTTCAGACCCTGACGGCGTTCGCCTGGAGGTAACTAACTATCGCACCGCGCGGAGGCATCGACATGACCACTGGAACGAGATTGACTGACCCACGTATCGTCATCACAGGAGGGCCTGGCGCAGGCAAAACGACCTTGCTGGACGCGCTGACGGAACGCTACCATTGCCGGGTCATGCCTGACTCCGCTCGGAAGCTGATACAGCAACGGGCTTCAGCAAACTTAAGTCCACGCCCCGAACCCCTGGAATTTGCGACGACCCTGGTCGAGATGGACGCAGCCAATTATTTGTCCGCCGGTGATCAAAAAATCTGTTTCTTCGAAAGAGGTGTGCTGGATTCCCTTGGTATGCTTCAGCATGCAGGGGGTATTACTCCGGACGAACTCGACGCTTACGTTGATCAACACCGATACAATCCTCTGGTGTTTGTGTTGCCACCTTGGCGTGAAATCTATGTCCAGGATTCCGAGCGTGATCACTCGTATGGCCATGCTGAGGCTGTTTTCGAGTCAATAACGCGCTGGTATCGACGCTGGGATTATCGGCTCGTCGAACTACCAAAGACATCCGTACCCGAGCGGGTCGATTTTGTCGTTCAGACCCTCGCTCGGGACGGCATTAGCTTGTGATCGAAACCAACATTACCGGGTTGGCGCTAACACCCGTTGACCAGGATAGTGCAGAAGCCCTCGCAGGGATCACGGCCACCAATACCGCCAGTATCCGCCTGGTAAAGCGCCTGGGTTTTGAGCTGTTCAGAGAACAGCCGACTCACCAGAGCTATCAACTACTGGCCAACCGCTAGCGTTGTCACCGGGTAATTTCCTAAACCCTTGTGTGATCTTCTACATGACTGGAGTTGACCGTTATTCTGTTGCCGCCTGGTTCCACCACGGTAAACCAGTCGTGGATATCACCGCGGTTGAGTTCACTGACATCGAGCGCTAACGACTTGAATCTGGCGTAGGTGCTATCGATGTCCTCAACCATGAAGTCCACATCGCACTCGCTGTCTCCGGCGTCTGAGTCTTCGATGAGAATGAGATGCGTACCACCACGGAGTTCACAGATCGCCACCTCGTCATTTCTGAACACGGCACGGAGTCCAATGAGCTGCATAAAGTCGTGTGACCCGGCAAGATCAGAGGTTTTCATTGAAACATGACCAATCCACAGGTCTGGTCTGTCATTGTCCATCAGTGTGCTCCTTATCGATTATCAATGCTGGCGGCGGATGCCGCGCTGTTGTTCATTCAGACTCAACCTCCGTTAAGTTTATCCAACTGGTCCTGAAGAAAAACGCGCGAACGAATGTCGATCGGCAATGCCAGATAGCGCTGCAACTCTGTCTTCGTATGTTTACGGTGATAGTCATGAAAAAATGTCACCGTCGAGATACTGTCTCGATCATAAGGAATCAGTTCAGCGTGATCACCTGCCGCGATCGTGCCGCTGTTTGTCACTCGAAAATAGATGCCCGGTCTGCCTGCCTGCATGAATGCTTTCGCGAAGCCGGTGTCGCCCATCACCGTTGCCAGGGTCGCACAGGGAATCCGCGGCGCGGTCACCTCCAGTTCAAGATTGGCGAAGCGCAGGCGGTCACCCACAAACAACTCCGGCGATTCCAAACCCGCGACCGAGAGGTTTTCTCCGAAGCTGCCAGATGCCACGACCCTGCCCAGCTGTCCGCTCCACCAGTCATAGTCTTCTGTTCTGTAAAGGTAAACAGCCTGGTCCGGACCACCATGAACGGTTGTATCACAGATCACATCCTGGGCCAGGCCCAGTTCGCTGACTGTCACCGGACCCTCGACGGCAGTCTTGAAGATTCCTGTGTCAATGACGCCGTCCTTTCGTTCAAGTTTTGATCTGGCGCCCACATTGACCTGCTGAACAACAATCATATTTACAACCCTTACATCGAAATGCTGAATTATACCAACGTCATCATCCGGCCGAAATCAGTGGTGGATTCTTACGCGCGACAGACTCACGGGAATGAACAGCAGCAGCGCAGCGACTGAAAGCACTGCCCCGATCCAGTTAATGGCAACACAACTGTCTCCGGTTAACAGGTATCCCGCGATAAGTGGCCCAAGTGCAACCCCGGTTCCCTGGGCAAACGGCAGGATGCCCATCACCCGACCGCTGGCATCCGCCGCCGCCAGTGCACTTAACTGATAGGGCGCCCAAAGATTCCAGCCGACCGAGTAAACAATGATCGCGATGGCATACATCTCGATGCTCATACCCTGAATGAGTAAAAACAGCGCAAGCAGTTGCAGGGCGAGGGCCACGACCATGGGCCAGAACCGTGTGTACCGGTTGCCTAACCACGCCGGTAAGAAAGCACCACTCACCGAGGCAATCAGTGAAATAGCCAGTATGTTGCCGATTTCCTGACCAGTGAACCCCTCGCTGACACCCATGCGCTCCACAAATCCCCAGACGGCCGTGACCCCGGTCATAAATACAGCAGCGCCAATCAGGCCAATAAACGGGCGCCATCCCGGCCACAGGAGCAACGGACCAGCCGGGGCATCAACACCCCTGGCGGGCAATCGCAGGGTCGCGATCATTGCCAGCACAGTGCAAAAAATCTGGATATAAAAGATGGCATTCAGACCATACTGCACAAGCCACCCAGGCAGCAGCACAAAAAACAGCCCCGGTGCGAGTATTTGACCGACCACGGCAAAAGCGAAGTTTCTGTCGACTTTCAGTGTGTCACCGAGGGCTGCATAACCGATACATAGCAGCCCCCCCTCGGACACACCTGCGAGTGCCCGGGTCAGGGCCAGCCAGGCAAAGGTGTGATTGGTGCTGGCCAGACCATTGGCGATGATCAGACCAAGGCAACATGCTATGGCCGCGACCCGCCAGTTAGCCAATCTGATCCAGGCAAGGCTCGATAACGAAATCAGCGCGACACCCAGTAATTCAATTGTCGCCAGGTTACCAACCTCGGCGCCATCGAATCCCGCGTGATCCGCCAGCGCACCGATATACATCGGCATCAGCAGGAAAAACATCGCGCCGACAATGACCAGTACCATCATCGCGCCAATGGCCGAGGTGCTGTTCAGCGAAGCGGAATTATCAGCCATTGAGGTATTCTGTAACGTGCATTTTTAATGCCCGGTTATCTTGAATCACACGCAACAATCCTTACTTAGAAAAGCACATTCTCTTCCAGGGAGTTAACCATGAATCAGAAATCGTTCGCACTGATTTTCGCGGCATTCCTAATCGGCCTCGGCACTATGTACGCGGCCCAGCGCTGGACTGCATCACCCGCACATGAACCTTTCACCGAATCCGCGCTGGATCGGCTCTTTGGCGATGAATTTTTCCGCCAGTCCCGGGACCCATTCAGCGAGATGGATCGCTTTCAAAGAGAACTGGATAAACACTTTGAACGACGAAATTCGTTGTTTGACGGCTGGTTTGAAAAGCAGTTTGGCGACTGGCCGGCCAGCAAAATTACCATGAATGAAGATACCGGCTATCTCTACTACAGACTCGATACCGGCGGGCAGGCCGTGACCGATACTTCCCTCGAGGTTGCCGAAGAGGCGATTTCATTCAACGCCACCCTAACCTCAACAAGCGCCGGTAGCCGTTCGTCCCGGTCAATTTCGCAAAGATTTCCGCTGCCCGGAGGGGTGGACCCAAATTCCGCTTTATTGACCGTCGAGGATGACGAAATCGTGATCCGACTAACAAAGCGTAAACAATAGGTGAATTTGGGGAATATATTAGAGTCCAATTATTCCATTAAATTCTTTATCGTTCGCTGCTAAATTTCTCCTCCCAAATCGGGCTACTCCCAATTATCAATTAGTTAAGAGGATCTGACATGTCAGCCTACCTGAAAGAAATCAAAGGGCTCACCAAACTGCGCGACGGCCACCAGGAGACATGGAAAGGCATCAGCGCGGAGTATGCCGCTCGCATGCGAATGCAAAACAGATTCAAGACCGGTCTTGATATTGCCCAGTACACCGCCGACATCATGCGCCGCGACATGGCGGATTACGATCAGGATTCCGCACAATACACCCAGTCGCTCGGCTGCTGGCATGGCTTTACCGCCCAGCAACTGGCGATGTCCGTTAAGAAACACCGTGGCACGATGGACAAGAGTTACATCTACCTGAGCGGCTGGATGGTGGCAGCACTGCGATCGCAGTTCGGTCCGCTGCCGGACCAGAGCATGCACGAAAAGACATCTGTGCCCAGCCTGATTGAAGAAATATATACGTTCCTCAAGCAGGCTGACGCCCGGGAGCTTCGCCACATCTTTATCGAACTCGACGAGGCCCGCGCAAACGGCGGCGATGTCGACTCAATCCTGGCTAGAATTGATGGTTTTCAGACCCATGTGGTACCGATCATTGCCGATATCGATGCAGGTTTTGGTAACGAAGAGGCAACTTACCTGCTGGCCAAGAAAATGATCGAAGCCGGCGCCTGCGCCATTCAGGTGGAAAATCAGGTATCTGACGCCAAGCAGTGCGGACACCAGGCCGGTAAAGTTACCGTGCCACACGAGGATTTCCTGTCGAAAATTAACGCGATCCGCTATGCGTTTCTGGAACTGGGTATCGAAAACGGCATCATCGTGGCGCGGACCGACTCACTCGGCGCCAGTCTTACCCAGAAGATCCCGGTCTCTAAAGAACGTGGTGACCTGGCAAGTAAATACAATGACTTCCTCGAAACCAACGAGATTCACGATCTGAAGGAATTGCAGGAAAACGACATCACCATTCACCAGAAGGGTCGACTGGTTAAGCCGGTACGGCTGGATAACGGTCTGTACTCGTTCCGTGAAGGAACCGGATTTGATCGCGTGGTACTCGACTGCGTCACCAGCCTGACCCACGGTGCTGATTTGCTGTGGATTGAGACCGAAAAGCCCAATGTCGCACAAATCGCCGAAATGGTGGATGAGGTCCGCAAGTTCGTCCCGGACGCGAAACTGGTTTACAACAACTCGCCCTCATTTAACTGGACGCTCGCATTCCGCGAACAGGTATACGGCGAGTGGGTTGCTGCAGGCAAAGATGTTTCGGCCTATCCAGACCCCGCCAAGACCGATAAAGGGCTGATGTCGGTGGATCTGGACGATTCTGAACTGGCTGCCGAAGCAGACGCACTGGTGCAGCAGTTTCAGCGTGACTCATCCAGGGAAGCTGGTATTTTCCACCATTTGATCACGCTACCGACCTATCATGAGACAGCACTGGGCACAGATATTCTGTCCGAGGGTTATTTCGGCGATCTCGGTATGCTTGCATACGTGCGAGACGTTCAACGCCAGGAAATTCGTCGTGACATGGCGTCCGTCAAACACCAGGATCTGGCCGGATCTAATATCGGCGATGACCACAAGGAATACTTCTCGGGTGAAAATGCATTGCTCGCGGGCGGAAAAGACAACACCATGAATCAATTCTAGGTAGGGATAGAAGATCCTATTTTGCCGGGGCAGTTTATCTGCCCCTTTTTTTGCCTGTTTTTCAACTGAGCTGATTGACTGCCCCGGAACTCAATATGACAAACCTAACAACGCGTCTCACCCAAAGTCTCAATATCAAGTATCCCATGATGTCGGCACCCATGAGCCGGCACAGTGGCGCCGGACTTGCCGCGGCGGTCACCAACGCCGGGGGGCTCGGTTTATTCGGCGCCCTTAACGCAGGCCGGGAGGCCTGGTTCACCGACGAGATAGCAAAGGCTCAGCAGCTACTTGGTGACCGACCCTTCGGTGTGGGCTTCATCACCCACCTGATCGAATCCCTGCCAGAATTGTTTGAGATCGCGTTGCGCCAGCGCGTGCCCGTTATCGCCTTCTCTTTCGCAGATCCAACTCACTACATCAAGCGAGTCAAGGAGGCAGGCTTAATCGCTGTTTGCCAGGTACAAAACATGGCGCAGGCAAGCACTGTGGTCGCTGCTGGTGCCGATATCCTCGTGGCCCAGGGGAATGAGGCCGGTGGTCACACCGGGCAATCCAGACTGATGCCCCTGCTGTTCGAGGTACTGAGTGCATTTCCAGATCTGCCGGTTCTGGCCGCAGGTGGAATCGGAACCGGCCGTGACCTGGCGGCGGTACTCAGCGCCGGTGCTGATGGCGCCTGGATCGGCACACCATTGCTGGCGACGCATGAGTGCACCGAGGTGTCTGATGAATACAAGTCCAGACTGATTGCTGCCGGGACGGACGATACGCTGTACACGCCGCTTTTTGATCTTGCGAACCACGGGGCATTCGGCGGCACACCCTGGCCTGCGGATATCGCCGCGCGGGTAATACGAAATCGGTTCGTCGAGGAGTGGCAGGATCGTATGGTCGATGTTAACAGCGCCAACGAGGCGCTTATGTCGCAATATAGGCTAGACGTCAAAAACAGCAATCTGGATGTGAGCGTTGTTTATGCCGGTGAGTCAGTCGGTGCCGTGACCAGCATCCGACCGGTTGCAGAAGTGATCACGGAACTGTGCGAGGGCGCGGCGCTCAATCTCGATCGCAAGAATTAACCATTCACCACCAGATGAGTCCTGTGGTGTGCGCTATTCGGCCAGCAGCTTCGGCCAGTTTTTGTCACCGAGCGCGATGAATCCCGGTATGTCTTTACTCCAGTCAGCCTGCACATCATCGTTGTAGTTCAGGTAAAGTCTGCCATCAACAATTGTCCAGTTTTCCGGGTCACCTTTGGCTGTGTACCCCTGACTCACTGCCCAGGCACAATATCCGCCATACCGGGGTGCGTATTTCTCCGGTTCCAACAGAAACTTATCAAGGTGGCTCGCAGTGTTGAACCGCCATTCGGCGCCTTCGTACTCGGTCTTGAACTTGCGGCTTCCTTCCACCGGCTTGTTGTCCTCAAAATACGCAACCACATCGAAGCCGCCAACGGCGAGGTCTGAAAAGAATCCAGTGTAAACCGGGTCGGTTTTAGCGCTGGCTGCGAGGCTCAGGGTCAGCCCCATCGCCACCAGGAAAATCTTCGTCATGTTCATCGGTTTCAGTCTCTTGCTGCTTTCTTATCGGACGTCAACTGACGTGTTTTGTTACAAGAGAGAATGAAGTTCCAGTCCCCTCAGGGCAGGCCGCAACTGTGATAGTCTGGAGGCTCAAAAAATCAGGCAAGCTACTCGATGCACGCAACGTTGCGCAGATTCGTCGCGGCCTCGCTCCTCTGCTTTTCGGTTTGTTGCAGTGCCGAGGTTACGAGGCAAAGGTTAACAGCGGCCGATACCGAACCAGACCAGTGGCTCAGTCATGGTCGCAATTACGCTGAGGATCGGGAAAGCCCGTTACAACAGATCGACCGAGGCAACGTGGCCACTCTGGGACTCGCCTGGTCTTTTGACACAAGTACGCATCGAGGCCTGGAAGCATCCCCCCTTGTGATTGACGGCGTGATCTACACGACCGGATCCTGGAGTCGGGTATACGCTATCAGCGCCGCCAATGGTGAACAGATCTGGTCCTACGATCCCGAGGTGCCCCGATCCTGGGGCGTCAACGCTTGCTGTGATGTTGTCAATCGGGGAGTCGCTGCCTGGGGCGACAAGGTCTATGTCGGTACGCTTGACGGCAGGCTCGTGGCACTCGATCGCACTACCGGAGCACCGGTCTGGCAAACGCTGACGATCGATCAGACAAGACCTTATACGATTACCGGTGCCCCGCGTGCCATCAACGGCAAGATCATGATTGGCAACGGCGGCGCCGAGTACGGCGTTCGTGGATATATATCTGCCTACGACGCGGACACGGGAGCGCAGGTCTGGCGATTCTATACCGTACCCGGAAGTCCAGCGCTACCACCCGAATCTGCGGCCATGAAAATGGCCGCGAAAACCTGGCGTGGCGATGTTTTCTACCAGGTCGGCGGTGGCGGCACCGTGTGGGATTCGATGGCCTATGATCCGGTGCTTAATCTGCTCTATTTCGGTGTTGGTAACGGCTCGCCGTGGAACCGCCACATTCGCAGTCCGGGGGGCGGCGATAATCTGTTTCTTTCGTCCATCGTCGCTGTGAATGCTGACACCGGCGAATATGCCTGGCATTACCAGACCACGCCCGCTGATACCTGGGACTACACGGCAACGCAGCACATTATCCTGGCGGACCTGACCATTGACGGCGAACAACGCAAAGTCCTGATGCAGGCACCAAAAAATGGTTTCTTCTATGTGCTGGATCGAGAAACCGGGAAACTCATTTCTGCTGAAAAATACACAAAGGCTTCCTGGGCCAGCCATGTGGACCTCGCAACCGGCCGCCCGGTGGAGACAAGCAATGCGGACCACATCACTAAAACGCAGATGACGGGTCCGGCTCCTTCGGGAGGTCACAACTGGCAGCCCATGGCGTTCAACCAATCCCAGGCGCTGGTGTATATCCCCGCCATGGAGAGCATCGCGCCCTACAGCACCGGCAAAGATTTCCAATACTCACCCGGTGGACACTGGAACCTGGGTCAGAATGACAACAACGAGAACTCCGCGACCATGACCTCGATACCACCAGCACTCATGCGCGCTGTCATGCAGCGAATAATGAAAGGCCGGCTGATCGCCTGGGACCCGGTGGCGCAAACTGAACGCTGGCGAGTGGAGCACCCCACCATGTGGAACGGTGGCGTGCTCACGACGAAAACCGGGTTGGTGTTTCAGGGAACGGGAGACGGCCGGCTGGTTGCCTATGACGCAGCGAACGGCGAGGTGTTGTGGCAAACCGAGACCGGGACAGGCATCATCGCGCCGCCCATCAGTTTCGCACTGGAGGGTACCCAATATATTTCGGTGATGGCGGGATGGGGCGGTGTTGTCGGACTCATGCTTAACCTGCCGCAGAGCGCTTCTGCTGGAACAGGCAGATTGTTAACCTATCGATTGGGGGGCACGGCAACATTGCCAACGAATACAATCAGCCGTACATTACCTGAACCCCCTGATCAACTCGGCAGTGACGCTACCATTGGGCACGGCGCTAATCTCTATAACGTTCACTGCATGCGTTGTCACGGCGCTGGTTTGCAAAGCGGCGGTTTAGTCGCTGATCTGCGCTATATGAGCCCGGAGAGTCATAAGCAATTCAAGAACATTGTATTAGGTGGAGTGCTCAGTAGTGTCGGCATGGTTAGCTTTGCGGACCAGATCGACGCTAACGATGCCGACGCGATTCACAGTTATATCATCAGCGCAGCACACTTACAGTGGCAAGAGGACAACGCGGCACCCTGGTGGAAGGCAATCAAATCGGAATTTTACGACGCGTTCGCGTACCTGGTTGTGTTTTTCGGCTTTTCCTCCTGACAAATAGTGCTTTGACAAACGCAGTAACTGGAGCTGGACATATGTACGACATTATCGTCATCGGTGCCGGTAGTACCGGGTCAACCATCGCTAGCCGGGTATCGGAAGATCCGAACAGATCGGTGCTGCTCATTGAAGCGGGTCCCGACTACGCTAACCTTGAACAAACACCGTTCGACCTGGTTAACAGCCACCAGAATTCAATGCAGGACCATGATTGGGGTTTTAATTACGAACCAACCCGGAACCGCTCCGTCAGCTTTCCCAGAGGCAGGGTGACTGGTGGGTCCAGCGCGGTTAATACAACCATTGCTTTAAGGGGCATGCCCGAAGACTATGATGAGTGGGCAGACCTCGGCAATGATGAATGGTGCTGGGATAAGGTGCTGCCCGCATTCAAACGGCTCGAACGCGACCTTGATTTCGGCGATGCCGGGTATCACGGAGACTCGGGGCCAATCTCGATTCGACGTTACCCGAACGACGAATTGTTACCACAACACCAGGCTTTTCTTGAGACGGCATCAGACCTTGGCTATGCTGCTTGCGCCGATGCTAACGACCCGGAAGGGTGGGGTGCCGGGCCGCAACCGATGAACAAGCTGGGTCGGCTACGGATATCCTGTGCCGTCGCCTACCTTGCCAGCGCAAGAATACGCCCGAATCTGACCATCAGGGCCAACACCCTGGTGAGGCGCCTGGTGCTTAACGGCAATCGATGCACGGGCGTTGAGGTTGAGAATCAATCGGGCGAAGTCGAAACCCTGTCCGCCCGCCTGGTGGTTTTGAGCGCCGGTGCACTCATGTCACCTCCTATTTTGATGCGTTCGGGAATAGGTCCGAATTCACAACTGACTCAACACAGCATCGATACACTGCAGGATGAGCCTGGTGTGGGCGCAAATCTCAGTGATCACCCCGCCCTGTCGGTTGTCTGTATGGCAAAGGGTGGTGCGATCATTGATTTCGACAGTCCCATCATCCAGACCATCCTGCGCTACACCACCGAAGGTTCTGACAAGCGCAACGATATGCAGATCGAACAAATCAGCTACGCTGGCCGCCCGGGTGGACCACCGCTATTCGCGATTGCAGCGTGCCTGGAATACCAATACGGCAGAGGAGAGATTCGACTGCGCAGCGCCGATCCACATGCTCACCCGATTGTCGAGGCCCGATTTTGTGAGGATGATCGTGATACCGCACGCCTGGTCAAGGCCTTCAAGGATACGCTCGCCTTTACCCGGACCGGTGCACTCGGTGATATGGTTGACTCTCTGGCCTTCCCGGACCCAAAACGTCCAATGGATGATGAGGATATCGCACAACTGGTCAGGAAACTCGCGGGTAGCGGTTACCATCCGTGCGGCACCGTTAAGATGGGGCCAATTGCTGATCCCGAGGCCGTGGTTGATCAATACGGCTGCTGTCACCGCCTGGAAAACCTGGTAGTCGCAGACGCCTCCATTATGCCGTTTGTACCCCGTGCCAATATCAACCTGACGAGTATTATGATCGGCGAGAAAATTGGTGAGTGGATCCGCACCCAGCCCGGGCGCTACGGGCTATAAAGACAGAATGTAAAACTTGAACAGGATGAAAGCATGACTGATTTGACAATAAGAAACGTCAACGTAATCGACGGGACTGGCGCCGCGCCCTACCTTGCTGATGTAGAGATCGAGGCCGGCCGTATCAAGTCCATTGGCACCGGCGGGCCCGCAACAACCGAAATCGACGGCCAGGGAAAATTCCTTTCGCCCGGTTTTATCGATACCCATGCCCACGATGACGGAGCCTTTTTTCGCCATCCGGGTATGGAGTTCAAGCTAGCCCAGGGCGTCACCACGGTGGTCAGTGGCAACTGCGGTTTCAGTGCCATTCCGCTCGATCCCGACAAGGATCTGGTGCGGGCCAGCGGCGGAATCCTCGCGGGTATTGAAGGGGACTTCCGTGATCTCGAGGGTTATTTCGAAGCCGTGCTGGCGCGTAATCCCGCCATTAATAACATGATGCTGGTTGGCCACAATACCGTGCGTACCCTGGTGATGGGTCACGAGGCGCGCAAACCGACATCCCAGGAACTCACCACTATGAAGGACCACGTCTCCCTGGCCATGGAGCAGGGCGCATGCGGCTTTTCGACAGGACTCATTTATCGCCCGGGACGCTACAGCGAAACCGATGAGGTGATCGCTCTGGCCGAGGCAGCCAACCCTTTTGACGCACTGTACACAACGCATATGCGAAATGAAGGAGATCGACTGCTCGAAGCAGTTGAGGAAACCCTGTTGATCGGACGCGAGTCAAATGTGCATACCCACATCTCCCACCACAAGTCAGCGGGCAAACCAAACTGGGGTAAGGTAGTCGAGTCCTTGCAGCGGGTGGATAAGGCGCTCGGTGAAGGTCAGCGGGTGACACTGGATGTCTACCCCTATACCGCCGGTAGCGGGCGCATGATCGAGTACTTCAATCTCGACAATATCAGCCGAGAATTCGCTGAAGTAATCCGCATAGCAAGTTGCCCGGCTTATCGCGAGTACGAGGGTCGCATGCTGGTGGACATCGCTGCCGCTGACAACATCGATATCGTCGATCTGGTGCGGCAAATCCTGACGGCACCAAAAGGTGATCGCACTTTATGCATCCACTTCATCATTGATGAGGCGGATATCGAAACCAACCTCAGACACAAGGATATGATGGTCGGTTCAGACGGTATTCCCGACCTGAACGGCAAACCTCATCCCCGCCTGTTTGGCACATTTCCACGCATTCTTGGTCACTACGTTCGCGAGCGCAAAATTCTCTCTCTGACCGAGGCTGTCCGACGCATGACCTCGCTGTCCGCAGCGACATTCGGCATTAAGGACCGGGGTCAGGTGAGAGAAGGTTACTGGGCGGATCTCGTACTATTTGATGCTGATAAGGTTCGTGATACTGCCAGTTACGATGATCCTAAACAGGAACCCGAGGGGATTCAGCTGGTCATCGTCAATGGCGGCATTGCGCAGCAACGTGGACGGCATACTCATATCGGCTCGGGCAAGATGTTGAGATACCGACGCTCCGCATATTCAGAGTAACGCCGATTGTTCGGCCGGTTACTTGTCCACGCGGATACGTCTGGGTCGCACCTCTCAATTCATCAATCCAGACTCAGGAATTGGAAGTTGGTACCTCATTGAAGGGAATACCCTTATCAACCCTGATGTCCTGGGGTAATCCGAGCACACGTTCGGCAATGATGTTGGCCATGATTTCATCCGTACCACCCGCTATGCGTAACCCTGGCGAGCCCATATAGGTTGCCTGAAACATGCCAGCCTCCTCTGAAAGTTCCTTGTCCCAGATGGCACCACTGGCATCCAGCAGATCCAGCGCGAAAGAGGCCATGTCCTGCTGCTTTGGCGCGCCAACGAGCTTGCCGATCGAATTTTCCGGACCGGGAATCTCTCCTTTTGACAAAGCCGTCATGGAGCGATAACCGGTGAACTTTAAGCCAGACTCCTGCACGTACCAATCAGCTAATTTACTGCGAACAGTCTTGTCCCTGATGGCCGGCTCATCATCAATCATCACCTTCTGCGCGAGCTTGAAGACGGAATCAAAGTTGACACCGCCACCACCGCCACCAATGGAAGCGCGCTCGTTCATCAAGGTCGTCAGCGCGACCTGCCAGCCCTGACCAACCGCACCCAGACGCTGGGCGTCTGAAACGCGTACATCAGTGAAGTAAACTTCATTGAAATTCGCACCACCAGAAATCTGTTTGATCGGCTTAATCTCGATGCCGGGTGATTTCATATCAATAAAGAAATAGGTCAATCCCTGGTGTTTGGGCGCTGTTGGGTCGGTACGCAGGACCAGGACCCCATAATCAGAATAATGTGCGCCTGAGGTCCAGATTTTCTGGCCATTGATAACCCACTCATCACCATCCTTTTCCGCACGGGTTCGCAGTGCCGCGAGATCCGAGCCGCCAGCCGGCTCACTGAATAGCTGGCACCAGATTTTCTCGCCACTGGCAAGGCTCGGCATATATTCCTTGTTTTGCTCGTCAGTGGCCCAGGCCATCATGGTGGGTCCGCACATGCCGTGGCCGATCCCAAAAATATTATCAGGGGTATCAAATTTCGATTCCTCCTGGCCAAAAATCACATTTTCTATGGCAGTGGCATTTCGGCCACCATGTTCTTTTGGCCAGCGGATACAGGCCCAGCCGGCATCATATTTACGCTTTTGCCACAACTTTGCCGTGCCAATGTAATCCAGACCTTCAAGTTCTGATGACGCGGGGACATTGGCTTCAAGCCAGCTGCGTACTTCCTGGCGGAAAGTTGCTTCTTCGGGGGTATCGTTAAAGTCCATCGTATTCTCCTGTCGCGAACCGTTTAGGCTGCACGATCCTTTTCGATTGCTGAAATCAGTTTTTCCTGCCAGACACCTTCACTGCCGATATTGACCGACAGCAACTTGGAGCGGCGATAGGGAAACTGGCAGTCAAATTCCCAGGTAAATCCCATGCCACCATGGGTCTGGATATTCTCCTTGGCAGCAAAATAGTAGGCCTGAATTGCGCTCACCCGTGCGGCAGCGGCGGCAATGGGGAGTTCGGCCGCATCCGATGACAGCGCCCAGGCACCGTAATAGCAGTTGCCTCTTGCAAGGGTTGTCTTGACATACATGTTGGCCAGTTTGTGCTTGATTGCCTGATAAGTCGCAATGGGCCGACCGAACGCAAACCTGCCCATGGCATAATCCTTCGCCATATTCAGCGCCGTATCACTGCCACCGACCTGCTCCCAGGCGAACAGCACTGCCGCCCGGTTATACAATTTTTCAAGCAGTGCCCAGCCTTCACCTTCCTTACCCAGCAGTTCAGCGGAAGCCGAATCAAATCCAATCTTTGCGTGAGATCGGCTGGGATCAATGGTTGGAACCACTTCTCTTGAGACCGACGCCTGATCCAGTTCGACCAGATAGGCGCTGGCACCGTCACCCGTGGCACTCGCCGCGATCACCACAGCAATGTCAGCCACATCACCATCCGCCACCGGGACCTTGGAGCCGCGGAGGGCACCTGCTTTTTCGCGCATGGTAAGGGATTTCGCCGAGGCGCGCCCGCTTCCTTCCGCAACCGCCAGACAGCCAATTATTTTACCGGCAGCCAGTTTCGGCAGCCAGGCTTCCTTTTGCTGTTTAGAGCCAGCCGCGATGATCGCCTCGGTGGCCAGATAAACCGACGAAGAAAAGGGAATCGGTGCAAGTGCTCGCCCTAGTTCTTCCGCAATCACACTGAGCTCAAGGTAACTGAGACCAAGCCCATCATATTCTTCGGGAATGACCGTTGCGGTCCAACCCATCTCGACAACTTTGGTCCACAACGCAGTGTCGTATGAGGCGTCCCCATCAAGAATCGCACGGACGACTTTCGTATCACAGTTTGCGTTGAGGAATCCGCGAGCCTGCTCTCTGAGCAGATTCTGTTCGTCTGAAAATTCGAAATTCATAGCTGTCTCCCGGATGCAGTTTCCACGTATATTTTTAGTGCCATGGCATTTTACGGCATAGACCGTCTTTAATTTTTCGAACAGGAAAACTACCACGACCCGGGAACAAACGCCATGCAGAACAACTACTTCAGGATACCGGGACCGACACTCGCAGGCGCCACCTGGGCGAGGTTACTCCGATCTGGCCGCGGTCCACTCGGTTAACACGGCTCTTCCCTTTCGCTGCCGAGAAGCGACAGCTTCACTACCGGCAACAGGCGCACACAGTTCGACCACATAGCCATTGGGATCACGAAAGTATATGGAGTGAATGAAGCCATGATCGGAGATACCCCGGGTTTCAATCCCGGCTTCCTGGCCCGCGGCAAACATTAAATTGGCTCTTGTAGAATCAAAAAGCTCCCCAATATTAGAACCATGGTAATGCAGTACCTATCATCTCGACGCTCCTGGAGTTGGCTCATCGGTGTTTGCCTGACAATCTTCATGGCTCCCGCAACCGCTGCTGCGCGTCAGCCTGACCCACTGTTTGCCACCAGCGATGTACTAAAGGTAACACTGAAGGGCCCTGTCTCCCGACTGGTCAAAGAGCGAGACTCCAGCATCGTTTACAAACCTGCCAGTCTGTCCTATTTGGACAACACCGGCAAAACGGTCCAGTTGGACGTTGGCATCAGCTCTCGAGGCAACAAACGCCTGAATCGAGGCACCTGCATATTCACACCCATTCGGTTGATCTTAGATAACAACCAGGCAAAGGGAACAGTCTTCAACAAGCAAAAGCGGCTGAAACTCGTAACCCAATGTCATCCAGAGTACAAAAAGTATGAGGTCTATCTGTTAACAGAATACCTGGCCTACAAGATCCTCAATATTCTGACCGACTCAAGCTACAACGTCAGGCTGGCGGAAATCACCTACGTAAACGTTGAAGCGGATAAGGAAAAAGTCCTCCACACTGGCTTTGCCTTTTTTATTGAACCGAGCAAGCGTCTGGCAAAAAGGATTGGCAGGAAAAAGCTTAATATTGAAGAGACATCAGCCAGGAATCTGGACGGCAGCCATCTGAATCTGGTGAGCCTCTTCCAGATGTTGCTCGGCAATACCGACTGGTCCGCGACACATGGCGGCAGGGACGAGTGCTGCCACAACGGCAAGTTGTTCGGTGAGGCCGAGGCAACTGATGTCCTCTATATTCCATACGACTTTGACATGACCGGACTGGTCAATCCCGAGTACGCCACGGTCGCAAAAAACCTTAAACTGGATTCCATTCGCGAGCGACGCTATCGCGGTTACTGTAGAAACAATGACCACCTGGCGGCCAACATCGAGCTCCTCAATAACAGGAAGCTTGATATATTGGCACTCCTGGAGACCTTTCCGTATCTTAACGCGCGGCAGAATTCACGGAATATCGACTACGTCGAGAAATTCTATCGAATCATCAACAATCCCAAACGCGTCGAACGCAAAATCCATGGCTGGTGCCACCGTTCATTGATGGTGGAGAAAACCGGCGACTGAGCTCCCGAAGCGTTCAGTCTCGTAAAAGTTCATATTCGACATCATCGCTCTCCCAGAGATCGTCAGCATCAACCAGTGCGGTTTGCTGATCACTCAGGTCCACCCGGAATCTGCGCACGAAACTGAATCCCAGTTTTTCCATAACCCGAATCGAAGTTACGTTTTCTCCGTAGGTAGTCGCAACAATCCGCTTTAACCTCGGCTCTGAAAATCCAAGCTCGATAAGCGCTCGACTGGCTTCAGTTGCGTATCCCTTACCCCATGAGTCCTTCGAAAATCGATACCCAACAGATGCTTCGAGGGGATTTTCAAGCGCGCCATGCGGTCGCAGGCAACACCAGCCACAAAATTCCTCCTCGATCCTGGTCAGCACAGCCCAGAACCCAAAACACGGGGATGCCCCATGGTCATCAAGAAATAGTGGCATGATGTTGTCGTCTATAAACGTCATAGGTACCTCAAGGCCGCCATTGATAAAACGCATGACCTCGGGATCATTGTCCAACTGGAAAATCGCCAGCCGGTCTTCGGGCACTATCCGTCTGAGGACCAGCCGATCGGTAACTACTCTCCCGACTCCGTCACTCATAGCGGATCGACAAAGGTAACAACCTCAATCAGGTTCTGGTCACGATCGATGATGAACGCAGCATAATACTGGTCAGAGTACTCCGGTCGTATTCCCGGTTCTCCTCCTGATATTGCTCCCAGCCTGACGCCGGATTCATGAAACCGGTTAACCACGTCAACACTCGTTGCGCGAAGACAGAAATGGGCGCCATTGTCACCGGTCGTGGGTTCCCTGCCGGCTCGAAGGTTTAACCAGAATTCAGGATACCGCTTGCCGTAGCCAACGGTCGCTGGTCGTGTTTCCAGGCGTTCATACTCCAACGTAGCAAGCAGCTCATCATAAAAGTTCGTGGCGCGGGCGAGGTCCCGAACGCCGATTGAGATGTGATCAATCATGATGCAGATCGCTCATCAACCTGGCCCTCAAATCTGAAATATGACTGATTTTTGACTCATAGCAAACCTCAAGTTCTTCCGGCCAGCCAAGATACCTTTCCAGCCAAACACTGCGAAACCCTACCTGCCGAGGTCCCCAGACATCCGAGACCGGATCATCACCGACAAACCACGAGCGGGCTGGATCAATTTTCAATCTATGCGCAACTTCCAGATAAATCAGCGGATCGGGTTTCTTTACCCCGAGCTCTTCCGAGATAACCCAGGTTTCAACTTCATTATGCAACCCCGAGTGTTCAAGCTTGGCGCGTTGCGAGGCACTGCTGCCATTGGTGACAATACCGAGTCTGAATCCAAGCGCGCTGAACTGACGTAACGACTTAATAACGTCTGCAAACAACAATGGCTCAAGCCAGGCATTGTTCGCGAAGTGATCCGAGATCACATCAGTGCCGACACCGGTGAAAACCTGATCGTCGAGGCGGCGAAAAAGTTCCCGGCGCGGCACCCGGCCATTTCCGTCGAGTTCATGAAATTTACAAATAAATGTCTCAGCATCCAGGCTAGTCGCGTCGCGGAACTCTCGCCATAGCAGCTCAGCGTAAATATCAAGTGAACCTCTGCGGTCGACCAGGGTTTCGTCCAGATCAAAGATAATCGCTTCACCCGCTTTCATCAAAATTGATCCCGTTTTTTACCAGAAAGCCGCGCAATTCCTGGGCGAGCCATTGTTGCCGCTCGGTCTGTGTTTCGATAGCACCAAACTCATGCATCAGGGAATGGAATTGCTGCTCTGGTAACGGGACACCCACCGGCAGTGGCGCCAGATGCCAGTGAACGTGGGCATTCGCGGCCTGGCTGCCAAGGCTCAGTAAATAAACACGCTCCGGCTCGAGCAGCGCACGCAGACCCTCCGCAACCAGGTAGACCAGCTGCTGAAGCTCCAGATATTCCGCCATCGTAAAATCACCGGTAACATTTTCCAGGTGTGTGCGTGGCGCTACCAGCACACGCCCGAACAGGGTTGGGAACTTGTCGAGGAAAATCACCGCATTTGAAGTGCGGCCAATCTCGTCGTGCGCAAATTCCGGATTGCCGCTCAGGAATTCGCAGACAAAACAGGACACCGAGGCACTACGCCTGGCCAGACCTTCAAGGTCGAAAGGAGCTCGCGTATCGCTGCTGGAATCGTTCACTTAATCCAGAACCCCGGCGCGTCAGTCCGGTAGCCCAGGCACCGATAGGTCTCATCCACCAGAGTCTGGCCTCGCTGGTTCAGGAGGATTCCCGCGCCCATGCGATTCATGGAGTAACCAAAGGCCAGGCCTGCTTCCGGATCAGCAAAACCGATACTGCCACCGGCACCTGCATGGCCAAATGCCTCTCTGCCGAGCACACAGGATTCCATGTCACCTGACGGACGATAACGATTGTCCATGGAGCGCATGAAACCAAGTCCGAATCGGCTGGGCATGAGCAAGGTCGCGTCCTCTGAAGTGGCGACAGAGACAGCCCGCATGCGTTCAATGTGGTCACTTGAAAGCAGACGCACACCATCTGCCTCGCCGCCAAGGGCCAGCGGGTTATACATGCCTGCCAGGGATCGTGCATTACCAATTCCGCCGCCAGCCCCGATTTCTGCGCGATAGCTTTCCGGCGAATCCGCCTTGTGTTTTCCAGAGTTTAGTAACGCCAGGTATTGCAGCGAAGTCGGGTCCTTCAACAGGGCTGCCGTGAACGGTGCCGGTTTAACGCCTTTCTCAGGTTTCCACTGCAGCATTCGTGTCATACGTTCAAATTCTGAATCTGGTAGCCCGATCCAGAAATCGAGGCCTAACGGTTCCGCAATGTTTTTTCGGAAATACTGACCCAGGCTCTCACCGGAAACCCGCCGGACTAATTCCCCTACCGTCCAGCCAAAAGTCATCATGTGATAACCGTTTCGAGTTCCGGGAGTCCAGAAGGGTTGCTCCGCCGACAGCCGATCAACCATATAGTCCCAGTCACAAAATCCGTGTTCCTTGACTGGTGCTCGTAACGCCGGGACACCGCTTGAATGATTCAACATCATGGCGACGGTTGTGTCCTGCTTGCCGTTCGCGGCAAATTCTGGCCAGTAAGCTGAAACGGGAGCATTCAGGTCCAGGTCACCGTCGTCAATCAGCTTGTGCGCACACAGTGCTGTTGCTGCCTTGGTGCAGGAGAATAGGATCGAGATTGTATCCCGGGTCCAGGGTTCAGCCTCAGCGCGCGAGGATTTCATTCCGCCCCACAGATCAACACAAGCGGTCCCATCAAGGTACAAACAGAGCGAGGCACCCAGCTCATTCCTCAGTTTGAAATTTTCAACAAAGCGGTTGAGCAGCGGTTCAAACGCCGGTTCACAGAATCCTTCAACCGCGCCATTTTCTAACTCGATACTAACCTGCATAGCATTCCTCATCGTGAGCCGCACTATCATCACGGGTTTACAAAAAAAAGTACAATACCGTCCTTTCTCAGTTGCGTAACTTTTTTTACACCCTGGATACCAGCTGATCCGTCAGGTCGTCATGAGGTTTGCACCCGAACATTCGGGGTGAGTGGGATTGTGCCAATGCAGGAGAGTATTCGAGCGAGAACCCGTGGCTGACTGGAACGTCTTTCGTCGGCTGGGTTTACAACGAGATGGGTAGCAACCAGATCGCGTTTCTTAAAGTTGAAATCCGGCCTGATTCCCGATCGAAGTCGGTTTAACCGACACCTGTCGCTTCACCCTTGATATAACGCTCAAGATGATCAATCACCTCGGACTGTTCCGTGATAATTGATTTCACCAGATCACCGACAGAGATCATTCCAATGAGGTTGCGGTCTGCATCCAGCACAGGCAGGTGCCGTATTCGCTTTTCAGTCATCAGGCTCATGCATTCAGACACCTTATTGTCAGGGTCAACACACACCGGGTCGTGGGTCATGATCTCACTGACCTGAATATCCTGCGAGGATTTACCTTTTAGAATGACCTTGCGTGCGTAATCACGCTCGGAAATGATCCCCACCAACTGGCCCTGATCCGAAAGCACGGTGAGCGCACCCACGCCTTTCAACGCCATCATTTCAATCGCCTGGAACACCGTATGGGCAGGTCCAATCGACCAGACCTCGCTGCCTTTGTCTTGCAACAGTTCACTGATTTTAGACATCTGACTCCTCCGTCATTTGTCCTTACCAGTTTCCTCCTGAAAGTTGCCAACGTAAAAGACCGAATAGCACTATAGCCACCGGTGTTTTTATTACCGTTTGTTCTATACAACTCCTGATCAGTCAGCCACTATTCATCAACAAACGATTTGAGTCGTTCCGTGGCGTCAAGGAAATCCTCCATGAACTCATACACGACCTGTTTCGACGATAGTGACTCATTCATCAGCCCGACACCCTGGCCAACCCAATAGGTGGCCAGTTGCTTAGCACCCTGGTGTCCTCCCTCCGCGAGCCGGATTACCTTGCCCAGCGCCGGCTCACTGACCAGTGATTGCAATGGCATTGGCAGTGGTTCGGGAGAATCTTCCAGCTCCCAGGCATCGGTCCAGGGAGAGCGAACCTGGCGGGAATATTTCCCGGTCCTGCTTTTTGATCTCACCGTCTGATTGGAAGCGGCTGAGAGCAACTTTTCCTTGATAACCGGTGAAGTCTCGGATTCCGTCGTGGTCAGCCAGACTGAACCCGTCCAGACACCGTGTGCTCCCATCGCCATGGCGGCTGCCATCTGTCGTCCAGTGACAATGCCTCCTGCAGCGAGCACCGAGACGTTGGGATATTTTTTTACAGCATCAGCAACCTCGGGTACCAGCACCATGGTCGAGACTTCGCCGCAATGCCCGCCAGCCTCGGTACCGGCAACCACAAGAATGTCCACTCCCGCTTCTGCCTGCTTCACCGCATGATGTTTGGCGCCCACCAATGCAGCAACGGGCACGCCATGTTTCTTACCGAGTTCCAGCATATAGCGCGGCGGCACACCCAGGGCGTTGGCGACCAGCTTGATGGGATGGGCAAAAACCACATCCAGAATATTCGCGGCACGGTTTTCACCCAGAAAACCGCCACCACCACCGCCGACATTTTCGTAAATATCCTGAGTATCGATATTGTGCCGGGCGAGGATACCGGCAGCAAAATTCTTGTGTTCATCCGGCACCATTGCACGCACTTCCTCCGGACTTGCACTCTCGTCCTGATTTGCCATGGTCGTCGGTACGATCAGATCGACACCGTAAGGTTTGCCATCGATATGTTCATCAATCCATTTAAGCTCAATTTCCAATTGTTCCGGACCGAAACCAGCCGCCCCCAGAACGCCCATACCACCCGCTTTAGAGACTTCACAAACCACGTCGCGACAATGCGTGAATGCGATCAACGGGAACTCTATGCCTAACAGTTCACAAATTGGAGACTTCATAACTTTTTCCTCAGAGGGTTGTATGGATCATCGCATTTTCAGATAAAACATGGGAACCCCCGCGCTGGCATATTGGGTTCATGGATGGTTAAGGCCAGTCAGCCCAGCGCTTCAAGCATCAGCGCCCTGTTCAGATTCCCGCCGGATAAGACCACGCCGGTTTTCAATCCTGCCACGGCGGCTTTGTCCTGCAACAACGCGGCTAACGCCGCTGCGCCTGCACCTTCTGCAACATTGTGGGTATCAACATAAAGCGCGGCCACCGCATCCAGCACCTGTTTGTCGCTGATCTCCACAAAGTGATGCACCTCACCCTGCATCAAAGCCAGCGCCGTCGGATTAGCATTGCGTACTGCAAGACCATCGGCGATGGTATCGGCTGAATTTGTGCCGACAACACTGCCCGCTGCAAACGACAACGGGTAGGTATTGGCGTTTTCGGACACGACGCCAACAATTTCAGTTTCTAAACCGAGTGCGTTTCGCGCTGCAATAACCCCGCAAATTCCCGATCCGAGGCCCACGGGCACATAGATGCGATCGAGGTCCGGCACTCGCTGGAAAAATTCCAGGGCATAGGTGGCAACACCCATGACGAGATCCGTGTGAAATGAGGGCAGCAGGTGCAGTCTTCTGTCTTTCGCGATCTGTGCCGCGAACTCAACTGACTCATCAAAGTCATGACCATGGACCATGAGTTCTGCCCCCAGCGCCCGCATGGCTTCATTCTTTTCCGGATTGTTGTTTTCGGGCACCACGATCACGGTCTTGAGCCCGTATCGGGAAGCGGCAAAAGCAACACTCTGACCATGATTTCCACGGGTTGCCGCACAGACACCGTCAATGTCCGCGGCATTCTTTGAAAGCCCGTGCATGTAAATAAGACCGCCGCGCACCTTGAACGAACCGGTTGGGTTATGATTTTCGTGCTTTATCCAGACCTCAGTTCCGCAGCGTTCATTCAATAGTGGCCAGGAGATTTGTGGTGTTGGGGTGAGCACCTCAGACAGACTTGTGGCTGCCTGCTCAATCTCAACCAGTCCGGGTAACGTCGTTTTCTGCAAAACTCTTTTCTCCTGTGGAAACCTTTTGGCATGATGGGGGTTCAAACTACTACCACTTTAAAGACAAGCCTACATCAATGCTTAATCTTGTTCTGACACTGATGCTCATCGGTTGCGCTTCTCTGAGTCACGCCGATGATTTCAGCGACGCTAAGCGTGCCTTTGATAACCTTGAGTATGCCGCCGCGCTCCGGGGATTTCGAGCATCGCGTGAGACACGGGGGGATGACAGTGAAGTTTTGTTCTATTTGGCACGAACTGAATTGATCCTGGGTGACTATAAGGATGCACGACAAACAGTTGAGGCTCTACTGGAAGTTGATCCCACCCACCTGGACGGACATTACCTGGCAGGGCTTATCTATCTGTCCCTGGTAGGTGAGGTTAACGTGTTCCGCAAGATGGGCATGGCAAAATCTGCGGTTGGTGCCTGGAAGCGGATGGTTGAACTCGATGACAACAATCTCCTCGGTAACTACGCGGTATTCAGTTTTTACGCCAATGCGCCCGGCTTTGCCGGCGGTGACCTCGATGAAGCAAAGGCCTTACTCCCTAAACTGCAGATAATCAGTCCCGCCTATGCGGAGATGGCTCGGGCTGCGCTCGCGGTACGCGCCGAGGATTTCAGCCAGGCAGAACAACACTACCTCAGAGCAACGGAATTGATGCAGTCGAGCGCCTCACCCCTGTTCGCGATCGCACAATTTTATTACCAGCAGGAGCAGTTCAACAAATCGCTCGATGCCATGCTGCAATACCAGAAGGCCGAAAAACGCTGGCATGATCCCAGCGATGCGATGATTCATTTTTCCCTGGGAAGTGTTTACGCCAGGCTCGGTAATATCGAACTGGCGCGGTCTAACTTCGAACGGGCACTCCTGAGTTACCCGAACAGACGCATCAGGGAACTTGTCACGAAAGCCCTGTCCCAGTTATAAATTGCACATAGCGCCTCGACACCTGGCGCCATCACATCATTTCAAAGGAATAGTAATGACCGACATCACGCTTTACGGATCCTCGCTTTCGCTCTACACGGGCCGTGCCAGAAGCTATCTGATCAAGGCCGGGCTCGCCCACCATGAAACCACCCCAACGACGCGTCACTATCGTGATGAGGTCGTGCCGAAGGCCGGCGGCAGGCAGGGTATTCCCACCCTGGAGATGCCAGACGGTCAGATTATCCGGGACGGCGCGGCGATCATTGACCACTTTGAAGCACTTTCGGGGAACACATTTTCACCCACAACACCAAAGCAACGTATCCTGAGCAGACTCTTTGATGTGATTGGTGCAGAAGGACTGCTTCGGCCCGCGATGCATTATCGGTGGAACTTCCCTGAGCAAAACCTCGAGTTTCTGAAATTTCACTTCGCATCCATGATGCCGCCCGGTCCAAATCGCGCGGAAAAGGCAGAGGCCGCCGCGAATCGGATGCGTTCTGCGTGTCAGGGGTTTGGCGCCGTACCTGACACCTTTGAATTGGTTGAGTCCCTGTACCACGAACTCCTGGATAAGCTGAACACTCACTTTGCCGAACAGCCGTACCTGCTGGGCGGACGTCCCAGTATCGGCGACTTCGGCATGATCGCACCCCTCTATGGTCACCTGGGCCGCGACCCTGCGCCGTTGGCACTGATGCAAGCCCGCGCAATCCGATTGTTCAGATGGGTAGAACGGATGAACCGACAGGATCTGGATGTGGGTGAGTTTGATGTGCAGGATGGGGCGTATTTGCCAGATGATGAGATCCCCGACACGCTCATTGATCTGCTTAAACAGATTGCCATCGACTTTGTCCCCGAAACCCGTGCCGCCGCAGCTTGCATCAACGACTGGCTGGCGAATCAAACAGATCTGACACCCGGTGCGGAAGTTTCCCGGGGTGTTGGCATGGGTACTTTTGAAGTTCGCGGTGTGACCATCAACGCACTGGCCCAGCCCTACCGTTTCTATCTGCTTAAACGAGTTCAGGATGAATTTGCATCTCTGGACGCACCCATTAAAAAGGCGGTGAAAGACCTATTGGGCGCCTGTAACATGTCGGCAGTGCTGGACATCACTATTAACCGGGAAATAGGCAGACAGGACAATCTGGAGGTCTGGCTCTAGCGGCGTTACGGGATACTTATAGACGCACCAGGGTTTCTGATCTGACACCAGGAGGACTTAACTTGGATGCAAGATTACTCATTAGCCCCGACTCCCATGAGTCACTTGGCAGCAACATCAATGGACCATCACTTATTAAGGTCCCGGATTGGGTTCACAATCCGCTCGGCAGGTACTACCTTTACTTTGCCCATCATCAGGGGAAGTTCATTCGACTCGCGTTATCCCACCAGTCTGACCATAGTGAGTGGAGCTGGCGAATCTTGATCTTATCGGAGGCGCTGAGCTCCGAGAACTTTCCATCTTGCATTTTCACGATGATATCGGACATATCAATCACCAGCTTTTCCAGCTCGCGGCGAGAGTCTACCCGGGATTGAAACGCCTGACCCATGCTCAGCTTTTCATTTCTCTCAAGTAGTTGAGACCATGACGCGCCTGGATTGCGAGGTAAACCAGCGTGATCAAGACCGCAATTGAGCCAACAAATTCACCTATAGAGCCTAAATCAGCAAGCGTCATAATATCTGGCACCGGGTTAGAGGGTAGGCAGCGTCCTGTGGAAGCACGTAGTGCTGGAATGCACCTGAGCGTTTTGTGATATGCGGACCATTAAGTATTTGGACCTTTAGCATATTGAGGTAAGTCATCACAGATTTGATACCAATCTAACATTGAATCTGTATAAATATGCCATTGAGGCTTCAAAGACGGCGACTCTTGTAAAGTACCTAACATTACAAAGATCATCTTATGCTCGGGAACGTCTCCGTAAACAATTGAGCTACAATTTTTGCAAAAGTAAGCGTTTGAATTTTCACCTTTTCTAAAAGATGTTAACAATGATTTCCCTTTGACTAAATTGAAGTCACTACTTTTAATCCCTCCCGTTACTGAGAAAGGCGCCCCGGTCCACCTCCTGCATTCAGAACAGTGACAATATCCCGAATATAGCAACTCGTCGGAGATTACATATTCGACCGAACCGCATAAACACCCACCTTTCAACTTCTTCATTTAGTCTAAGTTCCTATATTTTCAGGCCAGTCTCTTCCTAAATATTCGCCAGCGTGAAGTACTCTATTGTCTCCGATCACACCAAGGAACTCGCACCGGAAGCACTCCGCTCACAAGTGGCCGACTAACACTCGATGGATCGCCACTGGCAACCGGCAGCATCGCTGGCGACAACCTGTTCGATAAATGCCATGCCGCGGAGTGCCTCGGCAATACCGGGTAAATCCGATATCTGTTGGCGTTCAGGGCTATGTTCAGGATTTGTAGTATCAACTCCTTTGCCCTGCTGTTGCGAAACCATACATGCAAAATCGCGATAGATGTTTGCGAAGGCTTCGATATATCCCTCGGGGTGACCAGGAGGTGTCCTGGCGACAGCTTGTGCTGGTGCCGATAGATAGGAATGGCCTGCCCTCAGAATCTGGGTGGGTTGATCTCCGCGTTTAAGCAACAGGGTGTTGGGTTCTTCCTGATGCCATTCCAGCGATCCTGAATCCCCGTAGGCTCGGATCCGCAGACAGTTTTCCTCCCCGAGTGAAATCTGGCTGGCAAGCAGCACACCACGGGTTTCACCTTCAAACCTGAGCAGCACCGTGCCGTCATCATCGAGGACCCGGCCCGGTTCAACCCGGCCCAGATCGGCAAGCACCGCGCTGATGCGCAAACCCGTGACGTATTCCGCGAGATTCGCCGCATGCACGCCGATATCCCCCATGCAGCAGCTCTGTCCTGCCTGAGCAGGATCGAGACGCCAGGCTGCCTGCTTGTTGTTTCCATCAAAAACCTGCGCCGCCAGCCAGCCCTGATGATATTCCGTGATCACTTTACGAATGGTGCCGAGTTCACCATTCATAATCCGTTGTCGGGCTTCCTTCACCATCGCATAACCCGTATAGGTGTGAGTTAAGCCAAACACGAGATTGGTCTGTTCTGTTCGACGAGCAAGCGCCTGGCATTCATCCAGTGTCAGAGTTGCAGGCTTATCGCAAAGCACGTTGAAGCCACTCGTCAGCGCCGCGTCGGCGATCGGGTAGTGCATATTGTTGGGTGTCACAATCGACACGAATTGCATGCGCTTTTCAACCGGCAGATTCGCTTCTTTCTCGAACAGCGATTGATAATCATCGTAGACACGGTCCGGCGCCAGACCCAGAGACTCGCCAAACACCCGACTCTGCTGAGCATCTCTGCTGAAGGCTCCACAACACAGCTCGATCTCTCCGTCGAGCGCAGCCGCGGCACGGTGAATAGCGCCGATAAAGGCATTGGGGCCGCCACCCACCATACCCATGCGCAGTTTGTTCAATTCACCGCCTCCTCTGGCAGATCACTGCGTCTCAATCAACGATGCCGATATCCAGCCCTTCAAACTCTGGCTCGTAGGCCATTTCAGGATACGCGCGAACGCGCTGGTCGAGTCGATGAGCATCCTCGCCAACCAAAATTCGCCATTTGTTTTCGCGAACGCCATCAAGAATAACCGTCGCTGCCTGGGCGGCTGTCATCGGCGCATTGTCCCGGAACTGAATTCCGCGGTCATGCATCGCCTGCCTTATTTGCTGGTCGCTCATATTCATGATGGCTTCCGACATCGGCCCGGCATTGCTCATCATTCTTTCACGCAGCTCACGCACTTCGGCTTCACTCATGTCCAGCGGCGCTGTTTTTCCAAGCACCTTTCCTGAATTGATGGCGATTGACGTACCGATGTGACCAGGCATCACCACGGAGACGCCGACATGCGGCGCGTTAATCCGTAAATCATTGACCAGCGCTTCAGAAAATCCCTTCACCGCAAACTTTGCAGCACTATAAGCAGTGTGGGGGACCGTTGGGCCAAGTGACGCCCAAAAGCCATTCACGCTGCTGGTGTTAATAATATGTCCTTCACTGCTTTTAACCAACATGGGAGTGAAGGCGCGACAGCCATAGTAGACGCCGTACCAACAGACTCCGAATGTTTTCTCCCAGTCGACTCTGTCTTCCATCAGGAAGCTGCCGCCGCCGCCAATTCCCGCGTTGTTAAACAGCAGATTAATAATCGGACCATGTGCCTGCTCAACTTCATCCCGGAAGCGGTTCATTTGCTCCTCAATTGAAACATCGCATAAGTGCGTTGTTACCGTGATAGCACCCTTCGCATCCGCCTCACAGAGCGCCTTGGTTTCAGCCATGTTCTCCTCTGAAACATCGCACATGGCGACGTGCGCCCCGGCGCTCGCCAGTTGACGACACAAATCCCGCCCCATGCCGGTGCCACCACCCGTGACTACCGCTATTTTGCCGCTAAAGTCCTTCATTAAATTTCCCTGTTTTTGGTTTTAGTCTTTGGTTTCAGTTTCTGTGGTCAGATCTTCTGACCCGCTTTCCTTGTCCGGTTTTTGTTCCTGGAAAATTTTTCTGGAACGCAACAGTTGCACCGCCAGTGCGCCAAACAACAAACCCGCGATTGCGCCGACTATCATTCCGCCAGCATACAACATCGCCCAGACAAACATACCGATCGCTACCTGGATGACATAGAGGCCTGCCCATGGCCACATCCAGTTTTTCATTTTTAAAAACCCGTAAAAACCAAAACCATAGATCAGCCAGTGAAGGGGTTCGGTCGCTTTGGCCATCCATCCTGACAGCATAAATCCAAACCACACCTCACGGTCTTCTGCGACTGGTTTGATGAACATGTCAAATGGCATATAGATAAAAGTCATGTAGCCACAAAACAACATCAATGCATTCATCCAGAGAGGACGATCCGCGAAAATTGCCCGCACCTTATCCATTATGATTCAACCCCCGCATCGTTATAAACGAAATACTCATCCCAGCGCTTGTCCAGCAATTCACAAGCCCTGACGACAGGGACAGTCGTAAGGCTCTGGTTGTCACCACCGACAAGGCCGAGATCACGCAACTTGCAGACGGCATCCTCTACTTCATAGTCCACTTCTGAAGTCCATCGGGAGGAAAACCAGGCTTCGATGGTCGCGTCGAGAACATCTATGGACTTTATTTCCGGTTGCGACAGTAAAAAGTAATAGGCGAGAATCGCTTCCTTGCATTCTTCTTCTTCGGCATCGTCTATCAGGCGATGAAAAACGCCAGCGTTGTTATCGAGATTCTTAAAATACAGGCTTTCCGTGAGCGACTGCATGAAAGTCAGTTTTCGATTCTTGAAATTGACAAATTGTTTCCAGATATAGCTCCCAAGTCCGCCAATTCCAGCAACCAGCGCGATAATAGTGGTCTTATCAAGGGTGACCGGCTCGCCGCTGATGCCCAGCCAGAATCCTATGAGGGTCCCGAGCAGGAGCAGGGACGTACCGATTTTTGTGGTGAGTACCGCGCCTCCGCCAATAATCGCCGGAACCCCGATCATTAGCTTGTCGATCAGGCGCATTCCGAGTTTTGTATTCGGGAACAGCATTTCGATATCGGACTTCGGTACATTCTGGAACATCTTCAACATGGTGGAACCAGGTTTTTCCTCTACCCTTCTCGGCACCACCGTATTACTCAGTTTGATATAGATAACAACGCGATCATAATTCGAGAACTCTACCTGGCGTTTGAGCAAACCGAAAAGGGAACGTACTTCCTGGGAACGCATGCTTTCGCCGCGCGCATAAATGAGAACTTCATCAAAATCCTCAAGATTAATATGCAGACGCAATTTGAACAGGGAGGCTTCTTCCATCGCATCGCGAAGTTCCTGCTCGGAAATTTTTTCATAATTGGCCTTGTCCAGAAGCTCATCAAGTTTGACCGTGAACTCACTCTCATCATCATCGGGGAATACGCCGATTTTTCGCGTGTCCCGGTCCGGATTCAGCGGTGCATAATGATCCTTCAGTGCTTCGAGTTTCTCATGGAACTCGAAGTGATAAACACTGGCGAGCACATGACACATGTTGCGAAATTTCATTTGATCTGAGCCAGTCAGACCTCCACTGGCAAGACACATTTCTACAATATCCCGCTTTCGAAACGGGATGTACCGGAGGCGCGGTCTTGTGTGAAGCTTCTTTTCCATAGGCTGAGGATTATTTCAGTTAGCAGGCAGGCAGGCAACAGACGAAAAAAAACCGGTGCAACAAATGTTACACCGGTTCTTGTTCAATGACGCAGCAGCGATATGTCAGGCGTCGATAAAACTTCTCAATTGCTCCGATCGAGCCGGGTGACGGAGTTTACGCAGCGCTTTCGCCTCAATCTGGCGAATCCGTTCTCTGGTCACAGAAAACTGCCTGCCAACTTCTTCAAGGGTATGGTCGGTATTCATATCGATACCGAAGCGCATACGCAACACTTTCGCCTCGCGCTCAGTTAATGCCGTCAACACGTTCGTTGTTGTTTCTTTCAGGCCCTCATCGGTGGCGTGATCAATGGGCGATTCGACCGATGTATCACTGACAAGATTCCACATCGTTGAGTCATCGTCATCACCAACAGGTGTTTCCAGCGATATGGGTTGCTTGGCAACATCCAGAGCCTTAAGCACCTTGTCCTCCGGCAAATCCATTTTCTTGCTGAGTTCTTCAATTGTAGGTGCACGCCCCAATTCCTGAATCAACTGACGAGTCAACCGGTTCAGTTTGTTGACGGTTTCCATCATATGGACCGGGACGCGAATCGTGCGGGCAAGATCCGAAATGGATCGTGTTATCGCCTGACGAATCCACCAGGTGGCATATGTCGAGAACTTGAACCCACGGCGATATTCAAACTTGTCCACGGCTTTCATCAACCCGATATTTCCTTCCTGAATCAGGTCCAGGAAGTGCAATCCACGGTTTGTGTACTTTTTCGCAATGGAAATAACTAACCTGAGGTTGGCTTCGATCATATCTTTCTTGGCTGCCCGGGTTTTCCCAACCGCCAGGAACATACGACGATTGACATCTTTGATTTCCGAGACCTCCATCCCTGTGCGCTCTGAAATTCGGCGCACGATTTTCAGCGCGTGCCGGATAGAAATGCGGTACTGCTGTAATTCTTCCGCATAGGGCTTATCGGAATTGATGAGCGAATCAATCCAATCAACATTTGTCTCATTGCCGCTGAAGGATGCTATGAACTCATCTTTCGGCATCTTCGCCTTGGTGATGCATAACTCTCGAATCAGTTTTTCCTGGTCACGGATTTTTTGGGTGTCTGCTTTGACGATATCGACAATCGGATCCATTTGCGCCGGAACCAGCTTGAGCAGACCAAAAATTTCACCGACTTCGTCCAGTGCTTTGATGGTCTTGGGGTGGCGACGGCCGTGTTTTTCAATCGCCTTCTGGGCAGCCTTGTGTGTCCTGGCAATCGCTTTGAATCGGCTATGGGTCAATTCAAGATCAGGACCTTTGACTTCATCAGACTCATCCGCCTCATAATTGCCGCTGGATTTCGCCTCAGCAACCTTGGACATATCGGGAATGATATCTTCAGGATCCAGAAATCCGCTGATAATGACGCGAACATCTCCTTCTTCCTCGAGGATTTGATGGTATTCCTTCAGCACGCGCTCAACAGGTCCCGGATAGCGGGCCATATTACTCATGGTCTCGCGGATACCTTCTTCAATGCGTTTGGCGATTTCAATTTCACCTTGTCGGGTGAGCAACGGCACGGTGCCCATTTCACGCATGTACATACGCACCGGGTCGATGGTCTTGCCAGCCACAGAGTCCATGGCAGCAATAGCGACTGCGTCGGGACTGATCTGCTCGTCTGGCCCTTCCTTCAGCTGTTGGGTTTCAGGCGCAACCTCATAAACAGCAATACCCATTTCTTCGAAAACCTGAACAACGTTTTCAAAATCATCAGATTCCTCAATTCGCTCCGGCAGGGACTCAGTAAGTTGTTCATACGTGAGATACCCTTGTTCCTTACCCTTGGCAATCAGCAGCTTTAACTTCGACTCTTCAGACTCCAATTCGTCATCCGAATCGTCGTCGTCATCGTCATCACTTTTGCTTCGCAGGGTATCGCGATTCGTGAGCACATCCAGTGCATCAAGATCGTCCGTCGCATTCTCCAGGGAATCATCGTCCAAGATAGAGTCAAAATCTCCTTCTGTTGCGTGGTTCGTCATAGGGTGCGGGCTCCGTAGCGGTGGAAGTTATATGGGACGTGCATGGCAATAGGTCTCAAAAAGAAGGCAGTCTCCTTTGCTGATTCTGGATATGGTGGCAAACATTCAAATTTAAAGGTTAGCGTGGATCGCGTGTGATACTCCTGGTATACATCTTCTGTGTTGGGCTCTATAATTAGTTAGCGCACAGCTCTATCCAGGATCATTTCAGATCCGATCGGGCATTATCCGTTTCCCACCCCTGTTTTGTCCATAACTATTTCATAAAAAAAGAAAAATCAGGCACCGTCGATGCTCAATTGTCGACCGTTCATCCTAATAACTGCTCATCAGATCCATACGCATCAAAAAACATCCCGGGGATTCAGCGCGCCAGGTCCTGACATCGCTGGAAAAAATTGCTGAAGTATTGATGGCTCTGAGAAAAAAGATCAGTTTTGGAGTGCCCGGAAAATCTTTTTACATGAATTCAAAACCTTAGATCATTTTCCTAAATGTCAAGCCATAACCTACGAAGGAATCTCCATTTTTGAATTCTTTTAATTCGGTTTGTAAGCGGTTATATTTATCACCTCGCTAGCCCAGCTGTATGGATATACAGTGTTCTCCTCGGCAGGATGGATACACATACAGCTAGGCTAGCCGAGACCAAGTCACTGGCTTGCGCCAGCAAACAGTGACGCCGAAAGGTGTTTCGCAGAAACACCGAAAGGCACTCTCCCCAATACTCACCAAAAACCCAAAACCTGACCCCCCCAAACCCAAAACCCCTCACCCAACCCCCCCAAGTATCTCCTCCCACCCAAACTCCGGATCACCAAGCACGTAGAAAAACGGATTCAGAATGTTTTCCTTGGTGTTGTATCGCAATGGTAAGATGGCTACATCCACAACCTGACCCCCGGCAGCCTCGACAACCGCCTGTGCAGCCCCGGTATCCCATTCAGACGTGGGTGCGAGTCTTGGGTAAAGATCCGCCTTGCCTTCGGCGATCAGGCATAACTTGAGCGAACTGCCCATGTTGGTTGTTTCTATCTCGGGAAAACGTTCATTAAGTACCGCCAGACAACGCGCCAGCGCTTCTCCTCCGTGCCGCCGGCTCGCGACTACAATCAGCGGCTTACCATCCTGCAACCGCTCCGGCAATTTTCGAGCTCTAATTGGCGTACGCTGACCATCCCGTTCAACAAACGCACCGGTTCCCTTCAGTTGCTCACCGGCGTAGACAACATCGGTGACGGGTACATAAACCACGCCGAGCACCGGGATTCCGTGTTCAATCAGTGCGATATTGACCGTGAATTCTCCGTTACGGCTGATGAATTCCTTTGTGCCATCCAAAGGATCAACCAGATAATATCGCGACCACTGTTTACGTTCGTCGAACGAAAGTGGCTCCGATTCCTCCGACAATATCGGTGTGCCAGGGTCCAGGGCAGTTAATCCCCGGAGTATGATCTGATGGGCAGCCAGGTCCGCCCGGGTTAAAGGCGAATCATCCGATTTCGTTTCCACCCCGAAATCGTCAGTCTCGTAAATTGCCAGAATGGCGGCCCCGGCCTCACGGGTAATCTCAATAATGCGCTCAATAGATTCCATCGGGTGTTATCCAAACCTCACAAAGCAGGCATTGAACAACATGCACCCGGGCCGAACAACCGCAACCCCGGTGAAAAGCGGTAATATGCACTCATTGGGTCAACAATTACCTTTTATGACAAAACTCCGTATCGACAAGTGGCTTTGGGCAGCCCGTTTTTTCAGGACACGGGCAAAAGCGCGTGAAGCCATCGATGGTGGCAAGATTCATATCAATGGCCAGCGTGCCAAACCAGCAAAGGAGTTAATTGTCGGCAACGAGGTAAACATACGCCAGGGCAGGGATGAGAAGACAGTTATCGTCACCGGGCTCAATGACCAGCGGAAGGGCGCTCCCGAGGCAGCACTGCTCTATGAGGAAACCCCTCAGAGCATTGAAAAACGTGCACTGGCAGCCGCGGCTTATCAGTCGAGTGGCCGCGCAACCATGCCTTCCAGACGCCCCTCCAAAAAAGACCGCCGGCAACTACACAAGTTTAAAGAGGACAACACCCTTTGATTTTTACGGCCTGCATTCTCGTTCGGCATGAATGTCATTCCATGACCAAACTGCATGGACGTTCCCTTCAAATCAATTTGTTTGGCATAATCCGTCGTCGCCGGGGCTACCAAACATGAAAGATCAGATTAGAACCACACTTGCACAGCTAAGCCGGGACCCGGCGCTGTTGGAATTTAACCGTGGAATCGAACGTGAGGCTTTACGCGTCAGCCTCGATGGAAAACTCGCACAAACGCCGCATCCCGAATTTCTTGGCTCAAAATTGTGCAATCCGCAAATCACCACGGACTTTTCAGAATCCCAGCTTGAACTGATCACACCTGTCAATTCCTCGGTGCGCGGTGCGATCGATACGCTCAATAACGTGCATCGGTTTATTTACTCGGGTCTGGAAAATGAAGTGATGTGGTCGGCAAGCATGCCCTGCATCGTACCGGACGATAACAACATTCCGCTGGCCTACTACGGCACATCTAACCTCGGAAAGCTCAAGACCACGTATCGTACCGGGCTTGGACACCGATACGGTCGAGCCATGCAAACTATCTGTGCCATTCACTACAACTTCTCTTTCAGCGATGCGTTCTGGCAAACACTGGCAACGCTCGAGCAGTCCACGGAATCTCAACAGCAGTTCCGGTCCCGACGATACTTCGATTTGATGAGAAATTTCCGCCGTTATTCCTGGTTACTAATTTACCTGTTTGGTGCTTCTCCAGCAGTCTGCAAGTCTTTTCTGACTAATCGAAAGCACTTTCTTACCGAACTGGATACCGGCACCGCATATTCCCCTTTTGGCACATCGCTGCGAAACGGCGATCTCGGCTATCAGAGTGAAAGCCAGTCTGATCTGGTCAATATCTGTTACAACAGCCTTGAAGATTATGTCGACACCCTCAATGAAGCGATATGCACCCCCCACCCGACTTTTAGCGGGATGCAAAGCGATATGGCTCACCCTCAGGTCAACGGCAACGTTCTCCAGTCCGAGGCTGAGTTTTACACCACTGTCCGAGCGAAACGGGTTCCCGCGAAAGGTGAAAACTTTCTGGCTGCGCTGCGCAGGGACGGCGTCGAGTACATCGAAGTCAGATTGCTCGATATCAATCCCTACCTGCCAACCGGCATCGATGAATCCGAGATCCGGTTTCTCGACGCTTTTCTACTCTACTGTCTGCTGATCGATAGTCCGGAACACGACACTCTTCTGTGTAACGAGGTCAGCGAAAATATAGAACGTGTCGTTGCCGAAGGCAGGTCGCCTGAACTGGCCCTTGACGACAACGGAAAGGCGAAATCCCTGCGACAGTGGGGAGGTTCGATTCTCGATGGTATTGCGCAGGTCTCGGAGACCCTTGACCTTGCGTCGACGGAACCCGGTTACACCGATGCCCTGAATGTTCAGCGAAACCGACTTCAGAATCCGGAAACAACCCCGAGCGGACAGATTCTCGAGGACATGGCTAAAGAGGAGATTCCTTTTTTCAGATTCGCCATGAACCAGGCACTGAATCACCAGCGCGCTTTTAAAGACGCTCCGCTGGCGGATGCCGATCAACGGGCCTTCGAACAAATGAGTCAGGCCTCCCTCGAAGCCCAGGTCACGATGGAGCGTTCCGAGAAACTGTCGTTTGATGAATTCCTCGCGCAGCGACAGCTGGAATATGAACAACTGCGTTCATGAACCATCTGGCACACTTCTTTCTCGCCGGGGAAGACCCGGGCCTGCTGGTCGGCGGATTTCTGGGGGACTATGTTAAAGGTCGATTGAAAGGTGAGCGAGGTGCCTCAATAGAAGCCGGCATTGTTCTGCATCGCGCCATTGATGCGTACACAGATCAACATCCGGTGACCCGAAAAAGTCAGGCCCGATTTGAGCCGAGGTTCCGTCGATTTTCCGGCATCATGACCGACATAATTTATGACCATTTTCTGGCTGCGAACTGGCATGCGTATCACTCGACTGACCTGCAGGGCTTTTCAGACAAAACCTTCGAGACTTTGCTGGCACACCGGGAACATTTACCCACCCCCGCGTTCCAAACCTGTGAACGAATGCAGGCAACAAACTCCTTGTTCAGCTATCAGAATCCTGAATTTGTTGACCGATCATTCCACTATCTGTGCCGACGACTACGACGCGCCAATCCACTGGATCAGGGTTACGATGAGTTTTTGCAACACAAGTGCGGACTATACGAGGATTTTGTGCAATTTTTTCCAGAGCTTGTCTCCTTTTGCCGGGGACGCATCAGTGAACTCCAGCGACAACAACTGGTCATAAAATGACACTTCCTTCTTCCCGAATCATATTCGGCCTGCTATTCGCGGGCACTGCCGTGCTCATGGGTGTTGCACTATTTATGGAGCACCAGATGGGCCTTGAACCATGCCCTTTGTGCATCCTGCAGCGGATTATGGTGATGGCAACCGGTTTGATCGCGCTGGTTGCTGCGCTTCACAATCCGCACCAGACAGGCATCAGGGTATACGGCGCACTGGTAACAATCTCCGCGATCACCGGAGGCGGTATCTCAGGCCGGCAACTCTGGCTGCAGAGCCTGCCCGAGGATGAGGTCCCGGCGTGTGGCGCGAGTCTGGATTACATGCTGGAAATTTTCCCACTAACTGACGTGTTAAGTATGGTGCTTTCCGGCGACGGGACCTGTGCCGAGGTGGTCTGGACTTTCCTGGGCATTAGCATCCCCGGCTGGACGCTGGTGGGATTTGTAGGACTGGCCGCCATCGGAATTTTCCAGATAGTTAGAAAAAGCTAGTCACTGGCAAGTCACTGGCTTGCGCCAGCAAACAAGTCATCGGCTTGCGCAGCAAACGATGACGCCGAAAGGTGTTTCGCCAGAAACACCGAGAGGCCTACCTCACTCCCCCATAAACCTCACTCCCAAAAATATCCCCCCAATCACCGCTTCCCCTCCATCCCCGTAACCTTATCCATCTCAGATTTTCGTTGATCGATGGTTTCCTGGAGGTTATTAACGGTGTCCATCAGCTCCGCTGCCTGACCGGGTGAGACGGTCATGACGCCGGGTATCGATGGAGTCTTTTTCTTTGTGGCCACCGAACCGGTTTTCTCCGGTGCCTTAAAAGCCGGGATTGTATTGATATTGCTATCGATTTCCATCAGTTCTGCGCCATTGGCATCAACCGGGGAGTTAGAAAACTGCCATACACCGTTTTCATCTTTCCACTTGTAAATCTGCGTAATTTCCCCTTCCGCCTCACTGCCTTCACTGACAAGCGCATCCGGCAACAGATCCGCTGGTGAATCCGGCAGGTCCGATAGAAAATCATCAATCGTTAACAACGGCTCGCCACTCGGTCCCTTAATAAAGAACGGTCCGATGCAGGCGAGAAGAATCGCCACGACAATCATCAATTTAATCAGCAAGTCATTGTCCCCGCCAAATCCATAAAACGCCAATTAACCGTCGGGAAGGTTGAAAGTCAAGTACCACCACTGCGCCGCGGGACTGGTTTGTTGCGGTACTTTCGTTACACTACGCGCTTTCCCAGCCCATCGAACCAATGCTCTCGTTTACCAATCTAGCCCTGCGTCGCGGTGTCAACCTGCTATTCGAACAGGTTACCTTCACCGTGCACCCGGGAAACAGTGTCGGGCTGATTGGTGCTAACGGCGCCGGTAAGACCAGCCTTTTCAAACTGATCACCGGTGAACTCGAAGCGGATCAAGGTGGGGTTGATTTCCCTGCAAAGTTACGCATTGCCCATATGGTGCAGGAAATTCCCCGCACAGAGACCCCTGCAGCTCTGTATGTTGAGCAGGGCGATACGGAACTGATCAGCATCAGGGCGCAAATCGATCAGGTAGAACGCGAACAGCGGTTTTCTGAGCTCGCTGAACTCCACGAAAGACTGGATTCAATCGACGGTTACTCCGCGCGGGCAAGAGCTGAACAACTTATGGTTGGCCTGGGCTTTACTTCAAATGACTTTGAAACACCGCTCTCCGATTTTTCGGGCGGCTGGCGCATTCGTCTGAACCTCGCCCGCACCCTGATGTGTCCTTCTGACCTGATGCTGCTTGACGAGCCGACGAACCACCTGGACCTGGACGCGGTACTCTGGCTGTCAAACTGGATCAAACAATATACCGGCGCGCTCTTGCTGGTCTCCCACGACCGCGAATTCCTCGATGAGTGTGTGGGTAACATTGCCTACTTGCACAATCAAACCATTGAGCTGTTTACCGGTAATTACTCGCAATTCGAAGCGATCAAATCAGCACGACTCGCAGAACAGCAGAGTGGTTATGCGAAGCAGCAACGCGAAATCAAACATATCCAGGACTACATCCGTCGCTTTCGCGCTCAGGCTACCAAAGCAAGGCAGGCACAAAGCCGCATCAAGGCGCTGGAGCGCATGGAACTGATCTCCGCCGCGCACATTGATTCGCCTTTTCATTTCCAGATTCCCGAAGCCGAAAAAACTTCCGACCCTTTGCTAACCATCGAATCAGCTGATTTAGGCTACGGCTTCTCGTCAGAAGCGGATAACGACGCATTACCCGCGGACTTGATTCCCGTATTGAAAAACGTGCGCATGAGCCTTCACCCGGGTGACCGGTTCGGTTTGCTGGGACATAATGGCGCCGGTAAGTCCACATTGATTAAGAGTTTAAGTGGCGAACTGTCGTTACTAAATGGCCAGCGGACGGCCGGGGCGAATCTACGCCTGGGATATTTCTCCCAACATCAAGTGGATGACCTCAACCTTTCACAATCTGCATTTCAGCACATTCAGTTGCTGGACAAGGCCCGCCCCGAACAGGCCATCCGAACTTTTCTGGGTAGCTTCAATTTTCAGGGTGACAAGGTAAAGGAGCGTGTCTCAACTTTTTCAGGAGGAGAGAAAGCACGTCTGGCGCTGGCCATACTGGCCTTCAGGAAGCCAAACCTGCTGTTGATGGACGAACCTACCAATCACCTGGATATCGATATGCGCCAGGCACTCACCATGGCCCTTCAATCTTTCGCGGGTGCAATTCTGGTGATTTCTCATGACCGTCATTTACTGGCAAACACCGTCAATCAGTTCCTCCTGGTCGACAACGGTGCTGTGGCTTTTTTTGACGGTGATCTGGATGATTACCGCGCCCGGGTACTCGGCTCCGGAAAAATAAAAACCCAGGCGCCACGGAAACAGAATAAGGAGCGCGATTCCTCGACATCAGCGCCCGCAGTAACCAGCAAGCCTCTCGACCATAGGCAATCCAGACGACTGCGTACAAAAATTGCGACCCTCGAGAAACGAATGAATCGACTGCAGGGAAAACTGGTTGACGTGGAAGCATGTCTCGCTTTACCCGCGAGTTATGCGGCGGATCAGGACACCAGTCTGCAAGGTCTGATTCGCGACCAACTCACGCTAAGGGATCAGATTGAGCAACTGGAGGATGAATGGCTCGTGTTAAACACCGAACTGGAGTCCGGCCCGCAAACAAGCTGATTCGCCAACGCACTCCGATAATTGAGCCTTGAATTTCAGCAGGGCCTGTTAGATAGTCGGTGTCTATTTTTGGATACGGATTAAATCATGGATCAACTGCTTGATGAAGACAGGTTAAAGCGATTCTCCGGCACCGTCTGGGGCTACAAGCAGGGCGAGATGGTGTCGCTGCTAATCCAGATTGGCGATCGACTCGGTCTGTACAAGGCGATGCAGGACGCGGGTCCCCTGACGGCAGCAGGGCTCGCTGACAAAACCGGACTCAAAGAGCGCTGGTTACTTGAATGGCTACGCGGTCAGGCCGCCGCCAGATTACTCGACTCCAATGATGGCGAACACTTCGAGCTTTCAGCTGAAGGCGCAGCCGTACTCAGTGACGAGCAGGGTAGCCTGGCATTTGCAGCGGGCGCCTTCTCAGGTGGAACGCCGCCTGATACTGTCGATAAAATCATTGCTGCGTTTTCTACCGGCATTGGCCTGTCCTATGAAGAACTCGGACCGAACGCCGCACATCGCACTGAACGCATGCTGGGGCCCTGGACCCGTCAGGAATTCGTACCCAACATTATTCCCGCACTGGCCGGTGTCGAAGACAAGTTGAAAAACGGCGCAACTGCCGCCGATGTGGGCTGTGGTGGTGGCGTCGCACTGATTGCTATGGCCTGTGCATACCCTGATTCAACTTTTCACGGCTACGACCCCAGCGCACATGCGATCACTCGCTGCCAGCAGAAAGTCGATGAGCTGGGACTTGAAAATGTTGTTTTACATATTGCCGGTGGTGAATCACTGCCAACGACTCCGACCTATGACTTTCTGATCACTTTTGACTGCATACACGACATGACCCATCCAGCCGAAGTGATTGCCAGCATTCGAAAGGCGGTCAAACCGGAAGGTACCTGGCTGATCAAAGATATTCGCAGTCACCCTGACTTCAAAGAGAATTTGCGCAATCCTTTCCTTGCGATGTTCTATGGATTCTCGGTTTCCGCCTGCATGTCTTCAGCTTTGTCAGCACCTGATGGTGCCGGACTTGGTACACTGGGATTTAATCCGGCCGTTGCCAGGGAAATGGTCAACGCCGCCGGATTTAATCGCTTCACCGAACACGACTTTAACGATCCCAGCAATCTCTACTACGAGGTGCAGCCCTGACCCGCAAAAAAGGCGGCCTGCCAGATCGATGTGGGTTGCGGTATCAGGAGCCTGCCGCCTGTTTGTTGGGATCCTGCTCGCTTTCAACAATAGAGCGGCCAAGCGCAGGAAACACCGGAATATCCGCGTCAACAGGCGCTTGCATGTACTGCTTTCTGGCCATCGCCGCTTCAATATAGGGCGCTAAATCTGCCTCTTTTGCCGCAAGCCTTGCCGCTTCGCGCTGCTTGAATTCCGGCATTACATCCCGGGCAAAAATTTCCAGCGATTCGCAAATATGCTCGTGTTTGTTCATACCCGCCTGCTGAATAAAGGTCACCTGGTCAACCCCGACATCCTCAAATTTCTTTAAGTGGACGCGCATATCATCCGGCGTACCAATGCCCCCTTGTGCAGCTGTCAGGGCCTGGGTGAATTCAATTGGATTTTCTTCAAGGCGTTTGTCACGTACCTGTTTAAACTGCTCAAAGAGGTTGGTACGTCCTGGTTTGTGCTCACCAAATCCGTACAGGGATCCCAGCGCATAACCAAAAAACTCAAATCCTTCCAGACCTCGTTCAATTGCTGTTTGCCGGTCCTCGTGTAACGAGAAACTGGTCACCATGCATATATTCGCATTGACGCTGTGACCGATAGGTACACATTCATCGCTTTTTATAATGTTGTAATATTCATCCACCCAGTGTTTAGCTTCTAACGGATCTACAAAAGCGAAGGTAAGTGCACCAATCCCAAGCCTTGCAGCCATCTTAATCGTTTCTCGATTGGAACAGGCAACCCAGACTGGTGGGTGAGGTTTTTGAACTGGCTTAGGCACGATGTTCCGGCAAGGCATGCTGAAGAATTTACCATCGAAACCCGGGTAGGGGTCCATTGCCAGCATATTGCAAATCTGCTCGGTAGCCTCCAGGTATTGCTCGCGTTTGCTTTCAACCGGGATATCAAAGCCACCCAGTTCAAGAATCGCTGAAGATTCACCTGTGCCAAAATCAACCCGACCATTGGAGACCAGGTCCAGGGTTGCGATGCACTCCGCAGTTCTCGCTGGATGGTTGTAGTTAGAGATGACCTGTCGAATACCGTGGCCCAGCCTGATATTTTTGGTTCGCTGGCTGGCTGCTGCCAGAAATATTTCCGGTGAAGATGAGTGCGAATATTCCTCCAGAAAGTGATGTTCAACCTCCCAGGCATAATCAATTCCCAGTCTGTCCGCTAACTCGACCTGATCAAGCGCGTCCTGAAAAAGTTTCTGCTCCACTCCTGGAGACCAGGGTCGCGGTAATTGATGTTCATAAAATATACCGAATTTCATAATTACACCTTCTTGGAATGTTCCATTTTTAATAGTTTCGTTTGTGTTCCGCATTCAAGGGCTCAAACCACGCCTTCCATCACGCCACAGCCAGCGCCTCGAATGCTTCGAACACGGCATCGCCATCATCAGTAGCAAGAATCGTTTTTTTAATCTCCGCGATATTGACGGGCCTCGTTGTCTCGTGCATCTCAACAGAATGCCAGTGCACCATTTTCGCCCAGACAGGGTCCAGTATTTCTGCTCCACTCATCTCGCCACCAGCAACGGTTTTGATTGTAAAGCTCCTGAACTCGGAAATTGCTGCTCGTAGCCAGGCCACATGCACCGATTCATCTTGTCGGATACGTTCCACCAGTTCCGCGGCGTGCCGTGCTTCCTTGCGACTCTCCACAAACACCTCATCGCAGCGGAGTACCTGCTCATAAAAATCAAATGCTCGCTCGGCGCGAACCTCGATCATGAGCAGATTCATCAGAAACGAAATCAACATTTCATATTCGGCAGGAATCTGCTCCATCTCCCGGGCATCTTTGTTCCGTCCAATACTTGCGGGGGGTTCCGGAATCGGATATTTGCCGTTACCGAAAACCAGGTCACGGACTGCAAACCACATAACATCATGACCCCCGACGTCAGTGTCATTACCTCCTTCATCCCATCCATGTGCGCGCAGCAATCCCTTATTCATATGGCCGAGTGCCGTCGCGCTAATGTCTTCACAAATTATCTTTTGAAAGTCCGGTGCATCAAGATCGGCCAGGGCGCGTCCCCGGGCTTCGATCAGACCGGTTATGGTCAATGAGTTCCATAGCCCCTGGTCAATTCCGTGCTTCAACAGCAACACCTGTTGCGCCACATTGGGAAAGTTAGGTTCAGATAACAGATCTGTACTGGCTTCCACAATCGGAGCCTGCCGGGTCTTTAGCTGCTGGTGCCAGGCGTTAACGGCGGTCCAGCGGTTCTTTGTTCGGGGTGAAAGGTATGCCCCGTCCTCAGCAAAACCGCCATGCAGTTTTACGCCACACTCAATATGTGGCATCGCGTATTCATGCTCGGCTTCGATCTCATCCTGCGTGAAAATCACCTTCTCCATTCGCTCTCTCCTCTTGATTGCATGCCGTTGTCATCTGCCGCCAGTCCGCGATCAATAAACAGACTGAGATCATCAATCATCTTTTCCCTGTCCATCTTTTTCCTTGCCGCGTAAACCATGGCGTGTCGCAGCATGCCGCACAATGCATGGCTGATCAGCTGCGTATCGAAGTCCGGCGCGATGCTGCTGTCACTATCCACTATCGCCATATCAACGAAGTGCCCCAGACGATCGTAGAGCGCCCACGCCTTCTCGTCGTCCGGGGCGATGAACACGGGGTCGAGGAAGGCAGCCTGCAACACTCCAGGATTCTCGATTGCGAATTCAACAACTGTATTGCAAATAACCTTCCAGCGTTCTCGTCGAACCGTGATGCCTTTCAGGTTTTGCGTGTAGGCATCCAGCAAATCTGCCTGGGCTTGTTCGGCGAAGTCCAGAAAGGCCGCCTTTTTGTCGCTGAAGTGAATATAGAACGTCCCGCTGGCAACGCCAGAGATACGGGCGATGTCCTGAGGGCGGGTATTATGGTATCCCTGTTCAGCGAACAACTTTCTCGCGCCGAGACGCAATTTGTCTAGCGAAGCACCGGAGGTTTTAACAGCACGTTGAGGCATAAGCGGTAATGACAATTTGTCAGTCTATTAGACGACCGCAGTTTTGGCCTGTCAACTTTTATGACAATTTGTCAGTGTGGCAATTTTTATCCCTTGTATTCGGGCTATAATCGCCGATTCGACAGAGTCAAAAACTATGCCAAGAACCTTTCCGGATACCAGAATGCGCCGAATGCGCAAAGACGCATTCTCCAGACGTTTAATGCAGGAAAACCATCTGCTCGTCGACGATCTTATCTACCCTATGTTTGTCATAGAAGGTAATAACTGCCGGGAACCCGTTGCTTCCATGCCGGGCATTGAACGCCTCAGCATTGACCTGATCGTGCAGGAAGCGGCATTGCTGGCGGGACTGGGCATACCGCTTATCGCACTGTTTCCAGTGGTGCCGGTGGAACAAAAAACTGCGGAGGGGGAGGAGTCTTTCAACCCAGAGGGCCTGACCCAACGCACGGTCCGGGCAATCAAAGCTGCAAACATCAACATCGGCGTGATGACCGACGTCGCACTGGACCCGTACACCAGCCACGGCCAGGACGGCATCCTCGATGATCAGGGTTATGTCGCCAATGACGTAACGCTCGATACCCTGGTCCGTCAGGCACTCAGCCAGGCGCAGGCGGGTGTCGATATCATTGCGCCATCGGATATGATGGATGGTCGCATCGGTGTTATACGCGCTGCACTTGAATCGGCGGGTTACGCGAACTTAAGGATTCTGGCCTATTCGGCCAAATATGCTTCCTCCTATTACGGTCCGTTTCGCGACGCTGTTGGTTCAAAAGCAAATCTTGGTGGTGGTGATAAACATACCTACCAGATGGACCCGGCGAACAGCAACGAGGCACTGCAGGAAGTAGCACTGGACCTGGAAGAGGGTGCGGACATGGTGATGATTAAACCCGGGATGCCGTACCTCGACATCGTACAACGCGTAAAGCAGCAGTTCGGCGTACCCACCATGGTCTATCAGGTAAGTGGCGAGTATGCGATGCACATGGCTGCTATCGAAAATGGCTGGCTGGATGAGAGTGTAATTCATGAATCATTGCTGGCGATGAAACGCGCAGGTGCAGATGCAATCCTGACTTACTTCGCAAAGCGTGTCGCAGTTTCGCTACAAACCAATGCGGATGCGCCATAGCGGTCGTTCGTAAGGTAAGTGAAGCCGCCGAAGCCAAATGTTATTGTGAATTTCAGCGACTAAGCTTAGGATACTAGCTCATTTATTCCCCCGATCCCGGAGTCTTTTTAAGATGGCAGAGATTAGTCACGTATCCGACGACAGCTTCGAAAACGAAGTATTAAATTCAGACGTACCCGTACTTGTTGATTACTGGGCAGAGTGGTGCGGACCCTGCAAGGTTATTGCGCCTGTACTCGAAGAAATTGCCGTGGAGTACGACGGCAAAATGAAAATCTGCAAACTGGATATAGACGCTAACGAAGAGACACCTCCCAAGTACGGTATCCGTGGTATTCCGACGTTGATGCTGTTTAAGAACGGCGCTGTTGAAGCAACAAAAGTCGGCGCGCTGTCAAAGTCACAATTGACCGCTTTTCTCGACAGCAATATGTGAATTACTGCCCACCCTGCTTTTCACGGGTGAAAAGTCCTGCATTCCGGGCGCGTAAAATGGCGCACCCGGGATAGCAAGGACAGAGTTCAAATAAAAAAATGGTTGACAATGCTCATTAAAAACATCATTTTTGCACTATTCAATAAATAATCGATGGAATACGCGACAACAAATACCTGATAGATCGCAGTAGCCAGGCGGCAAAAAACCGCAACCATCCTCTTTTCGATTCCAAAACCAGTTCCAAAAAATCCAACAACCAGTACGTACCCAAAAAAAAGTTCCCTACTAACACTAGCCAAACGCGAATGCGTTTTCTTTTTCCGAAAATCAACAAGTGAATTACATGAATCTAACTGATCTCAAAGCCAAACCCATACCCGAACTACTGGAAATCGCTCACGAAATGGGCATGGACAATTTAGGGCGTTCTCGCAAACAGGAAATTATCGCCAACGTCCTGCGCAAGCACGCCAAAGGCGGCGAAGCTATTTACGGTGATGGCACGCTTGAGATACTACAGGATGGATTTGGCTTTCTGAGATCACCGGATAGTTCCTATCTGGCAGGTCCCGACGACATTTACGTTTCTCCAAGCCAGATTCGACGATTCAACCTGCGTACCGGCGATACTGTTTCCGGCAAGATACGACCTCCAAAAGACTCCGAGCGCTACTTCGCACTGCTCAAAGTCGACCAGATAAATTACACAGACCCTTCCGAGTCCAAGAAAAAAATTCTATTTGAAAACCTTACCCCACTCTTTCCTGACCAGCCCTTGTATCTCCAGGCTGGCAACGGCAGCACAGAGGACTTAACGGCACGAATCATTGACCTCACTGCACCCATCGGAAAGGGTCAGCGCGGTCTGATCGTTTCGCCACCTAAAGCCGGTAAGACCCTGATTCTGCAGAATATCGCCCAGTCTATTGCGCGCAACAATCCGGAATGCCACCTGATCGTGCTGCTTATCGACGAGCGTCCTGAGGAAGTAACCGAGATGCAACGATCAGTCAGGGGGGAGGTCGTGGCCAGCACGTTTGATGAACCCCCTTCACGTCACGTTCAGGTGAGTGAGATGGTGATCGAAAAGGCCAAACGGCTCGTAGAACATAAGACTGACGTAATTATCCTGTTGGATTCGATTACTCGTCTGGCGCGAGCTTACAACACGGTAATTCCGGCTTCAGGGAAAGTGCTCACCGGTGGTGTGGATGCACATGCACTGGAGCGACCTAAGCGGTTCTTTGGTGCCGCTCGAAATATTGAGGAGGGTGGAAGTCTGACGATCATGGCCACCTGTTTGATCGATACAGGCTCAAAGATGGACGAGGTCATTTACGAAGAATTTAAAGGAACTGGTAATCTGGAACTGCACCTGGAACGAAAGATCGCCGAGAAGAGAGTTTATCCGGCAATCAATATCAGGCGTTCGGGAACACGCCGTGAAGATTTACTGATGTCTGAGGAAGAGTTGGCGAAAGTCTGGATTCTCCGCAAGATCCTGCATGAAATGGATGATCTCGCCGCTATCGAGTTCTTACTCGACCGTATGAAGAAGACAAAAACCAATGAAGAATTCTTTGCTTCAATGAAACGCAACTAGGTCACGCAATTACAGCGTTTAGTCTGATAAGCGAGAACCCATTGAAGCGCCTGCCGTGCACCATCGCGTCGATTGAATACTACAATCACGATACCCGAAAAGTAATGATAAGCCTGCCTCGCAATGAAGCCGTCGATTTTAAGGCTGGTCAGTATCTGGAGATGGTGCTACCTGGAAAAAACTGTCCCTTCTCGATTGCCAGCTCACCGGACGTTAAGGACTATCTTGAGCTGCATATTCGACCAACCCCGGATTCAGAAGATTCTGCGATCATCGAGGACATGCTCAATCACAGTGACAGAACAGTCGAGATTGATTTTCCCAAAGGAGACTGTTTCCTTGAGAGCGCACCGGATACACCATTGATTCTGCTGGCCGCTAGTACCGGCGTTACCCAGATGAAAAGCATCATCGAGTATTTGCTCCCTCGCGGTCTGACGCATCCGATCTATCTATACTGGGGAGTGCTGGCGGACAAGGACCTCTATCTAAGCGCGCGTTTTGAAGCGATCATGGCGCAGGAGGAAAAATTTCACTACATCCCGGTCGTCAGCGAACCTGCCACCTCACCGGAATGGGAGGGCAGAATCGGCCTGGTGGGTGAAGTCGCGTTGCAGGATTTCGAAGATCTTTCCGATGTTACTGTTTATGTCAGTGGTAGCCCGGGTATGGTTTACGCCACACTGGACACTTATGTTGCTCGCGGTTTACCTGACAACCGCATGTTCTCCGACGTGTTTTCTTACGCGCCGCGACCTGCGCCATAACATTCCGTTCGAGTTCCGGCGTGTCTTATTCCAGTCGCGTCTTATTCCAGTCGCGACGCTGACCTGAAGTGTTCATAGCCGTCTTTGTAGTTACCATCAAAAGCAAGTAGCAGTGCAAGTTCCTGGTTAGCTTCTCTGGAGTCTTTCATCGCAATGCTTTTTTCGAACGCCTCGCGAGCACGGTCCCGCTCACCACTCGCCTCATAAATACGTCCCAGGCAAAGTTGCAGGTCGGCATCCTGTTCATGTCGCTTAAGCCAATCCCGGGATTGTTTTTCTCTTTTTTGAAGTGTCTCTCTACCCAGCTGCCCGTAACGTTGTACCAGCGCCGGTTGCCAGGTACGGTTAATCGCCTGACGTAATGCTGCTTCCCGCTCGGTTTCGTCTTTAATTCTATCGCAGTAGGTGAGCACGGTCTGAGCGTCGGTTTTCAGTGCTGAAGAAAGTTTTTTAAACAGGGCCTTGCAATCAGACTCTGTTGCATCCGGGTCCGCCAGACTCCCCAGGGCGATAGACTTCTCCATCACCAACAGGGCGACCGGGTCTTCGATCTTTTTCAGGAATGGTAACAACTCAGCCAGTCCGTGCCAATCTGACAACTCCAGATATGCCTGTCGCTTAAGTTTTACAACAATGTCACTGGGTTGCGCGGTCGCCAGAGCTGAAAGACAACCGTGCCAATCCCCGAGTGTAGAACTCATCTGTGCGGCGCGAATAGCAATCGCCTGTTTTGCACCTGGATCAGACGCCTGGGCACGGCGTAAATAACTTTCTCGAAGTTCGAGCTTGCCGAGCATGCTTGCCGCTTCAGCAGCCGCAATATAGTTAATTGCCGGTGAGGCTCCGTTTTCTGCACCGCTAATGAGATAACGTTCCGCCCGTTCGTATTCACCTTCCATCAAAAACTGCATGCCTCTGGCGGACAATTCAGATGATCGGGATTTTTGTTTATTACCTCGCCATTCACGCCAGCTACCGCCGCTGGTTGCAATCAGTTTAAGCAGTCGCGTTCCGTAATACAGCGCCACGAGTAGAAATCCGAGCAGCCCAGCGGCAACCCACAAACTGGTTTGCAGGCTACTGCCGCCGTAACTGACAAGGACATAACCCGCGTCACGGGATATCAAGGTCCCAACCCAGCCAGCGAGTACAATCACCAAAAGCACAACAAGCGATGCTCGCTTCATGAGCTCGTTCCTGCCTGCTTAAACTGACCAAGCAGACTCCGAACCTCTCTGAGCGAAGCATCGATAGCCGGAAGTTCACGCGCGACATCTTTTGCGGCAAGTTCCCTGATGGCTTCATGCATCGCAATGGTCGCAGAATCGTCCTGATCAAAATACTGCTCCACCCAGTTCCCTGCCTCAATCAAGCTGGTTGAATAGACTCGTGCATTGTTTTCGAGCAAACCGAGTTGCGCGAGTTGTAACTTTAATATCAGATTTTGGCGCAGATAATATTCCTCTGCTGGCGGTAGAATCGGCGTGACCTCCACGGCGTCACGCCGGTAGTCAACAAGTGAGGTCAATCGGCGTGCGACGCTGCTGAGAACGGCGAGTGTCTTGTCGAGCCAGGAATTTGCGGCTTGGGATGATTCTTTTGCGGGCACATCCACAGGTGTGAATGAAAGTACCGGTTGCCTGAGTTCACTGACCTGCGAGACAAGTGCCGAAAGTTGCAGGTACAAGCCTTCCGTATCGAGGTCTGGAGCCGCCTCCAGCTTTAACATGTCATCCGCGAGTGTCTGACGCAGAGAAAATGCTGTGAGATTTTCTGCATCCTTGAGAATGCCATCTGCCGAGCGAAGCAGTGCCAGTGCTGCTTTTGCATCTTTCTCCATCAGAACCCGCTGGTTCGCCATACGCACAAGATACTCGACTTCTGCCAGCAACCAGTCCTCGCTGGTGGTTCCCCGGGTTTCAATGAGATCACCAATTTTAGATTCAAGCGTGGCCCGGGTATCATCAAGCGCAACCGCCTGCTCGGAGACAAGGTCATCCAGGCGTGCGGACAGCGATGCTGTGGTGGCATTCGTTTCTTTCAGGTGTTGGCGAAGTTCGATGATATCCAGATTCTCCGTCACAGAGTCCGCTTCCGGAACAGCAGGCATCCTGGACTCATAAATTACGAAGCTGGCCATGCCGATTGCAATCAGAGAAAGCAATCCAGCGATTAGAGAACCGGCTGCACGGGTGTTGTTCGCGGGCACATCAGAGGGCTTAACA
>JAJFKA010000022.1 GCA_021773555.1 Gammaproteobacteria bacterium
GTCCGTGTCGTTTTCCAGCAGAGCCAGAAACAGCAGGCTATCTTCATCGGTTTCGGCGATATCATCAGTCGGCCTGGGAGCATCGTTCTGTCCCACCAGGTTGATGGTAACGGTCGCGGTGTCCGTCAGGTCGCCGGACAAAACGCTGTAATTAAACGATTCGGCCAGGGTCTCTCCGGCACCGAGAGACTCAAACAATTCGGCATCTGCGGTGTAGGTAAGCTCGGTGGTGCCGCTGACCAGCGCAATCTGGCCTGCGCCAACAAAATTGCTGATAGTGGAAATCGAAGGGGTCTGGTCCGCATCTACATCGAAATCATTGGCGAGGATAAGTGCGGAAAATGGAGTTGGTAACGCCGTATCTATCAGCAGTAAATCATCCACGGCAACCGGGGGATTGTCCGGTGGCAATTCTTCAACCGGCGTTACCGGAGGCCGGGTCTGGACAGGGGGTGGCGGGCTTTCGGTCGGGCCCGATTCTTCCGGGGACGCAGCGACATCGGTTTCGGTTGTCGTATTAAATGGATCATCGCCACTACTGGTGTTGCTCTCCGGGGGAGGCGCATCGTCCGCGGGAGTATCATTGTCATCCTGCTGTGCGACTAACTGCGAATCTTCCTCGTCCTCGTCGTCGGTGAAGGCGTTTTGCTCCTCGTCGTCGTCTTCCTCCTGGTCAGACTCCTCCTCTGACGACTCCTCACTCTCATCCGTCTGTTCTTCTTCGATAACCTCCTGAGCCTGCTCCTGGGGTTGATCTTCTGTTTCAGTTTCCGCTTGAGTGTCTTCCTCGGAGTCCTGGGACTGCTCCTCGGACTGTTGTTCTTCCGCTTCCTGCTGTTCTATTTCCTCTTCAGTATCGGGGGGCGGCAGGTTCTCAGTTAATTTTTGTGTTTGCTGTGCGCTCGGTTGCGTTGAGAAGCTGGTTGTACCATCCAGCACGATGACCGCAGTGTTACCAGTTGAGTCCAGAATAACCGGATTGAGTCCGTTCAGGTCCGAGATCACCAGGGTACCGGAAGTATGGATAATCGTCGTTTCCAGCGTGTCAGGGTCCACGGTGCCGTCCAACTCACTGCCACGAATCCCAATCACCGCAGAAGGCGTGCGAATTTCCGAGTGTGAACCGGTTTTGCCAGCAAACAATTTACCGATCTTGCCGCTGCGATAGTGAAATCCCCCGGTAGCCACCATGGCTTTGAATGTACCAGTGCCCGCCGCTTCATCAAATGCGAAGTCGGTCAGCGTCGCCTGTGCATTTTTACCCAGATGGAATCGAGTGCCATCGTTCATGCGCGCTTTGATAAAACCGCTGCCAGTGATGATGACGTCCCCTTTGTACAGGAGGTCACCGCGATTCAGGTCAATGGTCTCGCCGCCACGCTTTACGGTGACAGTGCCAATCGCCACCAGAACCTTGCCAATAACAATCCCGGCGGCGGTAGATTCCGCCGGTCCGGCGAACAGGGAATCATCGTCTTGTTGCATCAACTGTCTGACCGCGTCCGGGCTAAGACCCCGCCCCTGGGCCAGAAGCAGGTTAGGCGGCGGGTTGAAAGAGAAGTAATCCTGGACGGTGAACGTTTCACCCTGCTCGTTGGTGATGACAAGGTCAAATCCAATCTGGGTAAATTCGGCAAATATCAGGAAAGAAACATCTGGGACGACGATAAAGGGATGTACTTCGGCGGCATCGATGCCGGGTGAACTATCGTTGCTGGAGATGGGATTATCCCGGCTTACCATGCCAAAATTCCTGAGGGTAGGGTCCATCCTTAAATTAACATAGACTGACGGGGATTTAACTCAAAAAACAGACCACTGGCGGATAAAGTTTTGCTTATGGGTAACGCGGTGCAGGGCGCGATATTACGCCCTTTTCGGTGAGCGTCAGATGGGTCAGGGTTTGTTCATCATGATTCATCCGCCAGGACAGTAGTTTCTGCGCGTATTTGAGTACCAGATGCTGGTAAGCCGGGTTTTCAGCCTGATTGTCGAACTCGCCGGGATCGGCCTTCAAATCAAAGAACAGCGCCGGAAGACCCGTAAAATGCACGTATTTGTAGTCTTCGTCGCGGATAACGTTCAATACGCACTGGTGTTGACTCAGCCCCAGCGTCTGCTCGACCGCCTCACCTTTCTCCACATCGCGGAAATCATATTCCCAGTGCGCACAATCTCGCCAGTTGCGCGGGAACTCGCCATGGCGGATGGGGGTGAGCAGGGAGACACCATCACACTGTAGTGGAACTTCCATGTCCAGCCACGCCAGCAGCGTCGGCATGATATCGATGTTTTCCGTAAATCCGCTGAGGCGTTTGCCCCGGGATACATCTGAGCGCTTGTCCGGGTCGCGGATGATCAGTGGGATATGGTAGGACGCGTCAAAGTAACCCATCTTGCCGACCAGCCAGTGATCACCGATCTGTTCACCATGATCCGAGGTAAAGACAATCAGCGTATTGTCCCATTGATCGGTCGCCTTGAGATGATCGAACAGACGTCCCAGATTGTGGTCAACCTCAGTCATGAGACCAAAGTAGGAGGCTTTCAAACGCGTGAGCTTGCGTACCTCAGCAGGCGCCGTGCTATGCCTTTGGCTGAGGAACTGTGCCAGTAGTGGATGCTGGGTTTTCTCCTGCTCGATGTCCTCATGGCGTACGAAATCTGCCAGGTTTGCGGGAGGATAGAGGGCGTTATACGGCTCGGGGGCGACCCAGGGAGGATGGGGACGCAGCAACGACAGGTGTACACACCAGGGATTGTCTGAATCGCGGCGGAAGTCTCGGATGTAGTCGATGGTGCGATCTACCATGAAATGGGTATCGTGTTCGTCAGCCGGTATCGCCAGTGGTGCCGGAACATCGCCGCCGTGTTCGTATTCAGGTACGTCGGCCTTATTGGTATACAGCTTCCAGTTTGGAGCCGGAATCGGGTATCCCCGGGTCGCCAGCCAATCCGCCCAGGCGTCAGGAAAGGTGCCCATATAGATGATCGGGTTGATACCGGGCAGGGGACCCTCGTAGCTTTTCAGAATGTCATCATCCGGCTCGAATTCACGCGGATCGTTGGCCGTATCGGTGTAACCGAACAAGACGGGGTCGTAACCCTGGCGCCGTAACTCCAGCGCCCAGTTGGTATGCCGTGCATCCAGGGGTGTACCGTTAGTACCGGAACGGTGATTCTGGAGATACATGCCGGTATGGATGCTGGCACGGGAGGGTCCGCAAGGTACGGCATTAGCGAAATGATTCGTGAACAGGGTGCCTGCGGCGGCCAGGGCATCGAGATTCGGTGTCTGCACCTGGTGTCCGAGGGTGGAAAGGCATTCGGAACGCCACTGATCTGCTGTAATAAAGAGAACGTTCATCATAGTCGGGTATGCGCTTTAGGTTGTTGGCGATGCTGGTCTTCAGGTAGACCCGTTGCCCCAGGCCTCACGGATATCCTAAAAGATTCGGCGCCCCGATGCATTAAATGTGGTTTAACGGTATCCTCCGCCGCTTTGTCTGTCGCGTACCTGATGTGATTCCAGTCAACTGGCCTTTTTCGCCTAAAAATGTCCCGTTCTTTTACGGCTGGATCGTGTGGCTGTTCAGCACCCTTGGCTTCCTCTTCAGTATTCCAGGGCAGACCATGGGTATGGCCGTTTTCACCGATGCCTTTATTGATGTGTTGGGCCTCAGCCGCACCCAACTTTCCATGGCCTATTTATTCGGTACCATGGGTTCTGCCTTTTTCCTCACGCGCGCCGGCAGGTGGTATGACCGATTTGGCGGCCGGCTGATGATCTCAATATCCAGCCTGGCCCTTGGTCTGATGGTGTTTTACATCAGTATTGCTGACTGGCTGAGTGCCGGGCTTGTGCAGTGGTTCCCGATGACGATAGCAGGGGTGTCGATAATGCCATTCCTGCTGATATTTGCCGGATATTTTGGCGTCCGCTTTTTTGGCCAGGGCGTGTTGACCAGTTGCTCTCGAAACGTCCTGATGATGTGGTTTGTGAAGCGCCGGGGCCTGGTCAGTGGTCTGCGTGGGATCTGTGTATCGATTGGATTTTCTCTCGCCCCTGTTGGACTGGCGTGGCTGATGATTGAATTTGGCTGGCGCGGTGCGCTCTGGTTGCTGGCGTTGCTTGTGGGCGTGGGATTCTCGCTACTGTCGCTGGTGTTTGTTCGGGACAATCCTCAGTCCTGTGGATTGTTGGCTGATGGTGAAACCGGTCTGGATGCGTCTACCGCGTCGTTGAGTGTGCCGAGTAAAACCCTGCAACAGGCGAGGCGCACGCCAGTTTTCTGGATTGCCTCACTTAGCCTTGCGATACATGCGATGTTTGGTACAGCACTGACCTTTCACGTGGTGTCAATTTTCGCGGAAGCCGGGAGGGGCAGGGATGATGCTTTCGGGTACTTTTTACCGGCGGCTGTGTTTTCGACCACAACCAATCTGGTTGCCAGTTGGCTGGTCGACTCGTACCGGCTAAAGCCGTTTATGGTGGTGATGTTGTTTGCCTTTATGCTGGGCGCAGTCGGGCTGCTCAACCTGTCACACAACTGGGGTTTCTGGTTGCTGGCGATCGGTTTCGGCGCGGGTGGTGGGTTATGGGGGGTCGTATCAAACCTTTCGTTCATACGATTTTTTGGTCCGCTGCACCTGGGTGAAATCAGCGGGTTGAACACCTCCGTGACGGTTTTTGCGAGCGCGGTTGGACCCGCCGCATTCAGTCTGGGCCTGGACGCGTTTGGTAATTATGACGCTGCGATACAAATTTGCCTCGTGATGCTGGTATGTTTAACCCTTGCGACTATCCTGATCAGGCAGGACGAGCAATCACCCCTCGCACCTCAGCCGGGATGACCTGGCAGAAAATGTTTGGAATCTAACGCATTATGACTAATCCCATTGAAGATCTGCACATCCGTAAAATTCGGCCGCTCATGACGCCGCTGAATCTCAGCGAGGAGTTTCCCGCCACGAAGTCCGGTCTTGAACTCGTCGCCCGATCAAGAAAGCAGATAGAATCGATTCTTGATGGCACCGACCCCCGCGGGATTGTCATCGCAGGACCTTGTTCAATTCATGACCCCACCGCGGCCCTTGAGTATGCCAGCAGCCTCCGGGAATCCACCCGTGACCTTAACAACCTGCTGGTAGTGATGCGTGTATATTTCGAAAAACCGAGGACCGTGGTTGGCTGGAAAGGCTTGATCAATGATCCCGATCTGGATAACAGTTTCAACATCAACAAGGGCCTGCGCCTGGCGAGAAAATTACTGGTGGATGTAAGCGAGCTTGGCCTCCCTTGTGGCACGGAATTCCTCGACACTACCTTCGGCCAGTACTATGCAGATCTGATCAGTTGGGGTGCGATCGGCGCACGCACCGCCGAGAGCCAGATTCATCGTGAACTTGCCTCCGGGCTGTCGATGCCAGTGGGTATCAAGAACAGGACGGACGGGGACGTCCAGGTGGCCGTAGATGGGATTCGTTGCGCAGCGGCGAGACACCTTTTTCCATCGCTGACCAAGGAAGGAACACCGGCAATCTTTGAAACCGGGGGGAACCGGTACGGGCACCTGATTCTACGCGGTGGTGATCGTACCGGACCAAACTACGATGCAGATTCAATTAATGCTGCGGCGCAATTGCTTGCCGGTAGTAACCTGCCCGGCGCCATCATCATTGATTGCAGTCATGGCAACAGCGGCAAGGATGAGAACAATCAGAAACAGGTTGTGGCTTCGGTTTGTGCAAGTCGGGCCGCTGGTCTGGATTGCATCAAAGGGGTGATGATAGAGAGCCATCTAAAGTCGGGTCGGGCCAACTATAATCCTGATCGCCCTGTCTACGGGCAGAGTATTACGGATAGCTGCCTGTCGCTTAAGGATACGCTGCCGCTGCTCCAGGCGCTGAATGATAGTTGGAATGCCTAGCCCGCATTATTCACGAAGGGAATAATGCGGGCCAGGGCCATCAGGCGAGTCTGGTGACACGGAAGCGCAGCTTGCGCCTTGCTGATGGCTCGATCCGACCCAGAGCCTCCCTGCGCGTCAGCGCGTTTTGCGGATAGTAAGCCAGCACGCCGTTTTCAAAACCTTCATTCTCGAACAACAACACGGATTGAAAGGAATTCATGATGTGATCGGCATGGCTGCGGAAAAACAGCCTTGCTCCCCTGGAAGTCAGATGGTTTTGTACCAGCATGCCGGTGGGTCCTAGCCGACGCTGACACTTTCTAATCCAGTTGAGGTTCATGGGTGCAGGTCTTGCCGGTTCGCCCTGGTCTGCGTGAAGGAAAACATCGTCCACGATCAGGTCATAGCGACGCCTGTGTTGGCTGACAAAGTTAATTGCGTCGGCCTGAACCAGGTCGAGCTCTGGATAGTTCAATTTGAAAAACTTTACAGCAATGTGCAGATGTACAGGGTCAATTTCGACACCAGTAATATGCCTGGGGGAGATGAGCGCGTGCAACTGATGGATCACCGTACCACCACCGACACCGAGAACCAGCACCCGTGGGTGCAACGAAAGCCGGGACAGGCCGAGTGGCTGAAACAGTGCCGGGAGCGAGAGCATATCCCAGATAGCGCCAGTAAATAGTTGTTTTCTGTTGTGCTGCGAATGAAAAGCACCATTGGTATACAGTCGTAGCGAGTTCCCGGCAGATCGGACCTGATAGCAGATCCCGGTGACCTCCTTCTGCCAGAGTAAAGCCATTAATTAATCCATCGAATCCAGATGAAGCCGGGGTTGGCAGTGATTTATATCAGGTGCCGATTGTGCCATATCCCGACAAGCCCATATACTCGTCGCCGGACAACCGTCTGCTGATCTTTTTTTATGCGTCCATAAGAGCGCGCTCCAGCAACGTTTGCAATTCAAATGGAGCCAATGCCCATGCCTGATCAGTTCTGTAAATGACGAAGCGGACTAGCCTTGCCCTGTTTTCGCTGGGTAGTGTTTTTCTCGTACTGCAGGTCGTGATTAGACTGGCGCTCGCCATAACGGGTCCCGTTGAATTTCGAACCATTGATATGCTTTATGTGCTTGGCGCCGGGGCAGTCAATGATCTGATCGTACTGGCTTACCTGCTGTCCCCCATCTGCTTTGTACTAATCCTCTTTGATTCGGGAACAGCCGCACGCCGAACATTGCTGATTTCGTGGTTGGCCGCGCTCATCGTCATAAGCGTGATTGCGACCTTTGGTGACTTTTTTTTCTGGTCAGAATTCGAGTCGCGACCAGACAGACTGGTCTTCCATTACCTGAGATATCCTGTGGAGGTTGCCGCATTTCTTGAGGAGCAGTTTTACTTAAGTCTGTTGGTACTGCCCTTCGGCCTCATCGTGTGGCTCTGTATGCGCCTGTTAAATGTGCCGCTTGAGTCGCTGGTAGCTGGCCGGATTGATACACAGATTCGTGTTGTCGGCGCGGTGGTGCTCGCACTACTCTGGGGGTTGGGTCCAGCTGCATTTTCCACAGGACCACTGCAGATTGGTCAGTCACGGCATTTAACTGCATTGTCCAGCAACTCCTACTTTTCGGTTTTTCATGCTGCAGCCATCGTTGTTGATGAATGGCACTTGCCCAGAATGGACGACGAGCAGGCCCAACAGTTAGTCTCGGGTGCGTTCAACCACAGCCCGGTTCCCGAATCGGAGCGACTCAGCCTCAAGGGTAAAAACGTCATCTTGATTATCGAGGAGAGCTTCGCTGGTGAAACCTGGCAGGATGCGCAAAAACGTCAGAATTATCTGCCAGCACTTGATCAGTGGGCAGGTACAGGAACACAGTTTCGCAATGTATTTTCAACAGGAAGCAGAACCACCCGGGGCATGGAAGCTATTTTTCACGGGGTGCCGCCACTACCGGGTATTTCGTTGACCCAACGCGAAGGATTCTCGAGGTTACCCTCGCTGCCGCGATCGTTTCAGGCGTCGGGATATGAAACCCTGTTTCTCTACGGCGGCTGGCCGAACTTCTCAGACTTTGCCAGCTACTGGGCAGCGATTGGCTTTCAGTCGATTCAGACGAAAAACGATTTCACTGATCGCTGGTTCGAAACATCCTGGGGCGTTGCGGATGAAATATTGTTCGCAAAATTATTGCAGACCATGGATGAAAAGACGACGAGGCAACGTCCGATATTCATATCAACCCTCACAGTCTCGAATCATCGGCCGTTTGACGTCCCCGCAGGTAAGACCGGATTCCCTGCTGATGAGCGAAGTCTTGATTACGCGATGGCATACGCGGACTGGGCCCTGGGAGATTTCCTGACACGGGCGTCACAGCGTCCATGGTATGCAGAAACGCTAATTGTCATTGTTGCGGATCACGGCCCGCGTCCCACGGGCAATGCTTCAATTCCCGTCAGTAGTTTTCGCGTGCCACTGGTACTGCTGGGTGGTGGTATGCCGGTGGGGGAGTTCGACAATCGGGGCTCTACCATGGACATACCGGTCACACTGTCCAGATTGCTTGGTCTTCAACTCGATCAGGCCAGCCAGCAGTTCTGGGGAAATGATCTGTTGCTCGGAGCGGACGGCATCGCACTGGTGGAACACGACTACCATGTGGGCGTGCTTTCCGGAAAACACCTCAGTGTGCTCAAGCATGACGGTAGTGCTGAGGGCTGGCTGGAGCGCGACGATCGAAAATTCAGCATTGACCGGATCAGTGCCGCCGAGATAAACCTCGGTCGGGCGATTTTTCAGACTGCACACGGTCGATTTTATGGCAGAAATTAAGGTTTCGGCTCGTCTCTGGTGCGACGAATCAACTCGGCCGTCGACGGATCCCTATCAGCAACAGCGGTATCTGCCATTAGATCAGTCGCCAGCCTCTTACCCAGTTCAACCCCCCATTGGTCGTAGGAATTGATGTCCCAGATGACGCCCTGGACAAATATCTTGTGCTCATAAAGTGCGATCAGCATGCCGAGGGTACGCGCATCGAGTCGCTGCAGTAATAGAACATTACTCGGCTTGTTGCCGGGATAATGCTTATGAATATCCGGACTGTAGTCACCGAGCATGAGTGCAGCCGATTGGGCAATCATATTCATCAACAACACCTGATGCTGGTGCGCGCTGCCACTGGATTCTTCGATGGCTGCGATAAAATCTACCGGTACGGTTCGGGTTCCCTGGTGCAACAACTGGAAAAAGGCATGCTGGCCGTTCGTACCTGTCTGGCCCCAGAGAACCGGTCCAGTCGTGATGGTACTGCGGGTACCTCCGAGTGTGGCACTTTTCCCATTACTTTCCATGTCCAGTTGTTGCAAGAATGCAGGTAGATATTCGAGCCGCTCGCAGTACGGAATCACCGCCGTCGATTGTGCGCCGAGAAAATTGTGATACCAGATACCGAGCATCGCCATCAAGACCGGCATGTTGTGATCGAAGCCGGTTGATCTAAAGTGCTCGTCCATCAATGCAGCTCCGTCAAGAAACTCCTGGAAGTGTTTCGCGCCGATGCTGATGCAAATACTTAAGCCCACTGCCGACCAGAGAGAGTACCGACCGCCAACCCAATCCCAGAAAATCAGGATATTATCGTCTGCGATTCCGTAGTTTCGAGCGGTCTCGGGTGCGGCGGTTATGGCGATGCAGTGATTAGTCTGTTGAGGCTTATTGATATTCAGGCTGGCGGCCAGCCAGTCCATCGCAGTCTCTGCGTTCAGCAAGGTTTCATGGGTGGTAAATGTCTTGCTGCAAATAATAAAAATCGTCGTTTCTGCTGCCAATTGCTCTAGCAGGGTCGCTACCTCCGCGCCGTCAACATTGGAGAGAAAGTGACAACGCAGTCCTGGCTGAGTGAATTCCCGCAGTGCGGTGCAGACCATTTTTGGACCCAGATCAGACCCGCCAATACCAATATTCACCACATCCGTGAATGCCTGACCGGTGATGCTTCTGAATTCTCCACTACGAATGGATTCTGCCAGTGATTTCATCGACAGCAGCTGTTGGTGAATGTCAGGCATGATGTCCGTGCCATCAAGCAGCAGGGGACCCGCGTGTGTTCTGCGCAGGGCGGTATGCAAAACTGCCCGATTCTCGGTGAGATTAATTTTCGATCCTGCAAACATCGCCGCAATCCGATCTGCAAGCGGCGCTTCTTTCGCCAGGTCGAGCAGGCCGGACAAGGCCGCATCGCTCACGAGGTTTTTTGAAAAATCCAGATAGAGTTCGTGAAATTCCAGCGAATATTTATCGCGCCGGTGAGCGTCGTCGTCAAAGTGCTCCGCCAGTGACCCGGTTTCCTCTTCCGCGAGCCTGGTCAAGGCCTGCCAGGCCTGGGTTGCTGTTGGAGTGTATTTGCTCAAAATGTATCCAGGCTTGCGCTGACGGGTGCCGGTTATTGTACATCAAGCGATCAGGGAAGGTGGTCCCGCCGATTCCTTTAGGTATGATGGGCGTCGGTCAGTCTCCAGCGGTTAAATGGGTCCGATATGAGGGCTGTCCTGTAACGTTGTTCCCGACAAGGCGTCCATAAACCTGTGTTCACATGGAAAAAACTTGATGAAAGCTGGAAAGTTGTTAGTAATTGGTCTGCTGCTGTTGGCGATGGGTCTGTTTGCCTGGTTAGACCTGGGGGCGTATTTAAACCTTGGCTACCTGAAGTCTGAACAGGCAGGTCTTGCCAGCCTGGTCAATGAGAATCCACTGATATCGGGATTGCTCTTTTTCATCCTCTACGTTGCCGTCACGGGGCTTTCACTCCCAGGTGCTGCGATTATGACGCTCGCGGCCGGTGCCATCTTTGGTCTTGGCTGGGGCCTCGTGATCGTGTCTTTTGCGTCCTCGGTTGGTGCGACTATTGCTATGTTGGTCGCGCGCTTTCTCCTGCGCGATACCGTTAAACGCCGCTTTGGCCCTTATCTTCAGACCATTGACCAGGGGGTCGAACGGGAAGGTGCATTTTACCTGTTCACGCTGCGCCTGGTCCCGGTGGTGCCATTTTTTGTTATCAATCTCGCCATGGGATTAACCAGCATTTCTACACCGCTTTTCTATATCGTTAGCCAGATTGGAATGCTCGCCGGTACCGTTGTGTATGTGAATGCAGGAACACAACTGGCACAGATAGATTCTTTATCGGGGATATTGTCGGCAGAGTTGTTGTTGTCTTTTATTCTGCTCGGTTTTTTTCCGTTGATCGCCAGGAAGCTTGTCGAGTGGTTGCGGGCGAGAAAAGTTTATCGAGGTTACGATCGACCGAAATCCTTTGACTGCGATGTCGTGGTAATTGGTGCAGGCTCAGGTGGTCTGGTGGCATCACTGATTGCTGCGACGGTTAAAGCCAGGGTGACGCTGATCGAAATGAATAAAATGGGAGGCGATTGCCTCAACACTGGCTGCGTACCGAGCAAGGCACTGCTGCGATCGGCGAAGCTGAATGCGGATATGCGTCGTGGTTCGCAATTTGGATTCTCGGACATGCAACCTGACTTCTCATTTTCCGACGTGATGGAAAGAGTAAGCAGGGTCATCGCCACTATCGAGCCACACGACTCGGTCGAGAGGTATCAGAGCCTGGGTGTTGATGTGGAAATTGGTGAAGCGAAAATTACCTCACCCTTCACCGTGGACATTAATGGTAAAACCCTGCGTACCCGGAACATTATTGTCGCCACCGGAGCTAAACCCTTTGTTCCCCCGATCACGAACCTGCAGGCAGTTGACTATCTCACTTCCGATAACATCTGGCAGTTACGCGACCTTCCCCGCAGGTTAGTGGTGCTTGGTGGTGGCCCCATTGGCACGGAACTCACGCAGGCGTTCAATCGTCTGGGCAGTGAGGTCACCCAGGTGGAAAAAGCAGAGCAGATCATGACCCGTGAGGATCCCGAAGTTGCCGACATGGTGGCAGGCTCATTGCGATCTGAGGGCGTTAATATAATGACAGGCTATGTCGCAACTGAAGTGCTTGTTGAGGCAGATTCCAAGTACCTGGTTTGCGAGTCAGCAGGTGACCTTGAAAATAAAATTGTGAAAGTCCCTTTCGACGAAATCCTTGTTGCGGTTGGCCGAGCAGCCAATGTAACGGGCTTTGGGCTTGAATCACTCGGGGTCACGATTTCATCCCGGGGCACGGTTGAAGTGGACGATTATCTGCGCACCAACTTTCCGAACATTTATGCCATTGGTGACGTTGCCGGACCCTACCAGTTTACCCACACGGCCTCACATATGGCCTGGTACGCTGCGGTCAACGCACTGTTCGGTGGCTTTAAAAAATTCAAGGTCGACTACACGGTCATTCCGTGGTCTACCTTTTGCACGCCAGAGGTTGCCCGGGTGGGTCTCAATGAATCGGAGGCGCAGGCTGCCGGGATCGAGTATGAAGTTTCTCGCTACGATGTGGGTGACCTGGACCGGGCTATTGCTGATGAAGAGGCGCATGGCATGGTTAAGGTATTGACAGTTCCCGGGCGAGACAGAATTCTGGGCGTCACCATTGTCGCCGACCACGCCGGTGATCTGATCGCGGAGTACGTCCTGGCCATGAAACACGGAATCGGTCTCAACAAGATTCTCGGTACGATTCATATCTATCCCACGCTCGCGGAGATGAATAAATTTGCGGCCAGTGAGTGGCGCAAGAATCACAAACCGGAGTGGGCACTTGAGCTTTCTGAGCGTTATCACACCTGGCGTCGTGGCGGGGCAAAAACCACCAGGGAATCAGCCACCGGACCGGGTGTTCTCTAACCACAAGGGTTACATTTCGGGTCCCTGATTGTTGCCGGCCTGTTAGTCGTCGAGTTGCTTTAACCGTTGCACCAGTCGTTCGATTTCCTGGTCAGTGGGAGTCACTTCGACGGTCAGCGCGCTCGCGGTCCGGGAAGTCAGCCTGATCTGCTTCAGATACAAGCGACAGTATTTGCAGAGTAAAAGATGGAAGCGAATAGAGATTCGTTGTTTCAGGGAGAACCTGACGACAGGATTTGATGAGTCGGTCGACTCCACGTAATCACTGGCGGAATTGAAAAGTGTCTGGCAGGTAATCATCTGGACGGTCCTATTGGGTACAACATTCACCAGTCTCCTGAAAGTGCTCCACGCACCGATATAGACGATTTCTGGCTCGATGCAAAAGTACTCGGACGTTAGACTCACTGACCTCCAGGATGTTACAAATCTCCGCCAGAGAATAGCCCTGCTGTTCACGCAGGTTAAGAGTCGCCGCCTGCAGGTCGGGTAACGAGGAAATCATCAGGTCGAGACAGAGCTTCAACTCCTCGCTTGAGATTAGCGCTTCCGGTGAATCCGCTCGCCAGTCGCCGGGACGATGCGCCCCCCAGTGACCGTTGTCGTCAAATCGGCTGGCGAATTCCGGGTCAGCAGCGGTTAGTGCTTCCAGTGAAGTCATCCGGTTTTCCTTGCGTAGTCTGGTTTTCGCCTCGTTCGCCACGATCCTCAACAACCAGGTCTTTAAACTGCTTCGCTTCTCGAAACCTTTAAGGGCACGCATTGCGGAACACCAGGTTTCCTGGACAACCTCGTCAGCGAGTTTGTCACCGACGAAGCTGCGTGCGAGGTACATCATGGAACCTTGATATTGTTCAATCGCGTACCTGAATGCGTCGTCACGCTTCGCGATCAGGCCGTCAATCAGTACTGTCTCATTTTCATACATTTCAGCAGTATACCTCAGGCCGCTGGTTCCAGGAGCGTCTGGTGGTCTCGTCTAGTAGCCCGCATCCTCAAGGTCCAGCAGTGGAAATGCGCTGAAGACATCCGCTTGTACCACCGGCGGCGCATTGACGACGAACGAGGCATCCAGGTCAGCAAAGCTTGTTACACCACAGAGCGCCAGAGACTCTTCGATTTCGTGTTTCAGTATTGCCAGGCAGCGAACGAGAACCGGGGACCCTCCTGCAGCCAACGCCCAGGCTTCAAGGCGGCCAAGTCCCACAACATCAGCGCCAAGCGCGATCGCCTTGAGTATATCGGTACCTCGATAAAAGCCCCCGTCAACTGCGATTTGTGCGCGCCCACCGACTTCCTTGACGATTTCGGGTAATACATCGAGGGTGCCAACACCCTGATCGAGTTGTCTGCCGCCGTGATTCGAAACATAAATAACCTCGACCCCCATCTCGACTGCGCGCGCGGCATCTTCGACGCGATTGATTCCCTTCAGTACTAGCGGGATGTCAAACTTTTCCTTGATTCGGGCAACGTCCCCCCAGTTCAGACGAGCCTGATATGAAAAGTCTCCGGGGCTTGACTGCGAAGTGGGAATAACCCGTTTGGCGATATCTCGCTCGCGGCGGCTCACCACCGCTGTATCAACGGTCAGGCAGAAGCCGATATAACCACTGGCAATAACTCGTCGGATAATATCGTCAACCCAGTTTTCGTCGCCACGAACGTATAGCTGATAGATTTTTGGTGCACTGGAAGCGGCAGCGATTTCCTCGATTGACGGCGTGCAAACAGAACTTGCGATACTGATGACTCCCGCTTGGGCGGCAGCGATCGCCGCGCTGGCACCGCCACCCGGTTCGAACACCTGGAGTGATCCAATTGGCGCGAGCATGATCGGAAGGGCAAGGTCAATACCCAGGAGTGAACCGGTAGTATCGATGACGGAAACATCGTTAAGTACTCTCGGTTTCAGCGCACGGGAATCAATCGCCAGACGGTTTCGTTTTAAGGTTGTTTCAGTTTCGGTACCGCCGACCAGGTAGTCCCAATAGGTTTGGTTCAACCGTAACCTGGCAGCCTTGACTATTTCATGAATCGTTCGAAAAGGAACGTCAGCCATATGTTAATCCACTTGAATGAAAAAAGGAGTTGTATCAAGACAGATTATAGACCAGGCGAATGCATTGGCGACACGCGAGTCTTGACCTTTGTGGGTGTCAAAGCGACTATTGCGCCACCCTGAATCAGAGTAGTAGATAGGATGTCGATATTTGCAGTAGAAGATCAAAAAACCGTTAAGTTGTTAGCCATGGGATTCGCCGGTATTGCCGGTCTCACGATTTGCCTGATCCTGTTGGCATTAGTCTTGACCTGATTCTGGTTTCGACCCTGGCTCGGGATTGATCCGGTCCAGGCTATAGATAGTGCGCCCTGGTAGAAATAGACGTGTGATGATCGGGTCCTCGATTGCAACGACGATCGCCGGATAGATCCGCTCGCCCGGTTTAACCCGAATGTGCTGATTTTTCCGTAATTTATCGATTCCAGCGTCGGTTATCTGCGGCGTCGACATAGAGCTCGCCATCGTTCATAAGTACCCGTAGCCAAACGGGGTAGGGCACTTCGAGTTGGAACAATTTGAGCTGGGCTGCGAATTCAAAAGAATCAACGGCTGATTACTCGCTCGTCATTACCCTGCCAGGCAATAGCGGAAACGCGTTCCGGCAACCTGTCATGATCAACATAACGAGGGCAGCGTTGGTATAGGGAGAGGATTTCTGTTTAATATTAGTGAACCGGACTCCTGAGACCGAACTCGCTGCCAGGGGTTGAGTTACCTGGCCACCGCGATTTGCGTTGATGGACAATAATACTTTATACCTGGACAAATGACCGATGCTTGGAATTATTGTGTTCTGTCTCTCGATGGTTGCAGCTGCCGAGGCTGCACAACCTGAATCCTCCAGCACTCAGATTTTGCAGGCCGCGGTGCAAACAATGCAGGCGGCACGCTACGCCGCCCTGATTACGCTCGACGATCAGGGCCAGCCAAGAGCACGGACTGTTGATCCCTTTCCTGTGGGTGCTGATATAGGCGAGCCCGGTGTTGAGATCTGGGTGGCTACCAGACCGGTCACACGTAAGGTTGCACAAATTCGGCAGCATAGTCAGGTAACCCTTTACTACTTTGATGCTTCAACCAGGAGCTATGTCACTATTATGGGGACTGCTCGGCTGGTGAATGATTCAGCGGTGAAGCGCGCGAAGCGGCGTGAGGAAGATTCTGATCGGCTCTATCCTGATTTTCCTGATGATTATTTACTTATCGCGATTAGTCCCACGTGGCTCGAAGCCATCGTGCCAGGTTTCCGAGGTGACAAGCAGACATGGAAACCGGAAGTTGTCAGGTTCGGGCAATAGCGGCCGGTAAATTGATGAACCTGAAGCCAAACTATAGTTGAGAGAAATAACGGAGATACTGGTCATGGCACAACTGGATCATATTATGTACGCAGTCCCTGATCTGAATGACGGCATTGCGGAAGTGCAAAAATTAACGGCGGTGAAGGCTGAGTTCGGCGGGGTCCATCCGGGCAACGGGACCTGCAACGCGTTGCTGTCCCTTGAGGAGAACCAATACCTGGAAATAATCGCGCCGGATGTAAATCAGGACCTCAAAAACACGCTCGGGGCAGAATTGCAGGCACACAATTTTTCTGGCATCCGAACCTGGGCGGTTTCGGTATCCGGGTTCGAATCGCTAAGTGAGGTTTTGACGCAGTTCGGTTATCACGGAGAAGTCATATCCATGAGCAGAAACAGGCCCGATGGTGTTCGACTCGATTGGCAGATCCTCTATGTTCGCGGCCACCCATATGCGAACTTCATGCCTTTCTTTATTGATTGGCTGGATTCGCCACACCCTGCCAGGGTCGCGCCTTCGGGATGCAAACTCGACAGTTTTGCAGTGCAACTGGTTGAAGGCTCATCGGCTTACGGATCGTTCTTATCTGCGCTGGAAATTGAAGTGGAGGTGATGGAAGGACCTGATGGAATGCGTGCAGTGATCGATTCACCCAACGGCAGAGTGATGTTGCACTAGCTCAAAATAATTAATCTGCTAGTCAGGCAGTATACCCGTTGGTGTACCGTCGAGACTCAGTCGGTTGCGCTCGGCCCAGTAGTCGCTAATGCCCTCATCACCTCGAGTCTTAGCCCACTTTGTTAAGGTGGGTCGCTCAGAGACCAAATCATACAGCGGGACTGCGAACCCACAGGACGTCTGTACCATATCAATCTGCATCTCGAAAAACTGGCGAGCGCCAGGTTGATGGTCAAACAATTCCAGATGGTTCGACCATTGCGAGTCTCTCGGGTGAACAACAGTGGCATGGCCATACAACCTTAGAATGAGTGGTTGCTTGCTGAAAGAGGCGAACATGATGGTCATCCGATCGTTCTGTAATACATGCGCAGCAGTTTCGTTGCCACTCCCGGTGAGGTTCAGCCAGACCAGCCGGTTTGCGTCGACGACCCGAAGCGTGTCCATACCTTTCGGCGAGACATTGATGGAGCCATGCTCAGCAGCGGTGCCGACAAAAAACAGTAACTGCTGTTCGATAAATTCAATGTGATCGTTGCTAAGCGCGTCGAATTGATCTGCCATAGATCTTAATCCAGCTCAGAAACCGAAGAAATTACCTTGCTGACGATACCGTAGTCGATGGCTTCATCCACTGACATCCAGAAATCCCTGTCCGTATCCTTTTCGACCTGTTCCAGAGGACGTCCTGTTTCGTCCGCAATAATCTTGTTGATCCGTTGTTTGGTTTTCAGGATCTGTTCCATCTGTATCTCGATATCGGTTGCGTCACCCTGTGAACCGCCGGATGGCTGGTGCACCAGATAGCGAGTGTTTGGCAGCGAAAATCTGTTTTTCTTCTCTGCGGCGAGGTAGATGTTCGTCGCGGCACTGGCGACCCACCCGGTACCGACAACGCGGACGACAGGTTTGATAAATTTGATCATGTCGTAGATGACATCACCTGATTCAACGTGGCCTCCGGGGGAACTGATATAGATTGTGATTGGATCATCACTTTCTGCCGATAGTGCCAGTAACTGCTCGGTGACGGTACGAGCGATCCGCTCATTTATTTGCCCAAAAATTGAAATTGAGCGTGATTTGAACAGTTTTTCATCCATAAAGCTGATGGAGGGCAGTTTCAGATCCTGAGATTCATCGTTCATTTGAAGTTAAGTCCTTGGCAGTGTAATTCGGCGGGAGCATACCAGCGGTCCGCTACCGGCGCCAGTAATCGTAATCAGGATGTGGGGATTACCGGGTTCAAATACAAGGCCCGTCTTGATTTTTGAACGGTAGTTCCGGCATTCTCGCTTTTCCTGTGGAGGGGAGAAAAATGAATTATCACGAGGTTGGTGTCGAAGAAGCCGCATTGTCAGGCATGTCCGTCGCGGTTCACGCGGCCCGCAAGCCCGATGCGATTGCAGTTGTGGATGAATACCACAGCTTTACCTGGGATTACCTGAACAATCGGGCCAATCAACTGGCTCATGCGATGCGGGACCACGGTCTTGTTGCGGATGACGGTATTGCCCTGCTGTGCAGTAATCGGGTTGAGTTTGTCGAGGTCATGATGGCGGCGATCAGGACGGGTATTCGGGTAACGCCGATCAACTGGCACCTCACTGCAGAAGAGATCGGCTACATAGTGGATAACTGTGATGCAAAAATCTTCTTTTCCGAGAACAAGTTCGCGGTGAAAGCCAGGCAAGCCGCAACTATGGCACCGCAGTTGGCCAATCGCGTGGCGATTGGGGGCGAAATCGAGGATTTTCAGGACTATGTGGACCTGATATCGGCTCATCCCATGAAAAACGTTGCCAACCCTGTCAATGGTGGCGGAATGTTGTACACCTCTGGTACGACTGGCCGGCCCAAAGGCGTCTATCGTAGGGAGCGGCCGCCAATTCCACCAGATTTTTCAGAAATCGGCTACGCGCGGGGGGACGAGGTCAATTTATGCACGGGTCCCGCCTATCATGCTGCCCCCCTGTTGATTGATGTGCTGACGCCAATAATTTCCGGTGCAACGGTTGTTTTCATGGATAAGTGGGAGCCGGAGGCAACCTTGAAGCTGATTGATCAACACAAGGTCACTCATTGCCATATGGTTGCGACGATGTTTCATCGCCTGCTGCAACTCCCCGAGTCCACCCGCGCGAAATACTGCATCAGTAGCATGCGCTTGATTGTGCACGGCGCTGCTCCCTGTCCGGTGCATATCAAGCACGCCATGATTGAGTGGTTCGGTCCCGTACTGGTGGAATATTATGCGGCGACTGAAGGCGGAGGGGGTTTCCTCATTGATTCGCACACCTGGCTCAAAAAGCCTGGCAGTGTTGGTAAACCCGGACCTGAATTTGACAACAGGATCCTTGATGATGAGGGTGTGGAGGTCACTCCAGGCGAAACTGGAACGATTTACATGCGTGCCCCTGATGTAGGCCGCTTCAGCTATTACAAGGATGATGACAAAACTGCATCTTCCTATCAGGGAGACTATTTTACACTTGGCGACATGGGATATTTTGATGAGGACGGCTATCTGTTCCTAACCGGCAGGACCGCTGAATTAATTATCTCTGGCGGGGTGAACATCTATCCTCAGGAGGTTGACAGTGCGGTCATGCAGCACCCGGCAGTCCTGGACGTCTGCACCATTGGAGTTCCCAATGACGAGTGGGGCGAAGAGGTAAAGTCGGTCATTCAGTTAAAAGAAACGTTCCAGCCATCATCCGCGCTGGCTGATGAACTCATTTCCTTTGCCCATGAGCATTTGCCTGGATTCAAATGCCCGAGAAGCATCGATTTTGTGGGTGACCTGCCTCGATTACCAACCGGCAAGATCCAGCGTCGAATTGTTCGTGAGCCCTACTGGCAGGGACGGGCGAAATCAATTTAGCGGACGCCAAACGCTCTGCATGACACGGGCACCACACTAGAGCAGAAACCTGGAACCAAACGAAGGACCCGGCCCCGTTTGTGGCAAACCGGCACGACATTGAAAATCGATACGTGCCGGGAAAAGACCAGCCCAGGTTCAGACGTTCTGGTTGTAGATGTGCACATCCCGTTGTGGGTAGGGAATGCTGATGCCGTTTTCATCCAGCGCCAGTTTGGTGTTTTCGAGGAGCTCGAAATAGACGCCCCAATAGTCCGCACTTTTCACCCAGGAGCGAGTGGTAATATTGACCGAGCTCTCGCCCAGTGATGAGACGACAATTAAGGGAGCAGGGTCCTTCAGTATGCGCTCTTCGGCTTCGATCAGCCCGGTGAGGATGGACTTTGCCTTTTTCAGGTCGTCGTCGTAACCAATACCAAATTCGATATCGACCCGCCGGGTTTCCTGGGTAGAAAAGTTGATGATTGCAGCGTTCGAGATTGCACCATTCGGGATAGTGATGGTCTTGTTGTCCCCGGTAATCATGATGGTGCTGAATATTTCGATGCTCCGGACGGTACCGCTTTGACCACCGGCGGTGATGAAATCGCCCACTTTATAAGGGCGAAAAATCAATAGCAGCACACCACCTGCGAAATTAGCGAGCGAACCTTGCAACGCGAGTCCAATGGCCAGACCTGCAGCGCCGAGTACGGCAATAAAAGAGGTTGTTTCGATACCCATCATCGACGCGACGCTGATCAGCAACAGTGCTTTCAAGCCAATGTTAATAAGGCTCTTCAGGAATTTCCGGAGCGTGGCCTCGAGCCCGCTTTTCTCGAAAGCCGCAGCAATGCCCCGGGTAACCATGCCGATTATCCAGAGACCGGCGAACAGGGTAACCAGTGCGAGTACCAGATCCGGACCGTACTTCATGCCGAGTTCGATGCTGATGTCCTGGAGTTCCAGACTGGTCGCGGATAATTTGTCGATTTGTTCCATTTCGATGTTCCTGTCGCTAAGAGCCGTGAAAAAAAGAGCGTGATGGTACACGAGATTGCAATGCCTGTCTTTCTCGACCGATGTAAAAATCGCGTGACGGCGTTGCGCGATTTGCCCTCAATTCAATTAATCCCGTGAGCTTCTCTACTCGCCGCAAAGCACGTGTCAGCCGGGGTTAATCCGCCTATTAATGGGTTCTGGCAGCGACAAAGTGCGAACCTTCGATGGAAGCTGAATTTTTTGTAGCGGATTGGCGCGTGAATCCCGGGTCAGGACAACTTTCCCGCGAGGGTCGAGACGTACACTTGTCGCCGCGGGTAATGGATGTCTTGTGTTACCTGGCAAATCGGCAGGGGACCGTGGTGCCGAGACAGCGGTTGCTTGAACATCTCTGGCCCGATGTGGTGGTTTCGGATGATGTGCTGACACAATCGATTTCTGAATTGCGTGCGGTGTTTGGAGATAATCGCGCAGCGCCTACTTTTATTCGGACGATACCTAAAAGAGGCTATATGCTGGTGGCGGAGGTCTCAATGACGCACTCTGGCGGTACTGTGCCGATGCGTTCACGACTGGCTGCAATCGGGTTCGCTTTTGTCGTGGCTGCGCTGGCAGGCATGCTGTTGACGAACTCGTTCTATGGCGACGCGGCGGATAGTTCCGAGACCCGAATCGCAGTCCTGCCATTTCGTACCCTGACGGGGGATGCAGATTCATTCTCGGCAGGATTGTCCACTGATATCAACCAACTGCTCGCCAATGAGCCTGGATTTCGCGTCGTGGTGGTGAGTCCCGCCTTGGTGCTGTCGAGTAATGGTGCATTTGATTTTCGTGCGATAGCCGAGCGAACGGATCTTGTCCTCGAGGGTAGTGTTCGTGTTGTTGGTGAACGCATCCGGATTACAGTACAACTAATAGAAATCGCCACCGGATTCCAGCGATGGTCGCAAAGCTACGATCGCCTGACCGGAGATATGCTGGGCACCCAACTGGAACTCTCCGCGATCATCGTCAGTGGTCTTACCATGTCAGTCCGCGGGATTCCACTGACGGTCGCCAAATCCTGAAAGGAACGCCATAATCGCAAACTTTGGTGATGGATATACCCGTGAAAATTCATTCCGTGGCGATACGTCGCGCCATACCTGAAGATCTCGATCAGCTTGAGGCAGTTTCAATGCGTGCCTGCAACGACGTGCACCCGGCATGGCAACTTTCCCCGGAACAGGCGATTTTCTGCGATAACAAAATCTTCACGTACGTGTGCGAAGATGAAGCGGCTTTCGGATTCGTTACCAGCGGTGAACCGCTGGAATCTTTTTTTTGTGACGGCGCAACAGGTGAGATTCGTGGGCTTTATGTACTGCCTGGCTACCAGGGTAATGGATATGGGCGGAAGCTGCTCGTCCATGGACTCACTGTCCTTAAAAGGCTGGGGTTTGATCGCGCGATACTGTGGATTCCGGACTTTGCCGACCGGGCGATCCGGGTCGCAATCAAATCAGGTTTCACTCGGCTGGATGTCAGTCGAACGACTAATCAGGTTTCATCAACGTTGGCAGTGCTTGATGAGTCCTGCTATTCACTTGATCTCACGGATTACTTCTAAGCTTCAGCGGATGCGCAGGAAAAGCCAATCGAGGATCACGCTACTCGGAATCTTTATGGGCACTGAATCCGGGCGGCAGCGCGCGATAAACCTTGACCTGATTGAATTCTCGAAACTCGTCCAGGTCCGGTATCGTTGTGGCGCTTGAACTAAAGATTTTCTCGTACCCATAGAGCGGAATATTTTTGATGCGTGAATCGGCGACAATCACCTCGCTCGCAATACCCGGGAGCGCATTGAGCAGCGGCAGGTTGTCGCGGTCGTAGAGTACATCCGCTGCAATCACCATGTCTATGTGTCCACTTAGTTCTGACAGGTCAGCCAGTAGTTGCAGCTTCACCCCATTGGTTCTGGCATTAGCCTCGGCAGCGATCAGCGCATCAGGATCGTTGTCACAGGCGATGACAGCTTTTGCTCCTTTGAGCGCAGCGGCGATTCCAACTACACCCGACCCACATCCAAGATCCAGTACCTGCTTGCCCTTAACCAGCTCCCGATGTTGCATGATGAAGTGAGCCAGTACCTGTCCACTAGCCCAGCAAAATGCCCAGTAGGCAGGTCTGTTCATGATGGCCTGCATTTCCTCGTCGTCGAGGCGACCCCGGGGATAATCAGGCGATAGCAGGAAGAGCGAAATCGCATCGCACAGCGGCAGTGATGAACTGATCAGCTTGCCTGAACTTATGGTCCGCTTCAGCAGCGCATCAAGTTGCGGATTCAAGAGTACATGGCCGCAGCAAATTGCGTTCGCCGAGCTGCTCGCGCGCCGACTGGATACTTGAGGTGGGTCATGATCATCACTGTGCAAACTCGCTTTGATTGTATAAACAATGGCCGCTAGACTGCCAGCAATTCCCAGTTTAAATACCAGAGCACAGGACAGGAAGCGATCTTATGGCAATTGATTTTTCGTTCGGACAGGATGTCGAAGATGCAAGGCTGATGATGCGCGAATTCCTTCACACTGCAGTGAAGAAGGAATTTGAAGCCATGCGTAACAACAAGGACGCGACTCGTGAAGACTGGTCAACGCTGGTTAAGGCGCTAAGAGGAAAAGCAAAAGAGCAAGGCCTGTGGCTACCCCATATGCCGCAGGATGTTGGCGGAATGGGCCTGGGTGCTACCGCCCTGGCGGCTGTTTCGGCGGAAGCGGCAAAGGTTCCCATGGGGCCTTACATCATCAATGCACAGGCGCCTGACGAGGGCAACATGCATACCCTGTATCATTTCGCGACTGAGATGCAGCGGGAAAAATTTCTCATGCCATTGCTCGAAGGAACCGCTCGCTCGTGTTTTTCAATGACTGAACCCGAGGTCGCGGGTTCAGATCCCACGCTTATCCAGACATCAGCGGTTGAGGATGGTGATGACTGGGTAATCAACGGCCACAAGTGGTTCACATCGGGCGCGCAAGGTGCGGATTTTGCCATTGTTATTGCCAGAACAGATCCCGATGCCAGTGTCGCCCAGGCCCGAAATTCTGCGTTTATCGTACCAACCGATTCGGAGGGTTTCGAGATTGTCAGAGATGTTGAAACCATGGGAGGGCGCCATAATCACCCAGAGATAAAATACAACAATGTTCGGGTTCCCCGGGAAAACCTGCTTGGCGAGCGAGGGGGCGGTCACAAACTGGGACAGGTCAGACTCGGACCCGCGCGCCTTGCTCATTGCATGCGCTGGATTGGCCAGATCGAAATGGCCCTGGAAATGCTGGTTGATCGCGCACAAAAACGGTTTTCCCACGGTTCTTACCTATCGGAAAAACAGAGTATCCAATGGATGATGTCTGATTCAGCCATGGAGCTGTATGCATCCAAATTGATGGTGTTGCATGCGGCTTACAAAATTGAAAACGGGATGGAATTTAAACAAGAGGTTTCCATGGCTAAACACCATGTGGCCAATACCTTGTGGCGGGTTATTGATCGCGCCATGCAGGTCCACGGCGCGCTCGGTTACTCAACCGACACGCCACTTGCGGGTATGATGCAACAGGCTCGCTGGGCGCGACTTGCTGATGGCGCCGATGAGGTGCATCAGATGCGTATCGCGGAAATCCTGATCAGAACATTTAACGAGGATGGCAGTATCAATCAGGCTGTCGGAGGTCTGCCGTTGTGATCAGGATTCTTGTAGGCCCATGTTTGCTCATACCCGTATTGTGTTTCGCGGATGTCCAGCTGTTGCATGATATTGCATTGGCACCTTCCGCCGCTCGTATCGAGCACGACATCAATAAACTCACCGGCTTCGGCACTCGGCATTCACTTTCGGATACGGTTTCGACAACCAGGGGAATTGGTGCGGCAAGACGCTGGATCAAGGCAGAATTTGATGCGATCTCTGAGGCATGTAATGGATGCCTTGAGGTAGCCTACCAGAGCGATATCGTTAGTGGTGAGACGCGGATTCCAAATCCCACGGAAATCGTCAACGTTGTTGCTATTCTGCGAGGTACGTCAGACCCTGGAAGATACGTCATTATGTCCGGTGACATCGACTCAAGGGTTTCAGACCCGCTGGATGGACAATCGGATTCTCCGGGTGCTAACGACAATGCATCGGGAATGGCAGGAACCATCGAAGCGGCAAGAGTCTTAAGCCAATACCGTTTTAACGCCAGTATTGTGTTTGCTGGCCTTTCGGGTGAGGAACAGGGACTTTTTGGCGGCAAGATTATGGCTCGACAGGCGAAAGCTGATGGCTGGAAGATTGAGGCGGTGCTGAATAATGACATGATCGGTAATATTTCCGGTATTAATGGTGTCATTAACAACACCACGGCGAGGGTTTTCTCAGAAGCGACGCGACCGCAGGAAACACCTGAACAGGCACGTATTCGGCGATTCACGGGTGGTGAGGTTGATTCGCCGTCGCGAAACCTGGCGCGTTATGTGGACCGGATCAGTGATGATTACCTGCACAATCTGGATGTAATGATGATTTATCGGCTAGATCGATTCGGTCGTGGTGGACATCATCGACCGTTCAACGAAGCAGGATTTCCCGCCATTCGGATTATGGAGACCAATGAACATTACGAGCGACAACACCAGGATATCCGCGTTGAAGAAGGCATTGCCTACGGTGATGTTATCGAGTTTGTTGACTTCGACTATGCCGCCAAACTCACGGCGCTCAATGCGGTAGCGCTGGCATCGCTGGCACTGGCGCCTGCACCGCCCGAAGAGGTCACGATCGAAGGAATGGTCTCGCCACACACGACCCTAAACTGGCGGCGGGTGAAAGGCGCCAGGAATTACAAGGTGTACTGGCGACTCACGACAGACGCCCAATGGCGCTGGTCTCGGGAAGCAGGTGACGTGACCACGCTGACGCTGCGCAATGTTGTGATCGACAACTACATCTTTGGTGTTGCCAGCGTGAACGCCGACGGAATAGAGAGCCCGGTGGTCTTCCCCGGGCCAATTGGCGCTTTTTAGCGGGTAATTCGCAGACTAATGACCGTGTTGGGGATCGTACAGTTCCAGGTTCTCAACATTCGGTTGCGTTTTGCCCGTCGGACCACCTGCGCTTCGCTTTAAAATTTCCTGAATCACCTTAATCTTGCCGAGGATAATTTCTGCCTGCGCACTGGTGAGTCCGTGAGACGCAACAGCCATGAGTTTATCGTTTTCAGTCAGCAGAAGCTGCTTGTAGTCGTCAACGCAGGCTTTGAATTTCTTAATCGCTTTCTGAAACTTTCGAGTCTGGGTTGTGGCGACCCTCGATTTTTTGAGGACGGGTCGTTCGCACTCATATTTCGGAAAAGGCCAGTCCAGGGCGGCCTGAACTTCCGGGTGTATTTCCGCATTGGCGGTAATGCAAAACACACAAACCAGAGAAGCCAGAATGCATTTTGGCTGATGTCCACCGGACTTAAGTTTTATCAGATTGCAAAGGTCAAACCATTTGTGGGAGATCATCGGGTTCCTCATGATGGGAGGGGTGGGCACGCTCGCTCAAAGTAGGATCAATCGAGCGATAAGTATAAACATTTTTTTCCAGCCTGCGTTCTATTCTATTTCGGCCCATCAGGCAATGGATGTGCGCAATGCACTCCCCAAGGCCCATAAAAAGCGAATGGTTCTCGAGTTCTCGCTTAAACAGGAACCCAAGCATATCGATCGCTCTTAACGGCTCGACACAGTTTTCTTCAATAAGAAGCATCCGGTCTTCGTGATGATCGATCAGTTGTTGAAGTCGCTCTTGCACCCCATAGAACGGTGCATTATGCGCGGGCAACACCAGGATATCGTTTGGCAGCAGGCGCTTGAATTTCTCGTGTGACTCCAGCCAGCCCAGCATCGGGTTGGCGAAGGGTTCGGTGGGCTGCACGCTGACGTTGGAAGTGATGACGGGGAGAATCTGATCCCCGGATATCAGCAGTCTGAGCTTCTTTGAATACAGGCAGACATGTTCAGGGGAGTGACCATTCCCGGTGATGATCTGCCAGGTATGCTGACCCACTTGCAGAGTATCTCCGTCGCATAACCGAATATACGAGGCCGGGAGCGGCTGGTCTTCAGGTGCGGGTGCGAAATCGCTACGTGCTTCCCGCATCTTCTCCAGAAAGTCTGGAGCGACACCGGCTCTGACGAAATACTCACTCATCTGCCAGTTACCACCATCGCGCATCATGCTGCCCATGACTCTGGCCTGGTAATACTCTCCATAGCTCATGAGTAGTGGTGCCTGCCAGCGTTCCGAGATAAATCCTGCCTGGCCGGTATGATCGGGGTGCATGTGCGTGCACAGTATCTGGATGACCGGTTTACCGAACAGGCACTGATCAAAAATATCGTTCCAGAGATCCCGGGTTTCCGGTCCTCGAATACCGGTATCAACGACCGTCCATCCCTTTTCTCCTTCCAGAAGATAAAGATTGATGTGATTCAGCGACATCGGCAGCGGCATCTGCAGCCAGTAAACACCCGGAGCAACTTCCATCGTCGATCCGAATCCTGGTGTGTTCTCGAACGGGTAGACCAGAGGATCTTGCACTGTCGCCATGGGTAGACTCTTAACCAAAAGAAGAATAATACACCAGCTTGCAGACTTTCGCTGTGGTGCCGTTCGTCGGTGATTAGATGCCAATCATATTTTGTAAAGTTTTGTGTTCTTTGAACTACTGCAGACTGGGTTTGTGATGCAGCGCACGGTTTAGAGAAAAGTCTGAAAAATGCATGGAGACAAGGATTGATCCGTGTTTAATATCACCTTCAGTTAAATGGAAGCAACGGAATTGGCATCAGTGATCGAGCCTACGACAAAACATGACGCAAACGTTATCAGGTTGCCACAGGTAGCACGGCAGCGCACGCTCGCTATTATCAAAGAGGTCAAGGTAAACGTTGACCAACGGATTATGCATCTCTTTGATGGACTTGCTGCAAACGTTGCTGATGCCCTGTTTGAGGAAATGTGGGAACTTGATGAACAACAGGCGCTTGAGCATCATTTTAATGTCATGCGGGCACTTAAAATGCAGTCTCCGGAATACCGGGCCGAGTTTTCGCGATTGCTGAGTGAACTCTGGCTGATCTTTCTTAACCGCAGGGGAGAACCTGTACTCGTTCAACCAAGAGGAATTGCCGAAACAGTAATCAATTCGTTTCGATCGAGAACTGAGAGTCATTACAAGGTGATCATCAACGATATCAGAGCCCGACTTTCCGGTCTGCTCCGCAGGGAGATAGATGACTACCCGCTCTGTCCGGAAATGCTGTACTTCTGCTTCTGGCAGGCGATCTCTAAACTGGAATTACGTTATGACGAACGAGTGATGCTGATTCCACTGTTCCACCGCTTCGTTATGGACAGGTACGGCCAGGTTCTGGCGATTGCCAATCAGACGCTGATCGAACATTCTGTCAGCGCCGAACCGTTTGTAGCCAAGGTAAAAAAAGTCTGATTGATAGCGTCTGCCCGTTGATGCAGCAGATCGCAGTGTCGGTTGTCAGCGAACATCCAGCCAGTATTTTTCACCATCGTGCTTAAGGTACCCTGCTGAGGGTGTTGCAAAGTGAGTGCCGATGATGAGTACATTTTCATCACTGTACCGGTTTAACAGATCCTGTCGGGTTTGAAGTGCGGCCGCCGGGTCGTAGTCAGCGCTACTTGACCAGTCAACTTTTTCGATCTGACACGGGTGATGGATGCAGTCGCCGGTGATCAGTGCATGTTGCCCCTTCGAGGTGATGCGCACGCTGACATGACCCGGGGTGTGTCCCGGGGTTGACTCGAACTGAAGCTCATCACTTACCTGGTGGTCTGTTCCAACGAGGTCTACAAGCCCTGCGTTGACAATGGGTCTGACGGAATCGTTCATCACGCCTTCGTTCAACGGATCAGAATCAACCTCGTCCCAGTACTCAAACTCCTTCCTGCCCATTAGATAGCGCGCGTTAGGAAAGGTCGGAACCCATTGACCATCCTCGAGCATCGTGTTCCAGCCAACGTGATCCACATGTAAATGCGTACACATAACCGTATCTATCTTCATTCTGTCATAACCGGCAGCGGTGAGGTCGTTTAGAAAAGGCAGTTGCAGGTTTGTCCAGGTCGGAATGTTGCGTTGCTTGTCATTTCCAATACAGGTATCAACGATCATTGTTCGCGTGGGAGTTTCCACTACCAGCGCATGAATACTCATTATTAGATTACCGTCCTCATCGGCGAAATGGGGCCGGAGCCAGGACATGGGTTTGATGGCTTCCCGGTCAGCCTGTGGCAGGATGAATTTCGTTCCCCCGGTGACTTCCATTTCTATTATACGGGTCACTTTAACATCGCCGATTTGCCATTGATTCATAGATCATCCGCCGTTGGGAGCTATAGGAGAGATTTGTTGTGTTGGTTATTGTAGATGACACCCTGTTGATTTCCAAAAGCGAGCGAATCCGATAACCTGAGACCTCACCATCAGGTATATCGATATGTTTGAACTACCGACGCGAGCCCAGGAGATACGTGCACAGGTTGAATCCTTTTTCAATACAAGAGTGCTTCCTAATAACAAGCTCTGGATGACTGAGGCTGCCAGCGGCCAGGCAGTCCCGGACATCGAGAAAACCTTACGCCGGGAGGCGCGTGACCTGGGACTCTGGAACATGGCATTACCCAGACTGGCAGAAGATGAGCCAGGAATACGCCTGAGCAATCTTGAGTTCACCGGCGTTGCCGAAGTCCTGGGGCGACTTGAGTGGGCGTCGCGAGTTTTCAACTGCCACGCGCCTGATGTTCCGAATATGGAGTTATTACAGCTTTTTGCCAACGAGGCGCAGAAGCGGACCTGGCTCCTGCCTTTGCTGGAGGGAGAGATTGGATCAGCATTTGCGATGACTGAACCACAGGTGGCATCGTCGGACCCGGCTAATCTTGAAACATCTATTGTGCTCGATGGCGATGAATATGTGATCAACGGGCGCAAGTGGTTCGCCTCCAATGCATCTCACGAGAACACAGAACTCATCGTGCTCGTTGGTGTAACCGACCCACAGGCATCCAGGTCAAAGCGTCAATCAATTGTCCTGATCCCGCGCCACACTCCAGGCGTTAACCTGGTGCGTAATTTGCCTGTGTTTGAACACACATCGGTTACCAACCTGCACCCCGAACTGGAACTCAACGATGTTCGCATCCCCGCAACAAATCTGCTCGGCGAGCGCGGAGCGGGATTTGCGATTGGCCAGGCACGATTGGGACCCGCACGGCTGCATCACTGCATGCGCGCGATCGGCGAGTGTGAAGTGCTGATCAGCCTTATGGTAAAGAGATCCATGGAGCGGACGACTTTCGGGAAGCGCCTGGACGAATACAGTTCAACGGCCGAGGCAATCAGTCTTTCACGAATCGAATTGGATCAGTGCCGGCTCCTTGTTCAGAAAACAGCGCAGTTACTCGACACGATTGGGAATAAGCAGGCCAGGAAGCAAATTTCGATGATCAAGGTCGCTGTGGCCAGGGTCTATCAAGCGATCGCGGATCGCACCATTCAACTCTATGGTGCCCGCGGCGTGACTAACGATACACCTGCGGCGCGAGCGTTTGGGCGCGCGCGTGCTTTCAGAATTTATGATGGGCCGGACGAGGTTCACCTGCAGACGATCGCGAGACTGGAGAGTGGTGAGCAGGATGCTGGTCTTCTGGGACATTACCTGTTTAACCAGGAGCCCACTCGTGCTGGATAACTACGAAGATCTTGATGCTGTTGCCCTGGCCGGATTGATCAGTCAGGGAAAGACGACACCGGGTGAGGTACTTGAGTCGGCACTGCATCAGGCGGAAAAATATAATTCCGAGATTAATGCGATCGTGACGCCAATGTATGACGCTGCGCGTGCGCAAGTGAATCGAGAATTAACCGGCCCTCTGGCAGGTGTACCTTTCCTGGTGAAGGATTTGAACATGGTGGCAGGCATCCGCTGTTCCATGGGGTCCAGATTGTGGGCGGAATTTGTCCCCGATCATGACTCTGAGATTGTTAGCAGGTATCGAGCATCGGGGCTCGTGTTGATGGGAAAGACAAATACACCCGAAGTTGGACTGGCGGCGACCACTGAATCGGTGTTTCTGGGAGATTGCAAAAATCCCTGGGATTCTGGTCGAACGCCTGGTGGCTCCAGCGGCGGGTCGGCCGCGGCAGTCGCCGCCCGAATAGTACCCGTCGCTCACGCAACGGACGGCGGCGGTTCGATTCGTATTCCTGCGTCCTGCTGTGGATTGGTCGGGTTGAAACCGACCCGCGCACGAACGCCTCTCGGCCCCGATGTCGGTGAGGGTTGGGGCAGTATGGCAACCGGGCATGTGGTATCGCGTACTGTTCGGGACAGTGCCTTGTTCCTGGACGTAACTCACGGACCCGCATCGGGTGATCCTTACCACGCGCCGATGTTTGACGGCAGCTACCTGGATCACCATGAGCGTGAACCGGCAGCGCTCCGGATTGGTATTGATCTGACGCCAAATTCGACAGGCTCGATTGACGCAGAGTGTACAGCCGGGATCAATGCAACAGCGGCATTACTAACCCGCCTCGGCCACAGTGTCGAGCCGTTAGAGATGCCCTTTGATCGGGAAGAGTTGTCAATAGCCACGCATGTACTCGTCGCCTCAAACGTCGCTAACACGGTACAGGCGAGACTGGACGCACTGGGTATTAATGAACCGGGGAGTGAACACATCGAAACAAATACCCTGAATTTATGGAGACTGGGACGGGAGTTGTCGGGTCTTGATTATGCCAGGGCTATTAACGTGATACATGGGGTCGGTCGCACTGTTGAAGGATTGTTCGAGCGCTATGACCTGATTCTGAGTCCGACATTGCTGCGCCCACCAGTTCCTTTGGGATTTATGAATACCAATGATGGCGACCAGGCGAACTATGGGGAAAGGATCCAGCAATTCTGGGGATTCACGCACCTCTATAACGCCACCGGGCATCCTGCGATTTCGTTACCGTTGCACTGGAGTACCGATGGCTTGCCGGTTGGCATGCAGTTCGCCGCATCGTTTGGTAATGAACTACTGTTGTTGCAGCTTGCGCGGCAACTGGAACTCGCGCAGCCGTGGATTCACCGGAAACCGGGTTTGCTGGACTGACGACCGGCGTTATTTCCAGCTTGCGCCTTCTCGCTGGACGAGATCGACGGCCTCGTGCAGGCTGTCGGTTCGTTCTCGCCAGTTATCACCGCCGGTACTGAGTCGGATGGTATTGACGCCGGCATCGCGATAAACCCTGAGTCGCTCGCGAATCATGTCCTCGGTGCCGATCAGGTTGGTTTTAAGCACCATTTCGTCAGGCACCTCACGAATTGCTTCGTCCTTCTTACCGCTAACCCAGAGATCCTGAACTTTAACCGCAGCGGCTTCATAACCAGCGCGTTTGAAGGCATCGTTATAGAAATTGGTTTTTGCTGAACCCATGCCACCCAGCGTAAACGCCATTGCCGGTTTACGGGCGGCAACAAGCCGGTCAACGTCGTCACTGATCTCGAAACTGCCACCCACCTGGATATCGATATCGGTAAGGGTTCGGCCTGATTTTGCAAGCCCCTTTTTCAGTGGCTCGAGAAACACGTCAGCGTGCTCGGGGATAAATGAGGTGCCGAGCCATCCGTCTGCTAACTCCCCGGTCATCTCCAGCGATTTCGGGCCGAGTGTCGCAAGATAAATGGGCAACTCGGGACGTGGCGGTTGTGATAGCCGAATTGGCTTACCTTCACCACCCGGCCGCGGTAACAGGTAGTGCTTACCCTCGTATTGAAGACGCTCGCTACTCAACCCGAGGCGAATGATCTCGACACATTCACGCAGACGGCCAAGCGGATGTGCAAATGCTGCACCGTGAAGCCCTTCGACTACCTGCGGACCGCTGACTCCGAGACCGAGGACGAAACGATTGTTTGAGACGGTGGCCATACTCTGCGTGGTCATCGCAATCATGGAGGGTACCCGGGCGCTGATCTGAACAATGCCGGTGCCGAGTATTATGTTTTCGGTTTTTGCGGCCATATAAGCTAGCGGTACGATTGCATCCATTCCCCAGGCTTCAGCAGACCAGACATGATCAACGCCCATTTTATCCGCCTGCACGGTGTACTCGACCAGTTCATTCCAGTCCTCGCCGTTGTAATAGGCGCTGCCGATGCCGATGGCTGTTTTCATGATTTGGATTCCTTCTGCCTTTATTTTATTTAACTTGTTTGAGTACAGCGAAGGATAGCTTATTTGGAGGGGGGAGGGGCAATGCGCATATTCAGGTTTTTTTGCCAGCAAACAAAGAAACCCCGCCGAGGCGGGGTTCCGTTGTAGGAGTGGCCGGGGCAATACTGGATAAATCCAACACTACCAGGTCTTTCCTGCCGAACCCGAAAGTTCGGTTGGTGAGCCTCGGACCTTAACCTTCGTACCGAAGTACTAAAGCCAAGGTCTCTGGACTCGTGCAAGTTCCAGTCCTGGTTTCCTTTTGCGCCTCTCCCAGACCGAAGTCTGTTTGTCTTGCAATTCTCCGCCAGTGCCTTCCCTTACGGGTGGTTGTTTCCATCATCCAAACGTCTTTGGCGACTTTCGCAACCAGTGGCCCTCGAGCCGTTATTTAATGACGCCTTGCTACGTCCCCACTAATCGGGTCGATCGCCGACGATTAGTGTGCGGATTTCCGGTTTTCATTGCCGCCCCTGAAGGCTGCGTTGATGTTCCCGAAGGAACACCCGGTAACCCTTGAGCCGCCATTGCCTCGGCGACCCCGACCCGGCACAGGTCTTTCGGTCTGGACTCAACTTAAGTTCTCCGTTTCCGGTTAACATGTCTTGTCTAGCCGTTGATGAGTAATTTACCACAGGGATTTCCGCTGACCAGTGAAACGTTTGCAAGCTGCGGTGGATAAACTGGGGATAACCTTGCACATTCTGTAGATAAGTCTATTCGAAGTGTGGATAAACCCTGGCGAGAACTCGAAAACTGGCGTAATTACTTGATTTAGTTTAGAAAACGCCTCGATGAATCAGATTCATAGTGGCGTCGGAAATTCTATCTAACGACTGACTTATGGGGTAAATGAACGCCTGCTAGCCGGTACTTGAGTGATCTCTCCATGCCGAATTATACTATTCCATCAGGCTTGAGGCTTTAACTAGCCGGGCCAGTCTTTGCCGGTCCTGTGCTTATATAGTTGTCTCGCGGTAAATTGTGGCAGGTCGTCAGAAAGGTCATCCCAATCAGGTGTAAGCTCAACATAGATGTGCTTGTCGGGCTTTAAATTGATTGGATCGTTGAACAACCCGGCAGCGATTTCGAACCAGTCTCCTTGTGGGTCCGGGGGAGGCACCGGGGAGCCGCAGTTTGTACAAAACTGGGAGTGATAGGCAGGCGGAGCGTACAGAATAGGCGCTGCATAAGCTTTAATAAACTCAGCGCCACTGAGAAATCGATAGTCAGCTGTGTTCACACCAACCGCTGCCATTCCGCGGCTGCCAGAGACCTTCCGACAGCGATTGCAATGACAGATCTCAAAAGGACCGACAGCCCCGTCAATTTCAAAGGTGACGCTACCGCATAAACAGCTGCCTGTGATGGCCATCAGAATTTCTCCTCTCCGCTGGTGCGCACAGGGTCTGGAAAATCCCGATAGAGCGCAAATTTAACACTGGCGACCTTTGAATTGACCGCATGATGAAAACTTTCAATGGGATCGGTCCTTGATGCGACGCGTGAGAAAGCATCGTCAAGCTGGCCCAGGCCCTCGAACTCCAGCATCAGGTGAAATTCGGCCAGACCATCAAAGGAAAGCCCCAGTTTCCTGCGCGTAATCCTGAAGGCGTGCATTCGGTTGTCATCAACCAGGGTCTGCAGGTAGAGACGAGCAGATTCTGCAAATTCAAGATCGGAAGTGCCTGTCTTGAGGTTGCACCAGACATGATAAATATCCATCGATTGATCCTTTGTGCTGCTGATTAGATTTGTACATTTCGGTTCGTGATTGCAATGTTTGTACCGGCCGGTGCATCATCCTTGAATGAGGTCGAGCATAGAAAAAAAGAGGTTCTGATGGAAGTAAGAATGGATGGCAGGGTTGCATTGATTACGGGCGGCAGCAAGGGCCTGGGGTATGCCATGGGATTGAAATTTGCCGAATCCGGTGCCGAAGTGGCGTTGCTGGCGCGTAACGCGACTGAGGTGTCTGAGGCGGCGGGTCAAATTCAATCGGCGACAAAAATGTCCTGTCGGGGTTATGCCTGTGATGTCACCCTGCTTGCGGAAATGGAGACTACTTTCACGAAAATCGTCGCGGATTTTGGCAAGGTGGATGTGCTTGTTAACAATGCCGGCTATGCGAAGGCTGGTTCATTTGAAACAATTACGGACCAGGAGTGGCAATATGATTTTGATCTGAAGTTGATGGCAGCGGTACGCATGAGTCGCCTGGTGTTTCCTGGTATGAAGGAACGCAAATGGGGACGGATTATTAACATGCTGAATACCCTGGCCAAAACACCCTCGGCTGGCTCGGCACCGACGTCGGTAACCCGGGCTGCAGGAATGGCGCTGACCAAGGTATTAGCCGGAGAAGGCGCTGCCCATAATATATTGGTCAATGGCTTTAATATCGGCAGGATAAAATCTGATCAGGTTCAGCGTGCCTTTGCTGCCTCAGGCTCGAACTTGAGTTTCGATAAATACACTGCTGAAGCTGGCAAACGCCTGCCGATGGGAAGGATGGGCGAAGCAGAAGAGTGTGCCAATCTTGCCTGTCTGTTGTGCTCTGATGCCGGAGGTTACATTTCGGGCACCTCAATTAACGTCGACGGCAATCTCTCTGCCGTGCTTTAGGGCTCAAGGCAATTCACAGGAATAGTGAGAAATGACTATGCAGGCATTTGAAGAATTGATGGCGATCAGGGGGCTCGGGCTTCCACGAGAAAAACGAACCATCAGCGGACGGGATCCGGTGTTGCCGACACGCTTCAGGTTGGGTGAAACCAGCGCCGATGTGCAAATGGCGATCGGTGTCGCGGTCAATGATCTGTGGGAGATGCGCACCGGAAACCGTCAGGAACTGGCCATCCAGGTTGATCACGCTGCGGCGATATTGCGTAGCTATCTATATCTGTCGCTGCCCGAAAGTGACATGGCCGCAGATTTTCAGTTGCAGTTGAGTCGCCAGGCAATCTCCACGCCGCATCCTACCCGGGATGGTCGCTATTTTCTGCCGCACATGGGGCTGCCGCATCTGGCAACGCGGGTGCTGAATATCCTGAATTGCGAGTACGAACTTGAATCTGTCAGACGTGCACTGATGAACTGGGATGCCATGGCGCTGGAAGATGCGGTGGCGGCCGCGAATGGGTGTGGCGCGATGATTCGTACCTGGGAAGAGTGGCAGAACCATGAGCAGGGCAGATTACTTGAGAGTCGACCCGTGGTCGAGATTGTCAAAATTGCCGACAGTGAACCTGAGCCATTTCCAGATGTTATTCCCGATCGCCCACTGCAGGGACTCAGGGTGCTTGACCTGACGCGGATCCTGGCGGGTCCGACCTGTGCAAGAACCCTGGCTGAACACGGGGCTGATGTATTGATGGTCACCGCGCCTGCGTTGCCCCAGGCGGCGATGTTCGTCGCGGATACCAGTCACGGGAAGCGCACTTGCTACCTGGATTTTACTATCCCTGAACAAAAGAAGCGCCTGTTAGACCTTATCGCCACCACAGATGTCTTCTCGCAGGGCTATCGACCGGGTGCAATGGACAAACAGGGTTTATCGCCGGAAGCCCTTGCCGAACAACGACCGGGCATTATTTACACGTCCATGAACTGTTATGGCTATGAGGGTCCTTTTTCTGATCGTGCAGGTTGGGAACAACTGGCCCAGTGCGTCACCGGCATTGCCGCTGAGCAGGGTGGTGATGAGGCACCACATTTATTGCCAGCAGCAGCATGCGATTACACCACCGGGTATCTGGCAGCGTTCGGCACGCTTGTCGCGCTGGGATTACGAGCACGGGTGGGTGGGTCCTACCATGTTAAGGCATCGCTTTGTCAGTCCGGAATGTTTATTCAACGCCAGGGAAGGGTGGACCTTGCAGGTGAGGAGGCCGAGATATCAGCGGCGTCAATCGAGAAGATTATGTCAACATCGAAATCGAACCAGGGTGTCATGCAGCACCTCGGTCCTGTGCTCAGGATGTCGGAGACCATGCCCCGGTGGGATTTGCCATCGCAACCCCTGGGTACTCATGAACCTGTTTGGTTACCATGAACAATTTTCCACTTGATTGCCAACACTGAAAACAGTCCGCAAAGCAGGACGGTAAGCAGCGCGGCGACCGACACTGCCGAAGTCATGTCGAAAAATTCTGCAACACCGCCGATCAATAGAAACCAGAGAATGGCACCAAGGCCATCGCCAAAGCTGACGGTGGATGTCACGGTTGCCCTGGCAGCGCCCTGAATTTCATTTTGCAACCGGCCTGCAAACACGGTACTGGCGATGGCAAACATGAAGAAGAAAACGGCGATGATCGCCGGTACCCAGTAACTGGTCGCCACCACGATGAACGCAAGAATAAGGCACGATATCGCCATACCGGCCAGCAGCTTCTGTAACGACAGATTTTCAAAATGAGAGGCGATGGCCTGACCCAGAGACTCGGCCAGGAAAATAGGAACCGAGAGCCAGGCGACCATAGACAGTGAGAACCCCTTGTCAAACATGATCGGGGAAACGTACTCATCAATAACTCCAGCGGATACGATCAGGAATGAGAATGAAAGCAGGATGTACAGGATCGCGCGATTAGCAAAACATTCTTTGACACCCGCCTTCAGCATCGCGAGGTAATCCTCTTCCTCCTCAGTTTCAGCCAGGTCACCGTCCGGCTGCACATCCTGGACGAGGTAGATAAAAGGTATGGTCGCAATGAGCGGAACGGCGGCGCTGACTATGAGTACAATATCGTAGCCGTGAATGATGAGAAATCCGCCGATAAGTTCGCCGGTCATCGCGCCAATGGTCGCCACCGCATTAATTCGGCCATAGTGCCGGGTAAACTGGCTTTCCCGGTCCCAGTGTTTAAGGCTGTCGTGCAGGAGTGCTTCCCAGGCACCTGAGCGGATGCTGGAGCCGATACCCCAGAGCACGAAACCCAGCGCGTAGCCGGTGAAATCCTGCCATAAGTACCAG
>JAJFKA010000023.1 GCA_021773555.1 Gammaproteobacteria bacterium
TAGCTGCATGCACTGCAGCATCTTTTGTCTGAGAGCTGACATAACGTCTCCTCAAGTGAATGGGAGAGATATGTTTTACCTTTTAAAGTGGGATGAAAATCCCTAAGGACAAAGCTACCGCGAAGCGGTTTAGTTCAACAACATATTGATCGCCAATCTGGCGACCATTCAAATTTGTTTTTGAAGTTCATCTGCTCAGTCAACGGTTTAGGCTTGTAATCGCGGTAAAAGTTTATCGCCAAACTGGCGGAATCACTAATTGATAGTCGGAAAACTGGCGAGTTGCCCGAGAATTATTTGCCAGATTGGCGAGTTTGAAGTAGCGTCCACTGTTAATTGCCGAATGCCACCCTGGGTCGAAAAAAACGATCTGGTACTTAAAGCACTGTCTTACGCACCCCTGATGTTTGTCTCGGAAGCACCGCCACGTTAGTCTCGGGGCCACCGGCACTTTAGCTTCATCTGGGTCGGGCTGGGGACGAGTACATCTGATTTAACTTCATTTCCAGATCAACTTCTCGAAAATAAGCGCTTTCTCGTGTACTCCGACCGGAGCTCATTGTGAGGACTCTCATACTCCTAGCCAACCAGCGGCCCATTCTGATTAAATGTCCCTCTAAATTCGGCGCGTAACCCTGGGGAACATCATGACCACTATCGGCTTGTCCCGCGCTTCACGAAGTGCCGTTAGCCACGGCTTCACGCTCATCGAGTTGATGATTGTTGTCGCCATCATCGGCATCCTCGCCGCAGTCGCCTTGCCCGCTTATCAGGACTACATCAAAACCGCGAAAATGGGCAAGGTGCAGGCCCACTACGAGGAGGCAAAGCGGTTGACTGATACAACGTTTGTTAAAGGGCATGTTCAGAATACGCTCGGTCAGGCAGTGAGCGTGCCTTCGGATTCACCCGGTTGGATCCAGATCTACAATCAGGCCGACGCGCAGGCACCAGGCGGGGGAAATGCATTCGTCAGTGGCGCTGCAGTTGATTTGACCGGGCAGGTGGGCGTTACCTCGAGCGGTACGTTCCCCACATCAGCGTCGGTCGTACTCAGCCTACCGGCTTATGCGGATCTTAATGCGATATCTGTGACAATCACCTCAGCAACGAGCATGTAACCGCGGGACATCTCAAACAAGACACCAGAACCCACACTAAAACAATGTTTTGAGTACGATCGTGTCCTCGCGGTCGGGTCCCGTGGAGACAAAGTCGATGGATACATCACAGGCGGCCTCGATTCGATCCAGGTAGGCCCTGGCATTGGCTGGCAATCCATCAAGAGTCCTGATTCCCGCGGTGGATTCCTTCCATCCAGGCATTTCCTCATAAATCGGTGTCGCCGATTCTGATTCAGAATTTTCATATCCAATGCAAATCGAAATCTTGTCCAGGCCATCAAGCACATCAAGTTTTGTAATACACAAACCTGACAGACTATTAATTTGAATCACCCGTTTAAGTGCATGGGCATCAAACCAACCGCAGCGTCTCGGCCGGCCAGTGGTGGCGCCAACTTCCTTACCCACTGAGGCCAGATGACTTCCGACGCTATCAAACAGTTCGGTCGGGAACGGACCAGATCCAACCCGGGTGGTATAGGCTTTGGTGATGCCGAGAATATAGTCCAGCGCCATGGGACCCACGCCACATCCGCTGCTGATAGCACCCGCCGTCGTATTTGACGAAGTAACATAAGGGTAGGTTCCCTGGTCAATGTCCAGCATCGAGCCCTGTGCCCCCTCAAATAATATGTTAGCGCCAGCGGCGCGTAACGCAGCAAGTCTGTCGACAACGTCACCGACCATGGGTTTTAATTCATCCGCAAACGCGAGTGACGCATCCAGTGTTTCCTGCAGCGATACCTTGTTAGTGTGAAAGTAGTTTTCCAGGACAAAATTATGGTAGTCCATGATTTCTTCGAGGGAAATTTTAAACTGCTTCTCGTTAAACAAATCAGCAACACGCAGACCCCGACGCGCAACCTTGTCTTCATAGGCCGGGCCGATTCCTCTCCCTGTTGTACCAATCTTCTGGTTACCGCGAACATTCTCTCGCATCAGATCGAGCGATATATGGTGCGGTAAAATCAGCGGACAACCGGGGCTGACCATCATGCGTCCACGAATTTCCACACCTGCTGCTTCAAGGCCCTGCATTTCCTTGAAGAAATCTGGTACAGACAGAACGACTCCGTTGCCAATCAGGCACTCTACATTTTTTCTGAGGATACCGGAGGGGATCAAGTGCAGAATTGTCTTCTCCCCGTTTACGACGAGGGTGTGCCCGGCATTGTGGCCTCCCTGAAATCGAACCACAGCATTGGCGTGCTCGGTCAGCAAATCAACGATCTTGCCCTTGCCTTCGTCGCCCCAGTGGGTCCCTATAATGACTATATTCTTGCCCATAATTTTCCTATGAAGGATCAACTGGCCGTAGCTGCCACTCGGTGTCCTGAAACACTAACTCAAAATCAAAAGAACCAGGCAGTTCGCCCGATTCAACGACTGTATATCCCTGCTCTCTGAGTGAACGGATAAATTGCCAACGAGATGCTTCCGTCGCACCTTCGTTTGGAGTGGCAAGCACCCGCATCGGCGCGATGGGCATAACGCCCACTTCCCTTGCCAGTTGGTTCAATTGGATATCAAACCCGGTCGCGCCTCGTGCCCGACCAAACACCTCGCCAACATGGTCGTACCGCCCGCCTTTCGCAACAGCCGCACCGGACTTTCCTACATAGGCCGCGAACACAATTCCGGTGTGGTAGTTGTAACCCCGCAACTCACTCAGGTCGTAATAGAATTCAATGTCGGCAAACCGTTCTCGCAGTGCTTGCGTTATCCAGATCAGGTTATCCAGCCTCGCTAGTATCTGTGGGTGATCAGTGAACATCTGTCGACTTTTTTCGAGCACGGATTCGTCGCCGCATAATCCCGGCAGTGCCACCAGCATACTGGCCAGCCCGGGCTCAAGCTCCAGGTCCGATAAAACCGTCGCCAGCTCAGCCATGGCTTTGCGCTGAACCAGACCAAACAACACATCCTGGGAGCGCTGGTCGAGATCCGTCAACTCAATTAAGTATCTGAAGATTGAAACATCACCCAGTTCGATGTTGATTGCTTCAACCTGCACCGCGCGAAGCGACTCGATCATCAGGCTGACAATTTCCAAATCACCACCCGGTCCAGTGTCTCCGAATAACTCGGCACCAACCTTAATAGGGGTTCTGGAAGCGAGCATATTGTCAGCCTGACTGTGCAACGCTGTCCCTGAGTAACACAATCGAACAGGCCCTGGCCGATTCAGTGAATGCGCATCCATTCTGGCGACCTGGGGTGTCATGTCTGCCCGAATACCCATCATCCGGCCCGAGACCAGATCGGTGACCTTGAAGGTTTTCAGGTCAAGATCATGTCCTGTCCCTGTTAGCAGAGAATCCAAAAATTCAACCATGGGTGGAATGACGTACTCGTATCCCCAGGAATCAAATTGATCCAGGAGTTTTCTGCGCATGAGCTCCAGCTTTCTGGCTTCCTCCGGCAGAATATCTTCGATACCGTCCGGCAGGAGCCACCGGTCGACAATATCCATCTTATTTACTCCAACCACAGCAGTTAGTGTCTCTACGCATCGGATAGCGCGTACGAGACAGGTTTAGTTAATCAGGTACAACAAACCCGTTCCCGACAACATACTGACAAGCCCGACGATACGCATGGTTTTTTCATCCACCTCCGCAGCCATCGCGACCATCTCTTTCCACCTGTTTGGATAAAGGAATGGAACGATGCCTTCAATGATCAGCACCAGGCACATTGCTATTCCGAACTCATGCCACACGCTTTTGGTATCCCAAAAAAAAGAAACCGGCGCATGACGCCGGTTTGAATTAGTTTAAGAGATTATTCTCAGGTAAAAAAGTCTATTTCTTGCTCTTATTCAGATATGTGAAGAAATCACTATCCGGGTCTATGAGCAGGATATCGCCCTTATTGGAGAAAGTCCGCTGATAGGCTGACATGCTCCGGGAGAACTTGTAAAACTCCTTGTCCTTGTTAAAAGCAGATGCATAGATGTTAGCCGCCAGCGCATCTCCCTCACCGCGTTTCTTTTCAGCCGTACTATAGGCTTCCGCGAGTACGACCTCCTTTTGCCTTTCCGCATCAGCACGAATACCGACCGCAAGCTCCTGGCCCTTGGCGCGGTGTTCCCTTGCTTCAATATCGCGCTCGGTGTTCATCCGGTTATAGACCGATTGGCTGACTTCCGGGGGTAAATCAATTCGCTTGACCCGAACATCAACAATGGCGATACCCAGTTCCTGATTGGCGACCTGATTCAACTTTTTGGACAGCGAGGTCATCAACTGATCACGTTCACCCGACACCACTTCATGCAATGTCCTGGAACTGATTTCATTCCGCAGGCCGTTATTGATGCGTTGCTTCAGCAATTCCTCTGCGCGACGGGCATCACCCGAGGTCGCCGTGTAGTAAGTGTCAACATCGGCAACCTTGTACTTGGCGAATGAGTCCACGATCAGCGCTTTTTTCTCAAGGGTTAAAAAACGTTCCGAAGGCGCATCAAGGGTCTGAACTCGACCGTCAAATTTGCGCACATCATTGATAATGGGGACCTTGAAATGCAAGCCTGGCTGGATGTCGCTGCGCACAACTTTACCAAACTCAAGCAGTACACCACGTTCCATTTCGGTCACAACAAAGACTGAATTCGCGCCCAGAACGGCCAGTGCGAGAATCACAAATGCAAGAACTAAACCTCTGGTCGACATTATCCTACCCTCCTGCTATTCGCTTTCATCGTCTGTTCCTCCGGCTGTTTGGCGGTAAATTGACGCTGTTATTGCTGGAAACAGGTCGATTTTCACTATCGAATGATGATCCCGCTGAATTCCTCGACGCCTCCATGAGTTTGTCCAGCGGCAGGTACAGAAGGTTATTACCTCCCTCCACATCAATCATTACCTTGGTGCTGTTCGACATCACTGACTCCATGGTATCCAGGTACATCCGTTCCCGGGTAACCTCGGGTGCCAGCTTATATTCAGCATAGAGCTTGTTGAATCGTTCAGCCTCACCCTGAGCCTGGGCTATCACCCGTAACTTGTAACCCTCAGATTCTTCCAAATAGCGCTGCGCTTCACCACGTGCTTCCGGAATAATCTGATTGGCATAAGCATCTGCTTCGTTGCGAACACGAACTTCATCCTCACGCGCCTTAATTACATCGTCAAACGCAGCCCGAACTGCATCGGGCGGTGCGGTTTCATCTATGTTGACCTGGGTGACCTGAATGCCGGTACCATACGCATTCATGTAACGCTGAATTCGTTCCGCAACTTCGATGGCAACTGCGGCTCGACCTTCGGTCAGCACTTCATGCATCTCGGTGCTGCCCACGACGTGCCGAATCGCACTTTCGGTTGCCTGGTACAAAGACATGTCAGGCTCGCGAACATTCAGCTTATAGGCTTTAATATCACTGATCACATACTGAACCGTCATTTTCACCTTGACGATATTCTCGTCCTCAGTAAGCATTTCGGAATCATGAGGTCTGGACCTCACCCGGGTTACATTTTCTGTCAACACCTGATCAATCAGCGGCGGATTCCAGTGCAGGCCAGGCAAAATAACTTCTTCCTGCTTTTTACCGAACCGCAGGACAACCCCTCTCTCCTGCTGGTCGATCTGGTAGACACCCATGACAAAATAACCAATCAGCAAGAGCGCGAGCCCGATCCCGATCACCGTGGCATTTAACGGCGTTGATCCACCCGAACCACCACCTCCACTCGAACCTCTGCCCCGAAACATGCCGGAAAGATTCTCCTGCAGCTTTCGAAAGGCCTCATCAAGGTCCGGCGGACCCTGGTCATCCCGATTACCCCAGGGATCTTTGTCGTCCGGCTTATCACCACCTGGCTCATTCCACGCCATAGCTAACTCCACTCAGTTTTCTTTAACAATCGCGGAACTCTCCACAACTGCACGTGTTACACAGGATATATCACCGTCACGCCCAATAGATATTGGGGCGGAAAAGATAAATCCAACTTTTTTCCCTTATTTACAGCGAACTATTGCTGTAAGACCGCGATAACCGGTCAAGATTCCGCTGCTCAATTCTCAAGTCCATGCTGATTGTGCCATCGCTTTGCGCCATTTCCCTGACTACCGCACCCAGCGAGAAGAGTTTCGAGCGGAGTCGGCCTTCGCTGGGGGCGAGTGTTACCGTCGTTTCGATCAGTTCATCGGCCAGCAACTCCGAAACGCAGTCCAGCAGCATTGACATACCGCTTTTCTCCAGCGCAGAAACCCATACCCTGATCGGTCGACCCTGGCTGTCGCGCTCTATCAAAGGGGCTTTTCCCAGCAGGTCACACTTGTTGTAAACCATCAGCTGCGGTACCTTTTCCGCGCCAATTTCAGCCAACACCTTGTTGACCTCATCAATTCGTTCTCCGCGCTCAGATGCGCCCGAATCAACAATATGCAAAATCAACGCGGCCTCACTGACTTCTTCCAGAGTCGCTCGAAAAGCGTCAACAAGGGTATGTGGCAATTGACGGATAAAGCCAACCGTGTCGGAAAGCACGACTTTGCCAACGTAGGGAACTTCGAGTCGACGTAAGGTTGGATCGAGCGTCGCAAACATCTGATCCGCGGCATGGACCTCGGCATCGGCCAACTGGTTAAACAAGGTCGATTTTCCCGCGTTTGTGTAACCGGCCAGCGAAACCGATTTGATATCGGACCGTTTCCGCGCCCGTCGATTCTGGCCTCGCTGTTTACTCACCTTTTCCAGGCGCTGATTGATCTTCTTTATCCGATCGCCAAGCATGCGCTGGTCTGATTCGAGCTGCGTTTCCCCCGCGCCGCCAAGACCGGCCTGGGCGCCTTCACCTTTGCCTGAGCCACCTCGCTGTCTGTCGAGATGGGTCCAGCCACGCACTAATCGGGTTGAAGCATGTTCAAGCTGTGCGAGTTCAACCTGCAGTTTCCCCTCATGAGTCCTCGCGCGCTGGGCAAAAATCTCGAGGATGAGTCCCGTTCGACCCAGAATTCTGCGCTGCAGGATTTTTTCGATATTTCTTTCCTGACTGGGGCTCAGGTCCTCATCGAACACAATCAATGCGGCATCAAGTTGCCCTGCTGCCGCGTCAATTTCTTCAAGTTTGCCGGCACCGACATAGGTGCCCGGATGCGGGTATTTCCGGGCGCTGGAAAGACATCCCACCGGCTCCAGCCCTGCAGACATCACCAGTTCGTTAAGTTCACCGGCACTCGACAATTCTGACTGGTGCTGCTGAATGTGGACGAGCAGTGCCCGGGTACCAGATTCCGGGCGCTCAAAAAACAAGTGGGACCAGCCCCCTGGCCGGTGCTACAAATCTTCTTTCGCGACGGCCGACAGGCAATGCGTTAGGAAGATTCTCCATCTTCTTCTCCTTCAGTGATCTTTACATTTCGAGAAGGCACCACAGTGGAAATTGCAGATTTGTATATCATCTGGCTGACAGTATTACGTAGCAATATGACAAACTGATCGAATGATTCGATTTGACCCTGCAACTTGATGCCGCTCACGAGATAGATGGAAACAGGAATACGATCCTTTCTTAAGGCGTTCAGGAAAGGGTCTTGTAGAGATTGCCCTTTTGACATGTTGCTCTCCTACAGTAGATGACGTTCGCTTTCAGATCCTTGCGAACCATTTCGAATAACACACACAGCGTGTGGCACGTGTCCTGGCCCAATCAGGCAAAGCCCGATTAGTCATCCCGGGAAGTCCGGGCTCGCGGGCCCCGACGACAAATCCCTTCGAACTGGTGATGCCCTAGCTTATCCTTAATATGCTGGCGGCATCCAGAATTTTCAAGACCTCCCGCACATCAGCGGATTCGACAATCCGCAGGTCCGGCCACCCCCGCAGCCAGGTGTGCTGGCGTTTTGCCAGCTGCCGGGTCGCGATGATAGCTTTTTCCTGCATATCATCGAACGACATTTCACCGGCCAGATACGACCAGACCTGGCGATAGCCCACTGCTTTTATACTCGGTAGTTCTGCATTCAGATCCCCGCGTTCATAGAGCACGCGTACTTCATCAACAAATCCGAGGGAAAGCATTTGCTCAAACCGCTGGGCGATTTTCTGGTGCAGGGCGGCCCTGTCTGGTGGCAAAATCGCAATGCGGATGAATTCGAAAGGCGTCCCGGCGACAGATTCCGCGTGCAGTTCAGTCATGGTCTTGCCAGTCAGCTCAAACACCTCGAGCGCGCGCTGCAGGCGCTGCGGGTCATTTGGATTTATCCTCGCACTCGACTCCGGGTCCACAAGCGCGAGTCTCGCATGCACGGCCGGCCAGCCCTCTGCATCTGCAAAAGCAACAATACGGGCTCTGACCGCGGGGTCAGCAGCGGGCAAGCTTGCAAGGCCATCGCGAAGCGTCTTCAGATAAAGCATGGTACCGCCGGTCAGCAAGGGTACCTTGCCTCGCGCATAGATATCCTCGATGACGGCTGCAGCATCTGCACAAAAGTCAGAAGCAGAATAGGGCTCTCCAGGATCACGAATATCGACCAGGTGATGTGGAATCAGTTCGCGGATTGACTTGTCTGGTTTCGCCGTGCCGATATCCATACCCCGATAAACCTGAGCGGAATCAGCACTGACAATTTCCACGTCAGCACAGTGCCCGGCTATCTCCACCGCGAGCTCAGATTTGCCACAGGCAGTCGGGCCAGTAATGACAATCACTGGAGGTTTCACGCCAGCCTACCTGCCGCGAAGAAAGAGCGAGTCCAGGGACGAAAGCGGCAGCTCCGTCCATGTAGGACGACCATGGTTGCACTGGCCACTTCGCTCGGTTTCCTCCATATCACGCAGCAGCGCGTTCATTTCCGGAATCGTCAATCGGCGATTGGCACGAACGGAGCCATGGCAGGCCATCGTCGAGAGGATCGCATCCTTATGTTCTTCAATACGCAAGGTCGATCCGTATTCAACAAAATCCGACAGCACATCCCTGACGAGTTGCTCGGTATTACCCCGGCTGAGCAGGGTCGGGATGCCCCGAACAATGATCGACTCCTCCGAGCCAAGCTGGAGATCAAAACCCAGATCCTGAAAGTAGCGGGCATGCTGCTCCACCATACTTGCCTCAGGTTCGCTGACCGACACGGATACCGGCACCAGCAAAGGCTGCATCTTCATGCCCTCGGTATCACTGGCGGATTTCATGCGCTCGTACGTAATCCGCTCATGCGCCGCGTGCATATCCACGATAACCAGTCCATTGGCGTTCTCCGCCAGGATGAAGATCCCGTGCAACTGGGCGATGGCGTACCCCAGAGGCGGAACCTGCTCATCGGCCTCCTTCTCCGGGAGCGGGCCACTTCCGTCCGCCAGGAGTCTGGCATAGTGATTCACCTGCTCAGATACCCTGCCCCCCCCTGATAAACCGCCGGTGGCTGATCCAAAAGCCATATTATTTTGCACCGGCAAGATGTCGCGCGACTCAAGCGGCGTTGAGACCCCGATACCCGTCTCCTGACCATCCGGGCGGATATCCGCCAATATTCTGTGGATCGTTCTGAAGATAAAATCGTGAACCTGCCGGGACTCTCTGAACCGTACCTCATGTTTGGTTGGATGAACATTCACGTCGACCTGCGCCGGGTCCAGCGTCAGGAACAATGCAAAGACTGGATTCCTTCCATGGTAAAGCACGTCCGAGTAACCCTGTCGCACCGCGTGACTTACCAGCTTGTCTTTTATGGATCGGCTGTTAACGAAAAAAAACTGCTGGTCGGCCTGGGCTCTCGAATAGGTAGGCAGACCAATCCAGCCACGAAGCAACAGACCCTGCTTTTCTTCCTCAAAGTACAACGCGTTATCAATGAATGTCTTGCCGAAGACGAGGCTTACTCGTCGGGTAATATCTGCCTCGGAATTGCCGGGAGGATAAAGCCGAAGCGGCTTACCATCGTGAGTGACGCTTAATGCGACCTGCGGATGGCTTAAACTGATTTTTCGGACCATGTCCTCGATGCGCCCTAACTCTGTACGTGGCGTTCGCAGGAACTTACGACGCGCGGGTGTATTGTAAAACAGATCCCGTACAAGCACCGTCGTGCCGCGAGGATGAGGCGCTGGCATCACTTCTGCCGCCATACCTTCCCCGCCGACGGTTGCCTGCCAGCCCTCCTGAGAGTTCTCGTCGATGTTGCTGGTGAGCTCCAGACGAGAAACCGAGGCAATACTTGCCAGCGCCTCGCCACGGAATCCCAGCGTTGCCACAGATTCAAGGTCAGAAACATTTTCAATCTTACTGGTTGCATGTCGGCTCAATGCCAGGGTCAGATCATCCTTCGGAATGCCGATTCCGTCATCACGAATCTTGATTGACTTCATTCCGCCTGCTTCGAGCGTGATGTCGATACGAAGGGCTTGTGAATCCAGCGAATTCTCAAGCAGTTCCTTGACAACAGACGCGGGTCGCTCGACCACCTCACCCGCGGCAATCTGGTTCGCCAGACGTTGACTTAGTTGTTTGACTCGTTTCATCAAAAGTATTGTTTCACTGGTCAGACCCAGAGCTTGCATCAAAACCGGCGTCGCTGGAAGGGGCGAGAAAATCCTGAGGTATCAAACCACCTGCATGGGTCTGAAAGGTGGCCATTGTGCTAGGTCGTTGGTATTTTCAGCGTCTGACCGATTCGAATAGCGTTGCCGCGTAGCCCATTCACCTTTTTCAGGTTTTCAAAGCTAACCCGGTAACGATTGGCAATCTCGGACAGAGTATCGCCACGTTCAATAACATGCACTGCCAATCGCTCACTTTCACCATGATGTTTCCAGGCAAGGAACGACCCGGCAGGGGGCTGATCGGACATATGCGACTTCACGCCGTTAAAAATGGCATTCGCCATTTTTTGTTGATGAGCAGTGGACCTTAACTTCCTGGCTTCACCGGGGTTCGAAATGAAGCCAGTCTCAACCAGCAAGGAGGGTATGTCTGGCGATTTCAGGACGAGGAAAGCAGCTTGTTCTACATGCTTCTTATGAAGTTTGTTCACTCCGGAAATGGATTTCAGGACACTTTCACCCATTTCAAGACTCGCACTCAAACTTGCCGTCATTGACAGGTCTAACAGAACACCAGCCAGCAGATCGTCCTTATCGTCCAGACTTACACCACCGACACCACCAATAAGATCGGCTCTGTTTTCCTTTTCAGCAAGCCATCGTGCCGCTTCGCTGGTCGCACCCTTCTGGGAGATTGCATAGACCGAGGCACCACTCGCTTCAGCAGTCTTGAAGGCATCTGCATGGATAGACAAAAATACGTCGGCCTGGCTCTTGCGGGCAATTTCTGTTCGCTCCCGGTGCGCCACATAGTAATCACCTTTACGAGTCAGCACGCTCTTAAAACCGAGTTCCCGTTCAAACAGTTCGTGCAGTCGCGTCGCAATTGAGAGCACAACCGTTTTTTCATACAGTCGGCCCGGACCGATAGCGCCCGGATCATCACCACCATGACCGGCATCAATAGCAATGACCACATCCCGCATCTGGCGCGTTATCTGGTCGGCTTTCTGGACCACGGGCGTCAACTGCTGAACGTCACTGTAGAGGTCAACCACCAGTCGGTCGCCATACTGCAGAATCGGCTTCAGAACAAAACTCCGCGGTCTGACCTGCTCCGCCAGATCGAGTACTACACGAAGGTTATTGCCTTCGCGACGAGAAGATCGCATCGCAATGATTGGGGTGTCTCGGAGATCAAGGTCCAGATCGGGGATTGGGGTTTTCAGCTTCGCATCGTTAATGTCGATGACAAGCCTTCGTGGATTTGTTAGCGCAAATACCTTGTGTTCAACCGGTCGGCCAAGATCAAATACGATGCGTGTTCTCTCCGGGGAAGGTCGAACGCGAACATTATCTATCGACGTCATCGACGCCACAGCGGGCTGTTGAAACACCAGCACTGTCAGCCAAAGAATGGCGCAGAACCAGCGGCCCTTTCCCACATACGGTTTATCGATCAACTGACAAAACCAAATCATCGAAATTCGCGCTTCAAGTCCCGGGTAACATTTTGCACCAGCGTCACACCCGAGCTTGATAGTCCCGACAATCTAACGATTCTTCCCGGACTTAACGGTGTTGTGCTATCGATAATCAATTCAACCTCAATATCCATCGCCGGTAGCAGATCGCCTGCTTTTTCAGGCCATTCTACCAGACAGAGATTATTTTCATCGAAATAGTCGTCAATGCCAATGTATTCTAGCTCGTCGGGATCATTTAGTCTGTATAGATCAAAATGATAAACCTGACCCTCGGAAAACGAATACGACTCGACCAATGTAAATGTGGGGCTCTTAACTGCACCCAGATGTCCCATAGACCGTAAAATGCCGCGGCAAAGTGTCGTCTTGCCAGCACCCAGCTCTCCACGAAGGCGCACTCGACCGCGCCCTTGCAGGTGCTTGGCCAGCAGACTTCCCAGTGCCATCGTTTGTACTTCATCAGCCAGAGGATAGCCAGGTTCAACCTTCATGATGCAAGGTCGTTAATGAGTGCTCGAACGATGGGTATAATATCTGTTGCAACCAGACCGCGCTCCCCCGACCTGGCCGCAGCCAGATCACCAGCCTTCGCGTGCAACACAACTCCCATGGTCGTTGCAGAATAGGAATCCAGACCCTGAGCGCACAATCCACCAATAATGCCGCTTAACACATCACCCATACCCGCAGTGGCCATTCCTGGATTGCCAAACGAGCAAAGTGAGGTGCGCTGACCATCTGTGATCACGGTACCCGCACCCTTCAACAGAACAGCCCCGCCAAAGGTTTGTTGCATTGCCTTAACCGCTGCGAAACGGTCTTTTTTGACGACATCGTTACCCAGCAACGCACTTGCCTCCCCCGGATGAGGCGTGAGTATCCAGTTGTCTCTGTGCTCAGCCTTGTTCGCGAGTAGTCGCAGCGCGTCGGCATCCACCACCAGCGGCAGGCCAGACTCGAGTGCAAATTGAAACAGTGACTGCGACCAGGTCCCCTGTCCCAGTCCCGGACCGATAACGATATTACTCACGCGCGGAATCAAGGATTGTAACTCGCTCGTCTCGGTGATGCCCCTGACCATCAGTTCAGGTCTGTGCGCAAGCACCACCGACACATTCTCCTGGCGCGTGGCAACACTAACTATCCCTGCACCACAGCGAAGGGCGGCTTCAGCGGCCATCGCCACAGCTCCGCCCATGCCCTGGTCACCACCAATAATCAATACATGTCCAAAGCTCGCTTTGTGCGAATTACGTCGTCGCCTGGGCAGACGCTGAAGGGAGAGCACTTCGACGGTGTCATTAATATCATCAAAGACAGCATCGGGAACGCCGAGCTCATCAAGTACCACCAAACCGGCATGATCGCATCCTTCATGGGTGTACAAGCCGCGTTTGGCGCCGATGAAGGTGACAGTGATGGTGGCAACGACCGCATCGCCAAGTACACGACCGGTATCGGCACACAACCCGGACGGGATATCGACCGCCACCACCGGTCTGTGGGTAGCATTCATCGCACGAATTACTGATGCATAGTGATCGCGAACATCTCCTGACAGTCCAATGCCAAGCAGTGCATCTATGAGCACTTCGCCGGTTATTGGCGCGTCAGCGTCGACCAGAACCGCCGTACTCTGCAGACAAAACTGATAGGCGGACTGACCATCTGCGGTAAGACCTGAAGGGTCACCGGCGATAAGAACCTGCACTTCAATATTTTTCTCCGCCAACAGGCCGGCGACGATATATCCGTCACCCGCGTTATTCCCACTTCCGCAAACCACGGTTATCGTCCTGACCTGCGGGTATCTCGCCAGCGTTTCACGAACACAGGCGCTCGCCGCCCGCCGCATCAGCGTGAGTCCGGGAATGCCATGCACTTCGATGGCAAGCCGGTCAAGTTCCCGCACCTGCTCTGCTGAATACAGCTTCATGAGTTATCCAATTGCACCCTGACCGACAGAATTATAAGGTATAGCGTCGATTTCCCCGATCCCTGACTTGCACGTTTCATTTCCAGAAGAGAATACCCCCCTTAATGTCCACTGAAATCTATCAGGAACTGGCCGATCTCATCGTTGCGTGGGGACTCGAACTGGGTTTTGCCCAGACGGGGATAACCGACACGAAACTCGGCGAGCACGAGGATCACCTGCTCCGATGGTTGCAACGTGATTTTCACGGTGAGATGAATTATATGGCCAGGCACGGCAGCAAACGCAGTCGTCCCGAGGAGCTTATCCCAGGGACTTTGCGCGTGATCTCTGCACGGATGGACTATCTGCCGGAAAACGATGCGATGGCGGAAACACTGCAATCGAGCCGCAGGGCTTATGTTTCCCGCTATGCACTGGGCCGGGACTACCATAAGGTACTTCGCGCCAGGCTGGGTAAACTGGAAAAGAAAATAGCTGCTTTCCTCGAAGCACAGCAACTTCCCTCATTCCACGCACGGGTTTTTACCGACAGTGCCCCTGTGCTGGAGAAGGCGCTGGCGCAAAAATCAGGGCTTGGCTGGATTGGAAAAAATACCCTGCTATTGAATCAGAAGGCGGGATCCTGGTTTTTTCTGGGTGAAATCTTCACTAACATTCCGCTGCCAGTGAATCAGTCAATACCCGCTAATCGCTGTGGTTCCTGTACTGCCTGCCTGGACGTGTGTCCCACAAAAGCGATCATCGCACCCTATGAACTTGACGCCAGGCTATGCATTTCTTATCTCACCATTGAGAGCAAGTCAGCGATTCCCGAGGAATTGCGCCCGCTCATGGGAAACCGGATTTTTGGCTGCGACGATTGCCAGATTATCTGTCCCTGGAACCGTTACGCCAGGACAACTGATGAGGCAGATTTCAGACCGCGCCACGGTTTGAACGACAGTGAGCTGCTCACTTTGTTTCGCTGGACAGAAGATCAGTTTCTCAAGCGTACCGAGGGCGCTGCAATAAGGCGCACCGGATACGCAGGCTGGCTTCGGAATATCGCAGTCGCACTGGGAAATGCAGACTATGACGAGGAGATTCTCAAAGCACTGGAGGACAAGCGATTGGGCGCCAACGATCTGGTTGCGGAGC
>JAJFKA010000024.1 GCA_021773555.1 Gammaproteobacteria bacterium
ATTCCACACATTGTCATTCTCCAATTGACGATCTAATATCTATTTGGCCACTATAGATAGGGAGAAATTGATATCAATACCATTTGTCATCATATTATTGACATATAAGCCAACCACGCGCTCAATCAATTTCAGGACACCCAAGAATTGAAGAAACAACCAATTTCAGGACACCCAAGATCAATTTCAGGAAGATCAATTTCAGGACACCCAGGCAATGATCATTCACGAAACACTGAGACAACTCGGACTTTCAGACCGTCAGACAGATATCTACCTGACCCTGCTAAAGCAAGGTCCTGGATCAATCCGGGATATCGCTGTCGGGGCGGGCATCAACCGGGGAACCACTTACGAAGAACTGAAAAACCTTCGCGCACGATCGCTCGTGAGTTATTTCCCCAAGGGGAAGCGCAAATTTTTCTGCGCTGAATCACCTGACCAACTGGTCAGGATCGCTGAGGATAAACAGCATTCCCTGAAGCTGGCGACCGAAGTGTTGCGACAGGACATTTTGCCAGATCTGAATGACTTCAAGCCGGATTCGGCTACGGCAAACGTGCATCACTATGAGGGCGATGAAGGCATCGAATTTGTGCTCAAAGACATACTGCGCAGCGTGGAGAAGGATGATGAGAAACTCTATCGGGTCTATTCTTCACGCCAGATCCGCAAATACCTCTACCGACCCTTCCCCAATTTCACTCGCGCAAGAGTACAGAAAGGGATCTCCGTCAATGTGATTGCTATTGGCGATGGTGGAGAAGACGCGCCTCTGGCACAAAGAAAGTGGATTAGTGACAGCGAAGGGGCGACGGCGGCGAGTTACGTCGCCATTTACCCGCCAAAATGTGCACTAATTTCCCTTATTCACGGTGACTACCCATCAGCCGTACTCCTGGAATCCGACGCCATTGCCCTGGTGATGAAGATTTCATTTGACACCCTCTGGCAAAGGCTCTAAGCATTGCGTCAAGCCTTGCTATGGAGCAAACTCTGGCGATAACCAGACGAGGGCGTAAATCCATGGCAAAGACGCGTATTTCTGATTTTATGGTAAAAGATCCGGTCTCAGTGACCCCTGATATGGATCTCTATGCCGCTGCCACCCGGATTCTGGAAAATCAGGTATCCGGCGCAACCGTGATCGACGGGGACGGCAAACTTGTCGGCATGCTATCTGAACTGGATTGTCTGCAGGCTATGGTAACCAGCGTATATAACGGAGCAGATCCGGGCGGTGCGCTGGTGCAGGACATCATGACGGGAAATGTAGAAGTTAACGACCCTGATGACGAGGTACTGGCAGTTGCCAGATCGATGCTGGACCATAAACACCGCCGCAGACCGGTGATTAAAGACGGCGAACTGCTGGGACAATTGACCTGTCGACAAATTCTCAAGGCGGTGACGGAATTCGCTGAACATCATCAGGCAGAAGCACTGAAAAACTAAATCTCGACCTTTTTACTTTACTTTAATAAACTACGCCAAATAATTGTAATTTATAAAAAATATTGAATCTCGAATCCTATGAGTGAAATCCTGGACAGACTGGAAAATGCTGTGCGAGAAGTTGAAGAACAACTACTTGCTGAATTTGACCGCATCCGTAAAACACTCTCAGGCGAGGCCTACAGCACCATAGACCCAGGCGTAAAAACGGCCCTGGACAGCATTGTGATGGGATTGTGGCACGACCTCGAACACAGTGGTGATCGCAACAATCTTACCTTGCGCACCGAGCGCCACGAGAATCTGTCCACCCGCATGATTGTGCTTAAAAAGCTCTTAGATGCCAGGATTCCCACGGCATTTCTCGCTGAAGCGGAAGAACAATTCGCGCGGACCAGACGATCAGTTGCAGTCGAGTCGACACCGAAAAGCGATGTGCCGAAATCCCGGGTAACCGCAGAAGAAAAGAAGGGCCTGTTTGACAGCTTCAGGGGGATGTTCGGCAATAAATCCGAAAGCGGCACAGCCAACCGCATCAAAGTCACAGAACGAGCACCAACAAAGACAGAACGGGTCGGCGTTTATGCGGAAGGTGGGATTTATGCGACGGCACAGCAACTTGCGTCAATTGCTGAGCGTTTCCAGACAAAAGGTGATGAAAAGGACATGATGAACGCCGCCGTGAGCGGTAAGGCCATATTCGATTCCAGGGAGCTAAGCAGCACAGGGATACCCGTGGTGACATCCACCAAAAAAGCGACCAGTCCCGATGAAATCAGGAGAAAACTGGAACAAAGCGGAGCGAGCGGGAGTCGCGGGGCTTCGTCTTTCGAGTCACGGGAACTGAGTACGGCCAAAGCGGAAGCTCGAGATCTCGCCCAGACACCTGAGGCGATCAGGAAGAAGCTTGAAAATGCGGCACGAACTTCTGGTGCATCGAGATTCGAATCCCGTGAACTCAGCAATCCAGGTGCCCCTCCTTCCCCTCCACCAGCGCGCCGAGCACCCGTGGAAAAAAGCACCCAGGCAACCGACAAGCAGGAAGTTGCTCAGACACCTCAGGAGATTCGACGCAAGCTTGAGGCAAGGGAGAAGGCTGCAAATCCCACAGGCCGCGCCTCATTCGGCTCCAAGGATATTGAACCAATCGTGCCCCAGGATATTCCACGGAGGAAAGAAAAACCTCAGGAGGAGAAAGTCGCCGAGCGTCCAAGCGGAAAGGCAATATTCGAATCAAAAGACCTGTCACCGTCTGACAAAAAGTAATCCTCTGCTGAGTCGGTTAGCCGCCAAGATATCGTCGCCGCAAATGGGCTTTGAAGTAATCCGTATTTAGAACCTCTCCGGTTGCACCAATCATCAATTCGTCGTAGCCAAGCAGTTTCCCTTTACTGTGGACATTGTCTCTCAGCCAACCGAGCAACGGGGAAAAATTACCGTTTCGAATTGCCTCAGGAATTTCTCTGACCTGGTCCACAGCCGCGGTGAACAATTGCGCCGCCGTCATCGCACCGATTGAATACGTAGGAAAATAACCAAACAACGCAGCTGGCCAGTGCACATCCTGCAGGCAGCCGTTGGCAAAATTGCCCTCAGTTCCCCGGGCAAGTAGCTGCTGCATTTTCTGATTCCAGGCATCAGGAATATCGCTGACTTCAATCCGCGCATCCACCAGGTCGCGTTCAATTTCATAGCGCAGGATAACGTGCAGCGGATAGGTCACTTCATCCGCATCGACACGGATAAAGCCACGTTCCACGCGGGTATAGATTCGATGCAGATTGTCAACACTCCAGGCCGGATTGTTGCTTTCAGAGCCAAGAAATACCCTCTGTGCAACCGGTGTCATAAAATGTAGAAACTCTATCGAGCGACAGGCCTGCATCTCCATTAGCAGCGACTGGCTTTCGTGTGTCCCGGCACTTAAGGCTCTCCCAACGGGCTGGGTACGCCAGGCCTTCGGTAAGCCCTGTTCGTACATCGCGTGGCCTGTTTCGTGGATGACCCCCATCAGCGACTGAACGAAGTTGTCATCAAAGTACCGTGTCGTTATCCGGGTATCATCAGGCACACCTCCACAAAACGGGTGGTGGCTGATATCCAGTCGGCCATGCTCGAAATCGAAGCCCAGGGTCGCCATGATAGACAATCCTAATTCACGCTGTTTTTCTATCGAAAAATCTTCGCCGACACTTAACACGGGTTCACGTTGCTGTACTTCCAGCACCTGGTCCACGAATCCCGGCAAAAAATCTTTCAGATCGGCAAACAGAGGATCAAGCCGTTCAGTCGTCATGCCGGGTTCATACGTATCCAGCATGGCATTGTACCTGGACAAGCCATTGCACTCGGAGCGCATGACCGCTTCCTCCCTCACCAGCCCCACCACCTCGGTGAGCAACGGTGCCATACCCTGCCAGTTATTGTCACGTCGCATCACCCGCCATGCCTGTTCACATCGGGACGAGGCAAGCTTCAGGTGCTTGACCAGGTCCGCTGACAGGCATGTCGCATTCCCGTATTCACGGGCGATTTCCCGGATATTTGCGCGCTGCTCCCCATCGAGTGCCTCGTCTTCGGCATTCGCCAGCCAATCACCAATTCTCGGGTCACTCTTCAGTCCGTGTATCACCACACCGAGCGTAGCCATTGCCTCGCCGCGAACCGCGCCACCTCCGACCGGCATCATTGATGCCTCGTCCCAGGAACTGATCGCCTGTACATGCTCAAGGTGTGACACGTGTTCGAAGTGGTCGAACAACTTCCGGTATGCGGACATGATTCGCCTGACTATTTACAGATGAAGCGGGGATCATAATTGATTCGGGCAGACCGGGCCATGATAAGCTCAGAGCGAAGAACGAGACCAAGATAAGGATGAACAATGGTTGTAAAATCGGTAAGCCGCCTGATTACAGAAAATGCAAAGGCGGATCCCGACGCCCCCGCAATTACTCATGAAGGCGATACGGTCAACCGCAGGCAACTGGACCTGCGTACCAATCGCCTTGCTCGCGCCTATACACAACTCGGGGTCATGACAGACGATTTGGTGACCGTGGCACTACCCAATTCCATCGAGTTCTACGAAGCCTGCATCGCCATCTGGAAACTGGGTGCGACGCCGCAGCCAATCTCAGCACGATTGCCTTTAGTTGAGCGCGAGGCAATTGTCGAACTGGCCAATCCGGCCATCGTGGTCGGTGCAGAGCCCGGGTCTCATGGCGCACGACCCGTGTTGCCCGTCGGATTCGAAGCCGACCCGGCACTGAGTGACGCCGCCCTGCCTGATGTTACAGCTCGATACTGGAAAGCACCGACTTCCGGTGGTTCCACCGGACGCCCAAAAATAATTGTTTCCGCGAACCCTGGTGCATTCGACTTTGACATCGCGCTGCCACTCCGCCAGATGAGAAACCGTGCGCAACTGGTGTCCGGTCCGCTCTATCACAACGGACCTTTCTCATTCTCGATGAATGGGCTGTATCTCGGCAACCACATCATCGTGATGACTCGATTCGACGCTGAGCAAACACTCCGCCTGATTGAGCAACACAGGATTGACTGGATGATGATGGTGCCCACAATGATGTTGCGTATCTGGAAACTGCCAGCAGAAGTGCGTAACGCGTACGATCTGTCCTCCCTGCGCATCATGCTGCACCTGGCCGCGCCCTGCCCTCCATGGTTGAAAGAAGAATGGATCAACTGGCTGGGTGGTGAGCGCGTTCACGAACTTTTCGGTGGCACTGAAGGCACTGGTGCAACATGGATTACCGGTGACGAATGGATGCAGCACAAAGGATCCGTTGGTAAACTTATGGGGGCCAGTAAGGTCAAGGTTGTTGACAAACAAGGCAGCGATCTGCCTGTTGGGGAAATCGGGGAAATTTTCCTATTGCCAGAAGGTGGTCAGGGCAGCACCTATCACTACATCGGCGCAGAATCCCAGGCACTCGAGGGTGGCTGGGAGTCTCTTGGGGATCTCGGGTATGTGGATGAAGCCGGTTACATTTATCTGACCGACAGAAAAACAGACATGATCCTTAGTGGCGGAGCCAACATATATCCGGCTGAGGTGGAGGCCGCGATTGATGCACACCCCGCCGTTCGCTCCAGCGCGGTGATCGGACTTCCGGATGAAGATCTGGGCCAGGTCATCCATGGAATCGTCGATGCGCCTGACGGTGTGAGCGAAGCAGAGCTGATCAGTTTCCTTAACGCGCGAATGGTGCGCTACAAGGTGCCAAGAAGCATTGAGTTCGTTGATTACCCACTGCGCGACGATGCGGGCAAAACCAGACGCTCTGCGCTGCTGCGTGAGCGCACGACTAATCCCGGATCCGCCTGAGTTACGTTGGCATCGATGCGGAAGACAGCACCGATTCATTGAGGTGCGATGCATCGTTGAACCGGCGAACGACAACGCGTCCGTCTACCATGACTATATGACTGATAGAGCCGTTGTCAGCGCCATTAAACGCGAATGGGGTAGCGCCAGTTGCAGTCGCAATAATGTGTCCGATGACACCCCCGTGTACCACGGCAACGACTAGCTGGTCAGGGTGATTCTGCGCGATGCGCTCGAGGCCGCGGCGAATTCGTGTTCCCAGTGCGTCATGAGACTCGGCTCCCGGTATTGCGTCCCAGCGTTGTTCTAACTGCATCTGCTGATAGTGCGGATGATTTTCATGTGCCCTGATTCGAAAAAGTCCGCCTTCCCATTCACCCAGATGAACCTCACGGAGATCAGGTTCAACCACCGGCGTGATTCCGATGTGCAAACACAAGGGGGCTGCTGTTTGTTGAGTTCTACGCAGATTCGTCACATACACTGCCTCAACCGGCAGATGTCGAAGTCGCTCACCCACTTTCACTGCCTGTACCTGGCCGGTCGTTGCCAGGGCAGGATCTCCCTGACCTTCTACCAGGGGAAAAGGTCGATCAGGTGTCGCCGCTTCAGATTCTCCGTGCCGCACCAGCAATATTTCTGTCGCCCCTGGCGGCCGTGCAAACTTCTGTTGTCGATACTCTTTTGCCATGAGTTCCTCCGGCGTAGCCATCAATTTCAGGGTACTATGCCTTGAATTTGACACAATGCAATCGGCTCTATGTCGGTCCCGACTAAAACAAAGGGGTTGTCAGCCCAACTCACTGGTGGACAAGCCTGAATCATGGAAAGTAATTTATGGAAACTAATGCTACAAAAGTCATTAGTTACTGCCTACTTCCAACTACCCATTATCGTGTTGTTCTGGCAGGACGCCGGACTCAGCATGTTTCAGATCATGATTCTTCAGGCAGTATTTTCTATCTCAACGGTGCTCCTGGAACTGCCCTCGGGGGTATTCGCGGATATTTACGGCAGAAAGCTATCCCTGATTCTGGCCGCCTTCTTCAATACCGTTGGCATCGGCCTGTACTGCCTCGCTGATACCTTTACAGAAATCCTGATCGCTGAGCTCTTCCTCGCCGCCTTCGTCGCCCTGCAATCCGGCGCGGATTCCGCGTTTCTCTTTGACACATTGAAGTCCCTTGGCAGGACGGAGGAATACCCGCGACAACTGGGCAGCATCATTTTCTACAGCACAATCGTACTCGGACTGACCAACGTTATTGGCGGATTTATTGGCGAGATCAACCTGCGCTGGACATTGTTTGCCTGCCTGCCATTTGTGCTGTCTGCTTTTTTCGTCAGCCTGACTCTCTCAGAACCGTCCCGGTCACGGTCGAGCGGGGTTTTCACTCTGGCCTCACATCTTGACGAGATCAAACAGACATTACGCAATGACCCGGCGTTGTTATGGATTATTGTTTATGCGGGGGTCGTACTAACTTTTAACCAGGCGGGACTCTGGTTGTATCAGCCTTACTTCGCCATTACCGGAATTGAGGTTTTCTGGTTTGGTATCATTTTTGCCTCATTTCAGTTTGTCGCAGCCTTTGCAGGTAAATATTATTACTTCGCGAATGAAATGATGGGCGACAGAATGATACTCATCGCTCTACTGCTGGTCAGCACACTTGCATCGGTACTGCTCGGCAACCTGGTTTTTACTTTCAGTTTTCTCTTTATCCTGCTTCATCAGGTAGTACGCGGGTTTTTTAAAATCATCTTCAGTCAGCTCATTAACCAGCGAGTAGCGTCCTCGGTTCGGGCCAGTATCCTTTCCGTACAAAACCTGGTGGGACGCATTCTGACCGCGTTAGTAATGCCTTTTTTTGGCTACTATGCGGACATTTACTCGGTGGAACAAACCTTCACGCTGATCGGCATCATCGGTTTTGCTAGTGGTTTACCGATTCTCTCGCAGCTGAGGCGACATCAAGTAATCTGACTACCTAATTCATGGCAACATTCACGAGAAAGAGCTTCGCTGCAGATAATCCTTTTACCGAGGGCATGTTTTTATCCATGGCATTCTTGGCATCGATCATCACCAGTGCCAGACCACCTTCTCCCTCCTGCTCAATACCTTCAATGCCGTTTTTATAGAAAATCACATAAGCTGTCGCACTCGCCTTCGTCTTGCTGCCAACAGAGTTGGTGCCGCTTTCAAAATTAAGACTTTCGGTCACCTCGACAGCCAGATCTTCCCAACGACTATCCGGGTAGGATCGTTTCGATTTGACCCGATTAAAAGAAAATCGATTGCCCCGTTTTGATCGACCGGAGATCTCGTAGTAACCATCATAGGGTGCGATCAGGATCGCGTCCGCCACGTTCGGGGCCAGTTGTTCCTTCAGTTCTTTTGAGATAGTTCTATTCTCACTCACAGTAGCTGAATCCGCCGCCCGGATGGGACCTGAAAGGGCGATGAGTATCAGGACCAGAATCGTTTTCATGACATATAACCTCTGTAATTGGTCGAATGGATGGCGCGATAAATTGCGAGCCTTAGTGACTAAGACGACAAAGCTTAGAAAATGGTTGGAGATAATTGATAGTTTTGCGTCAGGACGACGCTCTTAGCGGATCAGGCGAACCCTGGCCGTCCCTTTCTGCTCGCTTCCGGAGGGTACCACACAAGAAATCGACCCTCAGGAGACAAGCCAATCGCTGAAAAAAGCTTGCGAGAGGTGTGTATACTCGCGCAGGTGTTTATGCGGAGTGGAGCTATGGGCTGGGAAAAAGAAATCGCCGAACTACATCACAGAAGTGATCTGGCGGATCAAATGGGTGGCAGCGACAAAGTAGCCCGGCAACATGAGTTCGGCAAGTATACGATTCGAGAACGACTGGCCAAGGTGGTCGACGCAGACAGCTTCCACGAAGTGGGCAAACTTGCGGGTGTTGCGCAATACGATGACAGTGGTGAACTGCTTGCCTTCACGCCTTCCAATTTCGTATTCGGTACGGCGGATATTGACGGCAGACCCGTGATTATTTCCGGCGATGACTTCACCGTTCGCGGCGGTTCCGCTGATGCTTCCATCGCCGGTAAGCGGATGCAGGCCGAAGGCCTTGCCCATGAACTCAGATTACCGCATATCCGCCTGGTCGATGGTATGGGTGGAGGTGGTTCGGTTAAGACGATCGAGACAGCAGGCAGAACCTACATCCCTCGAGTCGCCGGGTGGGACACCATTGTCAGCCACCTGGGTATTGCACCTTCCGTTTCCCTGGCACTGGGTTCCGTTGCAGGAATCGGTGCGGCGCGTGTGACCACCTCACACTACTCGGTTATCGTTAAGAATTCCGCACAGATGATGATCGCAGGACCTGCACTCGTGGATTGGGCAAGCCTGGGTAACGTCACCAAAGAAGAACTGGGTGCAAGTAAGATCCACACCCGGAACGGCGCCATCGATGATGAAGCAGAATCAGAAGAAGCTGCCTTCACGATGGCAAAAAAATTCCTTTCCTACCTGCCCGGTAACATTGATGAAATCCCGACCCGGGTCGTTAACAATGATCCGGTCGATCGAAAGGAAGAAATGTTACTGGATGTCGTCCCGAGAGATCCAAGGAAGGTCTACAAGATGCGGCCCGTTATCGAGGCCATCGCCGATACCGGATCCTTCTTCGAGATCGG
>JAJFKA010000025.1 GCA_021773555.1 Gammaproteobacteria bacterium
GCAAGCTACTTCCGCATGCAAAATACCATCGTTGCGGATTTCGGTGGTGACGCCGTTCAATATCTCAGTGGCGTTCCGGTGTCGGTCCAGCTATCCAGCAACGCGTATGATGCTTATCGGTTCGGGAACTTTATTCCCCACGCAACGTCAATTGTCACGGATCCACAATTTGTAAACATTGGCGGTGGCGACCTGCACCTGCAGGAATCCTCAGAATTAATCAACGCTGGTGTACCGCTTGAATATGTTCCGGAGGATTACAGCGGCGTAATGCGGATTGGCCACGGCATCATTGATATCGGTGCTTACGAATTCTAGTTAAGCCCGGGCGCGCAGCCGTTAGAAGTACCGGTCGCGCGTGGGCAACTGTTGACGAAACATAGATGCGTAGCTATTTTTTAGCGCATCAATGCGACCAGCACCTTATTCCGCGGTTGATCAGATGTTAAATGCATCCGAGCCAACATCTGCAACCTTGATGGCGTCCGCGAACACCGAGAACGCAAGATACGCCGTAAGCCCGTTAGTCTGCACAAGCCAGGGGGGAAGGTATCTCGGCGCCGCCAGAGTTCCATTTTCAAATTCGGCCTCAAGCTTGAGTACGTCTGACAATTTCATTCGTCCGGCAAAGAGATGTTCGCACAGGTTCAATTTTTGACGGGTTAATGCCCACCTGAAAAAGGTATGAACTTCGAGCAGGCCGGTCAAATAGACCACATCCTTGGTAAACGCAGTGCCGCCAGTAACCGGTACACCGCGGAATACCCTTGCGGCGGAGTTGTAGCTTTCCACTTCGTTTTGTCCCGATTCCAGAAAAAACCGGAAGACCTCAATAAAGTCTGCACCCGACAGCGCCATCTCGATCGCTAAGACGCGCATCGCCAGGCGAGCCATCCGTGAAATGTCGATGGCGCCTGTCACCAGTTCAGCAAATGTTGCGAGTCCTTCCTGCGCGGCCGTCGTGCGCGGCGCTCCCAGCGAAAGTGATTTGAGATTTGGTTGCCGTCTGCCATTCAGCGCCGTCAGGCTGTGTACAAAGGCTTCATGCTGGAGCAACTGGTTGATATCACTCTCGGAGAAACTGGTGCCCTCCCTGATCCGGATACGCGTTGCTCCGGCCGCAGCTTTCGCTGTGAGGTTGGGATCAATGACAACGGTAATGACATCCTCATCAATGACCGCCCTGATCCGGGTAGTTATTTCACTGGCGACGATGCTTGCCGGTATACAGTAGGCGGATTCGGGAACCTGATGATGAAGGCGGAAATCACGACTGACGTCGATAAAGTATCTGGCGGCATCGACACTGGTCTGGTCGCTTCCAGGAATCAGCATACCAGGCCGACCGTAAATCTCGCTGGACAACTCTCCGGCGCGCTCGCTGCCAGCGTGCACCATTAACTCTGCTATCCGCGCGTAACTCCGGGCAGTTTCAGAAAGAAAATCCCCGATGGCGGAACCAATCCCGGTGGCCTCATGGGAGATTCGATCCAATTCAACCCGGGTTTCATCCAGGGAAACGGGTTTATATTCAACCACCGGCAATCGAGGTGAATCGTCACGCCAGCCGGCCAGGAACGCATCCCGGATCGATGCAGGCCAGCTTACGTGCGAGAGTAATTTCACGCCTTGAGTCGCCTGCACGAGGCGGGTATCAAGACTTCTTAAAGCCTGTTCCATCATCGGCACACAATATCAGAATCACCGGCTTATACTACTGGGCTGGCCCCGGTGTTCAATTAATGTACCATGAGAATATACCCTGGTACCCGGAGCAACTCTTGCGACTATCTACCCACGATGCATCTTTCCTTTATACCGAAACTGCCAGCGGGCCCATGCACAGCGTCGGGCTGATCACCCTCGATGGGATTGTCAGTTACGCTGAGTTGCTTGAATACTACCGCGCGCGTATCCATCTGGTACCGCGATTTCGGCAAAAACTCGCCTTTGTTCCTTTCAACATGGCCCACCCAAAATGGATCGATGATCCGGATTTCCAGCTGGAAAATCATATCAAGCCGCACGACCTGCCCGCCGGGACATCCATGGCGCAGGCAATTGAGATCGCGCTGGAACTCGGGGAGCCTTTACTCGAACGGGACCGACCTTTGTGGCTCACCTACGTACTGTCTGATATCGAAGGGCAAACCCTGATCGCGCAAATAACCCACCATGCATTCGTAGATGGCGCCACCGCCATCGCTATCACAACAGTGCTGACCGACACAGCCCCTGATGCACCCGCACCTCCTTCACCTTCTGACGCCTGGAACCCCCCTGCCGAGCCAGCTCAGGCTGAACTGATGCAGGAAGCGCTGGCTGAGCAGGCCCAGGCATTCACGACCTCGCTCACAGCCGGATTCGGCAGTAACCCGTTTGACGCTGGCTTCGTTCAGAAGTCCACAGCGTTGATGAACCGGATGGCTCGCCCGGTAATGCAGGCACCCTGGAATGCAGGACCGGTAGGTCCGAAGAGAAAATTCACAACCTTGCCAATGACCCTTGCAGACTTCAAACCCATTCGGGGTGCGTTTGGGGGAACGATGAACGACGTTGCGGTTGCCGTGATCGTTGAAGCTGCAGCGCGATACATGAAGTCAAAGGGAGAAATAACAAACAACCAGTCCTTGCGGCTGATGTGCCCGGTGAATGTTCGGGAAAAAGACAGCAACCCGCTGGATATGGAGGGAAACAAGGTTTCCGGCATGTTCCCGATTCTCGACGCCGGATCGAAATCAATGACCGCCAGGTACGAAGAGGTGAGAGAAGAACTCCAGGGTATTAAAGATCGGGGTGAAGCCGAAACCATGAATCGATTGCAGGAAACCCAGCCAAATGTCCCACCGGCTTTCATGGCGCCCTCGCTTGCCATCGGCACGGCGTTTGATCCCACCGCGCTGGCGGCAAGAAATCCGCAACCTGTCACACCGGTCATCGGTGCACGACCGCAACAGTTTGGCTTCAATTTCACGCTGACCAACGTACCCGGTCCCACCTGGACCCAATATATCGCCGGGCATGAGGTCACCAGCCTGCTGGGTACCCTGATGTTGGGCGGCAACCTGGGCCTTGGTGTGGGCGTCGGCAGTTACAACGGCCAGATGGTATTCGGGTTCACTGCAGATCCCAGGTTAATGCCGGACCTGCAACAATTCAGGAATCTTGCTGCCGATTGTTTTGCTGAACTGACGGAAGCCGCGCTTGAAGCCGCTGCTGATAGCGCCTGACGTTAAATCATTCCCGGTCTTTTCCGCGTTTGACTAACGAGGATCAGAGCCGAATGGCCCTTACTTAACATTGAACCGGGTTGTTTCGCAAAAGGTGCAGTGGTTCCTTTCCTACGCGGCTTGCGGCTCTCCGAGCTTCCCTCACTTGGTCAAAAGCCCCTGCGGGTCTTTCTCCACGCGCTCGGCGCTACACCTGAAGGCTGCGGAAAGGAACCACTGCACCTTCCGCTAAAGCCTTCAGGATGGCACTTCGAACGACAAAATTTGCTTAAGTAAGTGCCATTCGGATCAGACCCGTTCTCGCGCTGCGGTCTCCAGCGCATGCAATTGCTCAAGGATAGTATTCAGCTTCTCCAGCACCGCGACATATTTCGCGTCCTCCGCCTCGTCGGCGCCTGGTACGTAGCCGTCAGGGACCTTGAAATGCGGATCCTTTTTCAGGCGATCAAGTTCACCAATCAGTTCACCGTGCCTGCGTCGTTGTTTTAAGGTCATTTGCCACATGCCGTTATGCTACCACGACACACATCGCGCGACCCGATCATCGACAGAAAACCTCCGTGTCGTGGGGCAACTATCCGATCAGATCTCAGCCGGTTTCGCATAGATCACCACGAACAACATCAGCAACGCGAGCATCGAGTACACCACAAGATAGGCCACCCGCCTGAACCGCTGTTCCTGGAACGCAACTAGACGGATCGCCAGCAAGGTCTGCAACAAATAAAAGAGTGCAAACGCTCGCGATGCCAGGGCGACCAGTTCGAATATGTTTGTTACCCAGATTAACAATACCGCGCCGCAGGCAATCACCGGATAACTAACCACTGTGGTGATCACTCCCTTCGATTCCTCTTCGACGACACCACCTGCCCCCAGCGTGTCGGCTATCGCGGCGCTGAACTGACTCATCAATGCGGCAACAATCAGGAATACCGGCAACAACGGCGTGATCACGCCAACCGCGTCAATCAACGATGTCTCACTAATGGCGGTACTCGGAAGACTCTGTATGAGCGGTGTAACCAGTGCGATAAAGGTGACGTATATGGCGGCCGAAATCAGTTGCGCCCAGCGCATGGTCCTGATGCGCACCGCGCTTGAGTACTCCGCGCCAAGATACCTCGATGTCTCAAATCCCTGCACGACCAGCAACAGCCCAGCCATAACGCGCAGCGTCTCCCAGAGATCATTACCGTGATCCTGGTTACCGGCAAACTCAACCGGTCGGGTCATGTCGAATGCCGCCAGCCAGACCAGCAGCGCGGCAATTATCGCGAGCTTTATGGTCACCGAATAGGTTTCCAGTCGTTCCAACCCGTGCAGGCCATATCGGCTGCCGTAGCCGCCAATGAACAAGAGCACAACTGTCGCGACAAAATCTGCGATCAATTCCGAGTCGATCTGTACGGCACTCAGTAAAAACGCCGCCAGTAGTCGGATATAAAACGCCACGGACACGACATAGGCCAGCGCCAGCGCCAGGTCCGAGCCACGTTCCAACTGGACTGCACCGGTAATGCTCGCACTCACCAGGTCACGATGGCTGTGGCCGATGTTATAGCGGATAACACCACCGATCAGAAACGCCACCAGTACGATGAAAATCATCCCCACAAGTGCCATTCCGCCCAGCGCGACGTTGAGCATCGGCGCTACCACAAGAAAGCCACTACCGATAATTGATGCAAGCGGCGTAACTGTCGCATGCCAGAGCGGCGCGTTGCTGAATGCAGGACGCAGCAGAATACTGGCCGTGATTACACATACGCCGATCGCGATAACATCAATCGGATTCAGTCCCGGCATTCCCACAATCCTTAAATATGGACACGGCATGCTCACAGCATCAACTAACCTTCGCAAGTCATTTGCGGTTTATAATCAACCTATTGATTGATATTCAACCATATGATTGAATGTGCGAATGTCAAAGCCAGTCAAATCAACAGATCGCGAACAAGCGGTGCTCAATCTTGTGTTTGCGGCGCTTTCCGACCCGGTACGCCGCGAAATACTCACCAGGCTGGATGGTGAAGAGTTATTGGTCAGCGAACTGGCACAACCCTTTGACATCTCGCTGCAAGCCGTGTCCAGGCACATTCAGGTGCTGGTCAGAGCGGGGCTCATTACCCAGGAGAGGACCGGAAGGATCAGTCGGTGCAGGCTCGATGCAGAACCGATTGCCAGTGCCGCAGGCTGGATTAATCAGTACGCGAAATACTGGCAGCAGCAGTTCGATACGCTGGTTGCATTTCTGCCGGAGCTGGACAACAGCAACACGGAAGACGACAGCCACGGGCACGATCACAGTGAGGATGAAAACCAGCGGGACTAACCCTAAAACAGGAGAACAAAATGTCTTATCAGGAGACCATGACGGAAATAAACAAACGGCGTCAAAAGATTATGTCGCTACGCGCCGAAATGCGCACACTACAGACTGATATTGAGCCTGAGGAAATCACTAACTACAAACTTTCGGTTGTTGATGGCGAGGTAACACTAGCTTCGCTGTTCGGCGACAAGGACACGCTCTTCATGATCCACAATATGGGTAAGAGCTGTCCGAGCTGTACCCAATGGGCGGACGGCTTCAACGGCGTGCTTGACCACTTGCAGGACCGTGCAGCGTTCGTCGTGTCATCGCCAGATGCCCCTCGGGTACAGGCGGAATTTGCTGCGGGCAGGGGCTGGCGGTTTCGAATGGTTTCGCATCAGGGAACGGACTTCGCAAAAGCAATGGGTTACTTCAAGGACGGATACTGGCCAGGCGTTTCTGTACTCAGGAAACAGGGAGATCGAATTCTCAGAGTATCGGATTCAACCTTTGGTCCCGGCGATGATTTCAACTCGGTTTACAGTTTCCTCGCCATGACTCCCGAAGGCGGAGAAGACTGGGAGCCAAAGTACGCCTACAACTAACCCGGGAGGCTTCTGGATCGCCACCTTACATCATCCATTTGGGCAACTGACCGAAGGGAAGCGCTGGGACAGCCGGGCTGCTGCAGCGCCTCCTTTCAGAAGTTTATGCAATGCGCAGATGCTGCGATTGTCTGATTGCGGATAGGCATCGAGCGAACGCTGAAAACTGACTATCGCCAGCTCACGATTCTCGGGTGTAAGCAAATGGGTCCGGCCAGACAGATCATAGAACAGACCCAGACTCCCCTGGCTCGCAAACTCTGGTATTTGCATTTCCGCCTGGGAGATTAACGCGAGCAATTCTGGTTTGCTGAGTCCCTGCTCGAACTGGTTTTCGAGCAGTGCCAGTTTTCCGGGAAAGATTTCAAGCAACCTGACAAGGCGATTACGCCGCAGCGCGGGAATATCCTTCGGATTTTGACTTGATGCATAACGAACGTACTGACCGGCGAATCGCCAAAGCCGATCGAACAGGAAGCTTTGTTCATGGCGCTGCATGACCAGATTTTGTTCGTACAGCGTCAGTAACGTATCAAGAAACACTTCCAACTCGGGCTTAAAGTCGATCGAATTTCCGGCGGGGTTGAATTCAAAGTAAGCACCGAAATCGGTTACCGGCGATAATACCGGATTGATGACAAACACGCGCTTCCTGGTTGTATTAATATATTCGACAAATGCGGATTCGCGAGTGGATTTTTTAGCCTGCGCCGGTGTCAAACGATTGGCAAAAACCGCGCTATCCCAGTTTAATAATTCGATATCCGGGCGAAGGCCACGCGCAAGATGCAGGTATCCGAATGGTCCCGTCTGGTTGTCTCCTTCGACGATAAGCGTCGCGTCCGCAGGCATGCTCGCAAGCACGGTCTTAGTAAACTGCTCCACAAACACCGACTGGCTGCGATTTTGATTCACATAGCCCAGCATTGCCACGCCCACGAGTACCAGCAGTACGAACGCATGCCGAATCGAACCGCCGACGGTTTTTATGACTGCAATTGTCGCGGTAACCCCGTAGCCAAACCAGTAGGCCACGGCCACGTAAGCAATAATCGGATACGGCCAGAACAGCGCCCGTTGGGTATGGTTGTTCTGAAAATCGACTAGCAGCACCAGCACGATGGTTGAACCCAGAAACAAAACAATTAGCCCCAGGGACCGGTGCAGCGGAAGCGTGACCATTGACCTGCCGAGACCTAACAGAATGAACGGCGCGCCCAGATAACCGAGTTGCAGCAGTCCACTTTGCAATAGCCAGACCGACAACCCCACCCGATCTGCGAGTCGAGACTCAACCTGAAAGTCATAACTGCCACGAGACACGTGGCTGACCAGGTCCGACATAGAATGAATGCCTCCAGTGACGCTGATCACCGGGTCGGTTTGCAACAGCAAGGACAGATAAGGCGTCAGTCCGAGCAGGAAAATTCCGACCGACGACAACAGAAAACCTGGTGAACGGCAGCAGGACGTCAGGTGTCGCAGCACTGGCCAACTGAACAGTAACAACGCGGGACTGGACAATAGCAGCAAGGGCCAGTGATTAGCCAAGCCAAGTCCATAAGCAAAACAAGCGCCGAACCAATATTTTGAATCCCGCGATTCGCGGTATTTAGCCAACAGAAGCCAACAAACCAGGAAAAGTGCAACCGCCAGCGAATACACTTCAATGATGATCGCCTGGGACCAGAAAACACTGCTGAATGCCATGCCCAGACTTACACAAAGCGCAATCTGCCAATCATCCGTCTCAAGCAAACAGATTTCATACAACAGGGAAACCGCAGTGGCGGCGAAAATGGCAGAGAGAAAATTACCGTAGATGACGTCGGCATCGCCAGGCAGGACACTCTGACACAACACCGTGAAAAGTGGATAGCCTGGCGGATGAGACAAGCCCCCTAGCTGGCAAACCATTTGAAATAAGCCCGCGTCTTCCAGTGTGATATGTCGCGGCATGGTCAAACCATAGGCCAGCAGGGAAACTGCAAACACAACCCACAGACCAATATGACGCGTTCCGGGCATCACCCTTCACCTCAATGCAATCGGCAATCTTCGCACAAATTACATCTCGGCTCTCCAGGGTCGACTCGAGTCGCTGTACTCTCACCTGGATTGCGATATTCTCATCAATTCTGCCCGCGACGTGCTACCAGACGATGCCGTTCAGTACTTCTACGGAGTACGCGGCAGTCAATTACCGGTTGATGAATCCCCGAACTCGGATTGGTCCTCCATCTCTATCCAATCCTCAAAATCCTCATCATCAAGTGCTGTTCCGTCGGGACCATATACCGGTTCCCCGGGGCGGGTTGCAAAGAATTGTGGCGGCAAGTCTTCCCGGCGGCGCAATTTTTCTCTCACCAGCTTCATGTTCTGCAGAAGTAATTTTCCAAACGAGGAGTCATCCAGCCCCGGAGACTCAGTCAGATTTTCAAATTGGTAAAGTGCATACCAGAAGGTCCTTTCCTTGCGCGTTGGCTCCGGCAGGTTTTTGATCAGGGGGTTTTGTACGACACCGCGTTCAACCAGCGCTGCCTCCACCGACGGCTCCAATTGAAAGAGCGTGTGCCAGTCATCGAGAACGCTATCGACAAAATCCATTGGCTCCAGCGGAAATTCTGAGTTTGGTGCCCGGCCATCAAGATACGCCAACAGCTCATCGCGTTTCCCCTCAACAAATTCTTCTGCAATACCCATGTGATTTCCTCCCGATTTACGACCATTGTTAAGCAATCGCGACGTCGGTTCTGTAGGAAATTGATGGCTTCGTTGTGGGATATGGTCAATCGATCAAGTGCGATCTGGCTACTGTGTTTGATCAAACTCAGGTCGCCGGGCAAGTATCGTCTGAATGTTGCACGATCGCTGGTCACCGGCCGCGCATTTAAGCTCGAACTCATGCAGGCGCGCGGTCATTTCAGCTTTAATCTGAATCCATTCGCCGGGACTGAGCGCTTTGTATCCCCGGCCAAACGCCCAGCCATAACCCCACCCGGCGCTGGGTGGCAGGTAGGGATTACCGCCTATTCTGACGCCGCGGTAGGCTAGTTCTGAAAGTGCCTCACTACCGCTGATCTCAAGCACACAACTTCGAAAACGCAAATCAACCTGTTTACGCTGCAGCGCATCGCCTCCCTGCCAGTAGTCAATATCATGGTCAGTGCAACAGGAGAGGATCTTGTCATCCGGGAACAGGCTGCAGCCATCCGTGGTAAAAGGTTCGAGTACCTGGGATTTTGGTCCTACACAACCCGTTATCAGCCAGACGAGCGGCAGCAAAATTATTAAACGTATTCCAAGAGCCTTCATCGTGGGCGTTAGTAAACAAGCAAAGGGGCTTGATTATAACTTTTTGCACCCGGTCGACGAAGCCATTTGAATCATTGTTTAGTAGCGCCCGTGGCTCGTCAGAGATCACGGCCACGTGGACAACTATGCTTTCTATCCCATCCATGCCCGCTTTGGTGAGGCATTCATCGGACTACGTCGCGCAGACAATACCGTCGTTGGTCTGCTGGAAATTCCGGCGCCGATTTGATCACTCGTCAGTCAGACCCGGCTGTCAACAAGACTGAATATGCACCGTGGCTCACGCAAAAAAGTTGATCGATATCAACCAATTGACTATTCCAACCCGGTCCGCACGGGAGTAGTGTTAATCTCCAGACACAATCCGCTATTTAAGGCTTAACCGACAAACCAGGAGTCAATCAATGGAAACTGCTTTCAGCTACACAGAATTGGACGATGGCGCGATCAAAGGGCCGCTGCGCCGACCCAAAAACAGCGCCATCCACGCCGGTGCTGGTAGTATTCACGATCAGGAAACCGCACAAAAACTAGGTTTCCGCGGCGGCACCGTTGCCGGCTCACTGCACATGGAACAGTTCCCACCACTGCTGATTGAAACACTCGGCTCCGAGTGGCTCGACACCGGTAATATGTCCCTTTACTTCCGTTATGCCACCACCGACGATGAGCCCGTTCAGGCTTGCGTACAGCGACCGACAGAAACGCAGGGCGACAGACAAATTTCAATCTGGATGGATGATCCGGATGAACACCGAATTTGTGATGGCACCGCCTCGGTTGGTGCACCGGACCTGAACTCAGCTGTCCGCAAACGCCTGGAAAACATCCCGGAAGCCGACGATTTAAGAATCCTCGCCAACGTTGAAGTCGGCCGGGATGGCCCTGTGGTGCCAACCAGAGTAACTCAGGAAGGTCTGGACCGAAGACTGGGCGTCATCACTGAAAGCCTGGCTGCCTACACTGACGCTTCGATCTATGGTCACAAAATCATGACACCAGCATTACAGGTGCAGGCCATGCGCCCGGGAGAAGCCGCACTGTTACCACGGGACGGCAACTTCGGGGTTGGCCTTTTCGGTGCAATTGAATTGCAGGCCGTGAAAGGCCCCGCACTGGTTGAATACGATTATGAAACGTGCGCTAAGGTGCTGGCGGTAGGCGAAACACCCAAAACCGAATTCTTCTATTATGAGTCGCAGTTACTCGATCCCCGTTCCGGCAACCTGATAATGAGCATGATCATGATGATACGGTTTATGAAAGCATCTTCCCGACTCTGGCAGGACTGATCAGCAACACAAAAAAGGCTGTTAAGCGCCCCTCCACCAAGGCCCACGTCCAGGACCCTCAATCCAACGACCGGGCCACACTTACTGTCCGAAACCGGAAGTTCATCGCATGACACAACCAATTCTCCCCAGTGAGCGGGCCCGTATCTCACCCGTCTATGGACTATGGGGGCGCGCTTTTCGGCCATTTTTCCTGGGCCTTGCAGTGCATGGCGCATTTATCATTCCGTGGTGGATTTTAGTCTGGCAGGGGATCAGCAGCGCACCTCAGTGGATCACGCCCATGTGGTGGCATGGTCACGAAATGATCTTCGGGTTCGCCGCCGCGGCGATCGCCGGATTCCTGTTAACCGCATCTGCCGTCTGGTCTGGTCGGCGCGCCCTCTCCGGCAAGCCCCTGATAGCGCTTGTCATCCTGTGGGCTGCGGGTCGCGTGGCATTTGCGCTGGTGAACTATCTGCCGCCGGGTGTGGTGGCACTCCTGGACATCGCCTTTCTGCCTGCCGTCGGTGTGGCCCTGGTCTGGACCTTGTGGGGTACCCGGCAATGGCACAACTACGCGCTGATTCTGGTGCTCGGCGCGCTGACACTCGCCAACGGATTGATGCACGCGCAGGCAATGGGGTTCATTGAAAATGTGGCAGCCGTTGCGCTCAGGGGTACCGTTGATTTCGTGATGGTACTGCTCGTGGTTATCAGTGGCAGGATCGTACCTGCATTCACCGCAAACGCGCTCGCCATGCAGGGGATCGCGCATTCAATCCGGCAGCGACCGATATTAAATATTCTGTGCATCGGATGCGTCGCGACACTGGGAGTGATCAGACCATTCACGGATCCTTTCACAGTTGGTCTGTTTTCATTGCTGGCCGCAGTCGTCATCGCGGTCAGGCTATTCACCTGGCAATCCTGGTTGACCACTCGAACTCCATTGCTCTGGTCACTCCATGCAGGTGCAGCCTGGATTGTGATCGGTCTGGTGCTGGACGGACTGGCACTGACGGGTGCCCCAATTGATCCACGCATCGGACTTCACGCGATCACCATCGGTGCGATTTCCGGCAGCATCATTGCAGTGGCCACCCGTGTTGGCCTTGGACATACGGGCCGCACGCTGACCCTGCCCACCGGTGTGGTGTGGTCCTATCTGCTGATCAACCTGACCGCAATCCTGCGAATCACGATCCCGTTTGCGCCGGTCGGCTTCTCCGCACCGCTTTACTTCCTCAGTGCGGCGACCTGGTCAGGATCACTACTCATATTCCTGATCGCCTACACCCACATGCTTATCCGACCAAGACCGGACGGTCATCCCGGATAAACCGATCAGCGCAAGCCAAAATCAAATGTTGAACCATCCGCATAAGTTTTCAGAATCCTGCGCGCCGTGTTCATAACATGAACCTCATCTGCACCATCATAGATTCGTGCAAAGCGGGCATGGCGGTACATGCGTTCGAGCGGGGTATCCTCAGTGACGCCCAGAGCCCCGTGAACCTGGATGGCCCGGTCGATCGCGTTGTGCAGCATGGAGGCGCCGTAGACCTTGATTAAACCGATTTCTATTCGCGCTTCATCACCCTGATCGATTTTCTGCGCCGCGTGTAACGTCAACAGTCGCGATGCCTGGATCTCTGCAGCTGTATCAAAAATGAATTTCTGAATCTGCTGGTGCTGGCCCAACGGTTTACCAAAGGCTTCACGCGAATTCGCACGTGCACACATCAGATCAAAGGCACGCTGCGCCTGACCCAGCCAGCGCATACAGTGAAAAATCCTGCCGGGTCCGAGGCGGTCCTGGGCGATTTTGAATCCCTGGCCGCGCGGCCCCAGCAGGTTATCCTTGGGTACCCGAACATTCTCATAACGTACCTCGTAGTGACCATCTGCCTGCCCCATGACTTTCACGTCCCGGATAATGTTATATCCAGGGGTGTCGGTTGGTACCACGATCATTGAAAATGCCGAGTGATCCGGTGCATCCGGCTCGGTTCGAACCATCGCAGTGGTATAGGCAGCACTACCTGCGCCGGAGGTAAACCATTTGTGGCCGTTGATCACCCACTCATCACCATCAAGATGCGCGTGGGTTCGCAGTTTGGTTGGATCCGATCCAGCAACTTCCGGCTCTGTCATACCAAAGCTCGGGAAAACCTCTCCATCCACCAGCGGCCGCAGATACTGATCACGCCATTTCTCACTGGCATAACGATGCAACATAATGGAGTCCTGTAACGAGTGCGTGCCAAGTGCCACGGTTGCGATTTCAGACCGCCCAACAACTTCATTGACGAAGACATAATCCATAAAGGGCAGGCCGCCGCCACCGATCGCCTCGGGATGTCCCAGCGCCCAGAGGCCCTGATCTTTCGCCTTCTGCATCAGGCCCTTCAAAATCTCACCACCCCGTGATCCTACCTTGTCCTCAACCAGTTCTTTTTCAACCGGATAGACTTCCTGCTCTATAAAATTAAGTACTTTTTGCCTGATTGGCGCAACGTGATCAGGTATCGACAGACTCAACATGTTGCTCTCCTTTGAAGAATTAAATTGATGCCGCAGGCATGAGTGTACGCCGAATTGGTAATCCCGTCAGGGATCGAATTGAGCTGCTTCACTGACCGATTAATTTAATTAAAATCCACTTGCATAACGTCACTACCAGCGTAATATCACGCCGCAAAGCGCTGCCACGACCCGAATTGGAGTCGACCCGGCGCAACCAGAAACCGGCGACAGGATCCTTGATGGCAGGCAAGTGATCTCGAGGATTCTGCTATGCGCTGGATGGCTGCTTGTTTCATGATGACACTGGTCGGGTGTACCACCTTACAACCCATTTCACAAAGTCGCGCACAATTGCAGGAGCAGATTGCCTCCGGGAACCTGCTCACTCGTGATGACAGGATTCAGGTCACGCTGGAAAGCGGCGAGTCGTTCGATCTCGTTGTGGTCCGGGTTGGTGATGGCATGCTGGAAGGCAGGGATCGCTCGGTTGAAATTGCTGAGGTTGTATCAATACAGCGCAGAGAGGTCGACTCCATGAAAACCGCAGGTCTGGCAGTCGGAGTCACAGGTGCTACCTTGCTGCTAACCACGATCGTTCTTTCAAGTCTGGTATTTTTCCCCTGAGCTTTCCATGAACGCTAACCGACCGGGCTGGCGTAGGTCCGGGCAATGCGATTTTGTGCCGCGGTGGCGCTGTCAACAAGCCAGGGCACAATGCCATTAATCCGTGCAAACAGAGCCTCGGGATAGCCAAGGTAAACTTCCTTCTTGTCGGACTCGATCGCTTTGAATATCTTTGCCGCGATGATTCCCGGCTCATCCATATTCATCCCGGTCGCCGCGCCCATTTGCATAATCGGCCCGGTATTGATTGGTGTTTTAACCGCCCTTGGCGAAACGTAAGTGATGTTAATGGGTGAATCGGCCAGCTCCCTGCGCAGCGCCTGGGAAAATCCTCGTAATCCAAATTTGCTGGCGGAATAGGCTGCGAAATAGGCAAAGCCAATTGACCCAAACATTGATCCAATATTGACAATCTGACCGCTCCCCTGCGCCAGCATCTCAGGCAGCACGACTCTTGAGAGAAGCATGGGGGCAATCAGGTTGACCTGCATGAGCAGTTGAACCCGGGTGAGATCTTCGTCTTCATAGGTGCAGAAACTCATTAAGCCGGCCAGGTTAATCAGCACATCCACACCGCCTAAAACCTCCTGCGCCTTCCCGATGGCCGCCCGGCAACCTGCTTCGCTGGACAAATCGCCGGGAATCGCAAAAGAATTTTCAAGGGTTGTCGAAAGTTGTTGCAGTGACTCGGCATTGGCGTCGATCAATGCTATTTCTGCACCGGACTCGCTAATCAGGGATGCCAGAATACTGCCCATCCCGCCCGCGGCGCCGGTCAGAATGACTTTTTTTCTGCTTAATATCATTGAGGTTGTCTCTTGGTCTGCGGCCATCGCGCTATTGCTCAACCGATCTCAGCTGCCGGTTGATTGCTCGGCCTGGCTTAAGAATATTTTTATCAATCTCATAAGAGTCGATTCGCTAAAAAATCATTCGATTTCATATCGATCAGGAGATTTGAGACAGGGGATACTTCGAGGCAGGAAACAAGAATCGCTTAACCTGGAGGCAGATCCCTATTCTTCCAGGTGGGCCGCTTTCCACTCCATTGCCATTCGAATGCGGGAACGCCCCGAGGGATGATCATAAAACAGAATCTCCTCGGCGGGCCCGGGATCTAACTTACGGTATTGGGCAACTTTCAACGCTATGGTTGCCGCGCCTTCTGGTTCCCGTGCTACCTCCAGGCCAAACCTGTCGGCTTCGGCTTCGCTCACCCGAATGATGGTATTTAGAACCGGTATCATCAGGAATATATAGACTGACAGTATTGCAGCAGCCAGGGGCAGGCCAGCAGTGTCGGTAAATCCAGTGATTCGCCAGTCGGTCTCCCAGCGTTTAATCGCGAAACTGTAGGTCTTGGTGCCGAGATAAAAGCCCAGGCAGAGCACCAGCGAAAACTGCAGGATTCGCAAGACCGCGTGGTCTAATACATAGTGTCCCAGTTCATGTCCCATGACCGCCTTGATTTCTGCGAGCGATCCCTGGTTTAGCAGATTGTCATTCAGTGAAATCCGTTTAGTCGCACCAATGCCGGAAACATTCGCGCTCACCCGATTAGTCTGCGCAGAAGCATCGAACATATAGACATGATCAAACTGCACGTTCTGAGCCGCTGCCATGGACAGAATCGCTGCTTCAATTTTCGGGTCGTCCAGTGGCTTATATTCATTGAACAATGGTGCGATAAATACGGGTGAAATCAGGATCAACACGGTCAGCAACGCAGCGGTCACCACACTTCCCCAGAGCCACCAGCGTTCGCCCGTCCTGCGCACCACGGCATAGATTGCGATGATGAATCCGGTGAGTAAAACCGTGTTGACGAGAAGTTCGATGCCGTAATCCTTAAACCAGGGACCAAATGACTGGGTCGCCAGCGCATACTGGTGTTCCCGGAAGTATTCCGTGTATAGGATCCAGGGGAACAACAGGACGCTTGAGAGCAGCACATAAACCACCCCATGAAGTGCCGACTGGGTCACAGGTCCCCTGCTGTGCGCGGTTGTCCAATCCCGAATTCGGGCAGAAAATCCTTTGCGTAGCAGCAGCCACGATATGGTGATTTCACAAACAAGGGTCCAGAGCAACAACCAGTAACCGCCTTCGAAATAGGCATCGGATTTCGCGCGCTCCTCGCCATCAATCGTCGCGAGATAGGCATCGGTTTCCGCCATCACATCGAATCCAGCGCGCACAGTCTTGTTGGCCTCGGATGCCGGTGCCGCGAAGCTGCTTTGGGCAAGGCACATCAGTAAGGCGGTCAGTAACATGCCCAGAGGCATCAATTTTTTCATTTCCAGTCCCTTTGGATCACTGCGCATTATCTCCTTACCAGAGTCGTTGTGCCACTCTTCACCAGGC
>JAJFKA010000026.1 GCA_021773555.1 Gammaproteobacteria bacterium
AAGAGCTTCCCCGATCTTGAACGAATTGAACCCATCGATCGTTCCTAGATGACACCAGACATCAGTGAGTCAATTGAGACTGGCCTTGTCATGTCCTTCTCAATCTTCTCCCAGAGGTAAAGGATCTTTCTGCCGCCAAAAGGTCGGATGTAGTGAACGCCTTCGATTAGTACGCTATCTTTTAAACTGTTTCTGATCGTTCTGGGGTCGTACTTGATTCGTTCTGAAAGTTCCTCGGTGGTTAGATAGGTGTAGCTCATGCTATTCTCTCTTGATCCGATTAGATCATCTATGATTCATATGACTCATATAAGAATCATAATAGAGCTAATCTAATCTTTCAAGAACTAAATAGATCATAAACGATCAGTTTAAGGTGGTTGGTTTAAGTGATTCGCATTCTTTTCAAGCAAGCATTGGATGAGAAGTCCTTCAGGGAAGGGCGCCGAATTACTTTGAATGAGGTCAGTGAAGAAACGGGAATTTCCCGTCCAACGTTGACAAGGATTTCAAACGTACCTGGGTACAACACAAACACAGATACGATCAGTGCTTTGTGTGACTACTTTGAGATTGAGCCGGGTGAGTTGCTTAAGAAAGTGTGACCTTTGGGCGCGAGTTGGGCACGGTTTGGGCACAACTGAATTTTAGGGAATCGCCTCTCGCGGTTTTCACCTTCGGTGAAAACGCTGTCGGCCTCGACTTTCTTCGCTTTGCGAAGAAAGCGAGTTGGTAGCTATGGGTGGACTTGAACCACCGACCCCAGCATTATGAATGCTGTGCTCTAACCAGCTGAGCTACATAGCCACACTTAGACTCATCGTACCCAATCACTTTGTAACCGTCCCTGGGGGGATGCCAGGGTTTGAATCAACGTTCGGGGTAAAACCCCTCTCTTCAAACCCGTAAATCGTCGAGGACGATTTACCCAGCTGAGCTACATAGCCACACTTAAACGACTCGCGCGCCACCAGTGCGAGTCTGGCGCGGGACGCGAATTTTCCTTATTCGCCGTGAACTTGTCAAGAATCGGCCTGATCCATGGTGAAATGGGGGAAAACAAGGAAAGAAAACGCATTGACCTTATACACAGGCCCCTTGCTGAGGATCATTTTGCTAGCAGCGCTCGCTGCTGGCTGTAGCGGTGGTGGTGGAGGCGGTAGCTCGCAGCCGCAGAATCCCTCCGATTCGCCGCCGCCAGGCGACAGCTGCAGCGGATTCACGCCGTGGGAGACATCTGAGTTCGTGCTTCCCTATACAGTGGGTGAATCCTATCGTGTCAATCAGGCTAATTGTTCCGGATTCGGGCACTCCGGCTTCTGGTTGTATGGCTATGACTTCGACATGCCGATCGGAACAGTAGTCAAAGCCGCCCGCGACGGGGTTGTCGCACATGCACAGGATGGCGCTGTTGATGGGGATCGAAATCAGACCAATCTGATCACCGTCGAGCACGTGGACGGCACGGTTGCGCTGTACTCGCACCTGACTCGAAACGGTGTTCAGGTCACCATCGGACAGCCGGTATTCACAGGAGACACGATTGGTCTGTCCGGGGACACCGGTAACACTGGCGGGCTACCTCATTTACATTTTTCGCTTCATCCGTGCGCGTCGTTACCCGGTCTGCCCGGCACGGAGGATTGTCCGAGCATGCCTGTGAACTTCCGTAATACTGATCCGAATACCCAGGGTCTGCTGGCCGACCGGTTCTATGAGGCACTGGAATACGACTAAATAATTGCTAACGCACCAACACCGGCAGGAAAATGCTAAGGAACGCGATCAACAGCACCAGAGCGACGATGCAATGGGCCTTGATTATAAAGTTCAGTTCAGCGATTCGCTCCGGTGTCTCACCATCTTTCCAGATCTGGGTCATCATCACATCGAGCATCAGCACGATGATCACGATCGGTGCGCTTGCCGGTAATACGCCAGAGAAAAACAGGTCCCAGTCATCAGAATATCCGGGCATGCCGCTGAACGGCATCAGGGCGGCGAAAATCAGCGCCAGTAATTGCAGCAGGTTGCGCAGTACCCCCATGGACTGGATTCTGGCAATCATGGGCAAATCCCCCGGCTAAACATTGAACCTGAAGTGAATCACGTCACCGTCTTTAACGAGATATTCCTTTCCCTCCAGTCGCCACTTGCCAGCCTCTTTGGCACCCGCCTCACCGTTGCCAGCAACGTAATCATCGTAGCCAATCACTTCCGCACGGATAAAGCCCTTCTCAAAATCCGTATGAATCACCGCTGCCGCCTTCGGCGCGGTTGCCAGGCGACGCACAGTCCAGGCGCGGACTTCTTTCTCACCGGCAGTGAAATAAGTCTGCAAGCCCAGCAGTTCATATCCGGCCCGGATCACTCGATCAAGACCTGGTTCGCTCATGCCCAGGTCCGCCAGAAACTCAGCTTTCTCATCTTCATCGAGTTCTGCTATTTCTGCTTCCAGCTTGTTGCAGATTGCGACGACACCCGAGGATTCCTTTTGCGCGATTTCCCTAACAGATTCGAGCAGGGGATTGTCCTCGAAACCCGACTCATCAACATTGGCAATAAACAACACTGGTTTCATGGTCAGCAGGTGCAGATCTCGTATTTCCTTTAACTGGTCTTCGGTGAAGCTAAAAGTGCGCGCAGGATTGCCGCCGTCGATATGTGCCAGCACGGATTCCAGGAAAAACTTCGAGGCGACGGCGTCCTTGTCTCCGCTTTTTGCTATTCGATTGACCCGGGTAATCCCCTTCTCAACCGTCTCAAGATCCGCCAGCTGTAGCTCGGTGTTGATCACTTCAATGTCCCGCACCGGATCGATTGTGTTTGAAACGTGGGTGACATTTTCGTCCACGAAACAGCGAACCACATGCGCGATGGCATCGGTCTCGCGAATATTGGCCAGAAACTGATTTCCAAGACCCTCACCTTTCGAGGCGCCCGCAACGAGCCCAGCAATGTCAACAAACTCCATGGTGGTCGGCACCACCCGCTGGGGTTTGACGATCTCCGCGAGCTTATCCAGCCGTGGATCAGGCATGGGTACGACACCGGAGTTAGGCTCGATGGTGCAGAAAGGAAAGTTCTCTGCGCCGACACCTGCTTTGGTCAACGCATTAAACAGCGTTGACTTGCCCACATTGGGCAGCCCGACGATGCCACACTTAAATCCCATTATTCGTTCTCAATTTTAAAATTGTGAAGCCGATTCATCGCCTTGTCCCATTCTCCTGCCAGCGCCAGCGGCATGCAGGCCAGCGCTTCGTCAATACACTGACCTATAGTATTTCTATCCTCTGCAGAGGCAGCACTGAGTACGTGACCCATCACTTCAGTCTTGTCTCCTGGATGACCTACACCAATCCGCAACCGATTAAAGTCAGTGGTTCCTGACATGCTCCGACTGATATCCCGAAGGCCGTTATGGCCAGCGAGTCCACCCCCCTGCTTGAATCTGATAATACCAATGGCAAGATCAAGTTCGTCGTGAGCGATCATGATGCGATCGGCGTTGATCCGGAAAAAACTCGCAAAAGCGCCCACCGATTTACCACTCTCATTCATATAGGTTGTTGGAATCAACAGACGCAGGCCCTGGCCGTCAACGCTGACCTCGGCAACGCGGCCGAAGAATTTCTTCTCCAGCCGAAAGTTACCGCCGAGCTGATCCGCCATGCGCTCAACAAACCAGATACCCGCGTTGTGGCGGGTATTGGCGTATTGGTCACCCGGATTGCCTATGCCAACAATCAGCTTGAGGGGAGCATTCATGAGAACCTCCACCGGATCGACGTTTAGTCGTCAGGTGTCTCTTCGTCAGCATCACCATCAGCAGCATCAGTGGTGCCTGCTTCAGCATCAGCGTCCTCAGCTTCAGTGTCCTCATCATCGTCAACTCTGCGAGGCGCATTAATCGCGACCACGACCTGGTCATGATCTTCACCCTGGGCGAGTTCTGGTATGCTCAGACCTTCAGGCAATACGATTCCGCTCATATGAATAGAGTCACCAATATCCAGAGCAACGATATCTATCTCGATATACTCCGGTAGATTGCCTGGTAAACAGCTGATCTCGATCGAGGTCATGTTATGCGACACGCTGCCACCTTGCAGCTTCACGCCTGGGCAGGAATCTTCGTTGAGGAAGTGCAACGGGACCTCGACGGTGATTTCCTGGTCCATCTGAATCCTGAAAAAGTCGGCATGCATAATCCGATTTTTCGCCGGGTGGCGCTGCAGATCTTTTAAAATAGCATTCTGCTTCTCGCCGCCAGTCTTGATCACAATGATTCGTGAAAAGAAGGCCTCATCCTCACAGGCCTTGAACAAATCCTTGTGGGGAATGGAAAGTGGTTGTGGATCCTTGCCCGCGCCATAAAGGATCGCGGGAACAAGATCGGCATTACGACGCAGGCGGCGGCTCGCACCTTTCCCTTTGTCGCTACGCAGTTCGACACTAAGTTCGAAGTCTGCCATGGTCTATCTCCTAAGTTGAGCCGGAAGTCACTGCGACCGTTTCTTCCAGCGGTTGTACCCCGTTAAGGGCAATAATCAAAAACTACTCTCGAACAAATATCGTTAAAAAAGTGCCGGCTGAATTCGTTTCGAAAACAACGCACTCAGCGACTCTTCATTACTGATCCGTCTAATGGACTCAGCCAGTTCGTCCGCGATGCTCAGCTGGCGAATCTTGCTGCACTGCGTCGCTTCTTCTGATAATGGAATGGTATCGGTTACCACCAATTCATCCAGTGTCGATCCGGCAATATTGGCCAGTGCCTTACCCGACAAGACCGGATGCGTACAATAGGCGACGACTTTCTTTGCCCCATGCTGCTTGAGCGCGTTCGCTGCTGCACACAAGGTCCCGGCGGTATCCACCATGTCATCGACAAGCAGGCAGGTTCGGCCGTCAACATCACCGATAATATGCATCACCTCTGATTCATTCGCCTTCGGACGTCGCTTATCGATAATCGCCAGGTCCGCATCGTTCAACTGCTTGGCCATCGCCCGGGCGCGCACCACGCCACCGACGTCCGGGGAAACGATCATCAGGTCTTCATAGTCCTGGCGCTCAATATCAATCAGCAATACCGGCGTCGCATAAATATTATCTACCGGGATATCAAAAAATCCCTGAATCTGGTCTGCATGCAAGTCAATGGTCAGCACCCGATTTATACCGGCGCTGACCAGCATGTCCGCGACCACTTTAGCGGTAATCGGCACCCGGGCTGATCTCACCCGCCGGTCCTGGCGGGCATAGCCGAAGTACGGAATCACCGCAGTAATCCGACTCGCCGATGCACGTTGCAGGCAATCTGCCATGACGATCAGCTCAATCAGATTGTCATTCGTCGGTGCGCAGGTCGGCTGGATGACAAAAACATCCTTACCGCGGACATTTTCCTGAATCTCAACACTCACCTCACCATCGCTAAACCGCCCAACGTCGGCATCACCCAAATCCATTCTCAAGCGATCAACAACCCGCCGCGCCAATACCCTGTGGGCATTGCCGGTGAAGATTTTCAATTCGGGCACAATATCTTCCAGAGGGTTACGAGTGAATGTGGCTGGGGTGGCAGGACTCGAACCTGCGCATGCAAGGATCAAAACCTTGTGCCTTACCGACTTGGCGACACCCCAAAACTGTTCTTGGCAATCTCATTCATGATACTTATCCAGCTCCGTGTGCAACGCTGACTTCTGCGTTCCAACAGTAGCAAAAACTGTCCAGCTGGCAGGGGCTTTCGCCTTAATTTCCTCACACAATTGGTCGTCCTGAACCGGCAGGAAAATGCTTGCGCCTGTTCCTGTCATGCTCGCCGGGCCCCATTGGCGCAACCAGGCCAACGCCTTCTGAACCTCCGGAAAAAGGTCACAAACAACTGATTCGCAGTCATTTTTACCGACCAGGGGAGTACCCTGATCCAAAAAACGCGCTATTGTGCTGCTACTTGAGTCGCGTGTCAAATCAGGATGCAAGAATATCGCGGATGTCGACACATGACATCCCGGATTCACGATCACATAGGTTTGCCGAGGCAGTTCAATCGGTGTCAGCCGTTCGCCTAAACCCTCGGCCCAGGCGGTTTCACCGCGTACAAAAAGTGGCACATCAGCCCCCAGGGCAAGTCCGAGCTGTGCCAGTTCATCAATCGAGAGTCCGCCGCGCCAGAGCTGGTTCAGTCCTAACAGGACCGTGGCGGCATTGCTGCTGCCACCACCGAGTCCGCCACCCACCGGAATTTGCTTGCTGATGTGGATAGTGGCTCCCAGCGCTATGTTCAGCCGCTCACGCAACATCAGCGCCGCCTGATGGGCAAGGTTGTCCGGTGTTTCAAGGTCAGTGTCCGAGCAGGTAATCTGCAGATTGCCGTGCGCGGCCGGAGTGATGGTAATTTCATCTTTGAGTGTCAGGAGCTGGAACACAGTCTGCAGATCATGGTAACCGTTCGGTCTGCGCCCCGTGATTCGCAGAAAAAGGTTGATTTTCGCCGGGCTGGACAGTCTCATGGATGAGGGCTCATCACCGCGCGTAGGTCCATTTCAATGCCGCGAGCTTCAGGCGCGTCCCATAACGCTCAATAGTCAGCTTTTTCGGACCCAGCTCGTCATGGTCCAGATATTCAACTAACCAGCCCTGTTGCCTGAAACCGTTTGTACCGGACGCATACTTAAGCCCTGGGTCGGGTATGCCACGCACCCAATAACGCAGATGTGACACGGGAAAAGGATAACCCAGCTCCCTGTCCAGCAGGTTATCGACGTTATCGCTTTCAAAACGCCGCCCATCGGCGAGAGTCAGCACCACGCCTGAAGTATCGCCGCTCATGGTGGCGACGGAAACGCCAAGTGCTCCCCTGAACGCCAGTTCAAACCCATCTGGCGTTTCCTGCCAGACAAAACTCAAATTGCTGTTGGCACCGGGTGAGCGGATCCCCAATCTACCCTGAACCTGCCAGGTGGACAGTCCATCGAGCTTGAAAGGTAACATCACTGCGGGTTTATGAGTGGCGCAGGCACCCAGTATCAGGGTGAGCACAAGCACCAGGGGTGTGCGGGTCCACATTGATCATTCCTGAGGCTTGAATCGATCGATAATCTGCTTCAGGATTTCACTGTCCGGCGTACGTTCCAGGGCTTCTTGCCAGATCCTCCCGGCTTCCAGCTTTTCGCCGAGCGCCCACAAGACCTCTCCCAGATGAGCTGCAACCTCGTCATTCTGGAATAACTCAAGGGCTCGTCGCAGATACTTTTCTGCTTCGGTGAAGTTCTTCAGGCGGTACAAGACCCAGCCCATGCTATCAATAAAGGCAGCCTCGTCTGGTTTGATCGCCAGTGCCTTTTCGATCAGTACCAGCGCTTCGTCATGGCGTTCTGTTTGATCTGTCAGCGAGTAACCGAGTGCATTCAGAGCGTCGGCGTTGTCCGGCTCCAGCACGATAATGGCACGCAGATCACGCTCCAGAATATCCAGCCGATCAAATCTCTGTCCGGTCATGGCGCGGAAATACAACATGTCCAGGTCTTCGGGATCGGCTCGCACCGCTTCATCAAGCAGTTCAAACACCTCAGTCTGAAATCCGCGTTCACTCAGCAGCTGCGCCTCGGCCATGATCAACTGCTGGTATCTGGCAGGATTTTCCGCGCGCATGCGCTCAAGGTAGTCCCGTGCCTCCTGCAGACGTCCCTGATCCACAAGCATCGCCGCAATCCTGGCCTGAGCCGGAATAAACTCGTAGCCGTTGCCAACCTGTTTGTACTCTCGAATCGCCCTGGGGAAATCCTTGGCTTTCTCGGCAATACTACCCAGGTAAAAATGCGCCTCTCCGGCGCGACGATTCCAGCGCACCATGTCATTTAAATATTTCCTGGCCGCATCATCCTTTTTTTGCTCCATGGCGATCAGCGCCAGGGCAAACAGGATGTCACCATCGTTGGGAGACTTATCCAGCACCCATTCATACTGGACCCGTGCCGCGTTCAGTTTTTCTGCCTCGAACAGGAATCGGGCGTAGATCAGACGCAGCCGCCGGTTATCCGGGAGCTCTTTGACCGCCTCACTCAGAAAAACGACCGCATCTTCAGACCGATGCAGATCTTTCAACGCATTGACCTTGAGGATAATGACGTTGATGTTTTTGTTTTTCTCGTTTTTCTCGAGCAGTTGGTCAGCCAGTACCAGCGCTTCCTCCAACTGGCCATTTTGTTCCAGCAACACGGCTTTGGAAAACATCAACTGTTCATCGTCCGGGTAGTCATTGAGCATGCGTGAAATCGCCTGGAGGAGTGCCTGCCGACTTTGTTCATCCAGATTGGCGGCGCGATAAGCAAAAACATCAAAGTTGGCGAGCCCGCCAAGCCGTTTTACCGCTTCCACATGCAGAATTGCGGCTTCCAGGTCGCCGACTTTCATTAGCTGTTCTGCTGCGTGGCGATGCGCATCCAGACTGTCCGGCTCTTCTTCCGCCCAGATCGTGGCAGTAATCAGTGCTTCACGATTTCGCTTAAGGTAGTGCGCGAGCCTTGTCGCCCTGGCGGCAACCCCGGGATCACGGCTACTGGTGGCGATCTCGACATAACGTTCGAGTGCTGTTTCATATTCGCCGCGATAGCCTGCAACTTCGGCGACCAGCAATTGGTAGAGCGTTTCTTTCTCGAAAGGCGAGGCCGGGTAATTTTCAGGTCGTGGACTGGGTTTTGGGAGCGTCGTGACGACCGGAGTCTCGGCTTGTATGTCATCGCCAGCCACGTCCGCTTCGACGGCCGCTTGCTCTGCAGGTGATGTGCTGGCACACCCGTTTAGCAGGGCAACGGCAAGCAGCAGAGCTGCCAGCTTTTTAGCAGTTGGCTGCAGGATGCTGTGATTTGATCTATTTACCATATCCGTCCAGATTATCGGCTCTAAAAGCGTTGGTTTGCGCCTGTATTTCACGCCTGAATCCAACGTACAATACGCACTTTAAATCATTTCCCCTAAAAAGTGAGGTATTTGCAACGCGATCAGTTCCAGCTTTAGGTTAAGTTCAGTGCAAATGGTTCCATAAACACTGAGTGTCGCGAGCATCTCACCGGGTTCATTATTTTATACAGGCGAGCAAGCCATCCAGCCCACCGGGCACTGGGTGTCATTTTCATGGATTTACTCATTGTTGGCATTAATCACCAGACCGCGCCAGTGGCGTTGCGCGAAAAGGTCGCATTCACGCCTGACCAGATCGGTCATGCGCTAAACGCGCTCGGGTCACTCGGCGGCATCCGCGAACTGGCGATTCTGTCGACCTGTAACCGTACCGAAATAATCTGTGTGACGACTGATCAGAATCCGGAACCGGTGCAGAACTGGCTGGCAGAGTACCACCACCTGCCATTGCACGATCTCGCTCCCAACATGTACAGCAAAACCGGGACGGAGGCAGTCGCCCATACCATGCGGGTCGCCGCTGGCCTGGACTCCATGGTGCTCGGTGAACCGCAAATCCTGGGCCAGGTTAAAGACTGCTTTAATCTGGCCCAGGCTCATGACGCCATGGGTGCCGAGTTAAACAAACTTTCCCAGTCCACATTCAATATCGCCAAACATATCCGTACCCACACAGGTATCGGTGAAAACTCAGTGTCGGTGGCATCCACCTCGGTGACCCTGGCATCGCAACTTTTCGCGGATCTGAAAACCTGCAATGCCCTGCTCATCGGTGCTGGGGAAACTGTGGAGCTCGTAGGCCGGCATCTCAATGCGGCGGGTATCAAAGCGCTGGTTATCGCCAACCGCACACTCGCCAATGCAGAGTATCTGGCGGCGGAACTGGGCGGGCAGGCGACTGACCTCGCCGGCATCCCCTTTCATCTTATCGACACCGATATCCTGATCGCCTCCACCGCAAGTCAGCTACCTATTCTTGGAAAAGGTGCGGTCGAGCGAGCCCTGAAACAACGGCGGCATAAACCCATTTTTATGGTTGACCTGGCAGTGCCGAGGGACATCGAGCCGGAGGTCGGTGAATTGCGTGACGTCTACCTGTACAGCATCGATGACCTGAACCAGATCATCGACACAAACCTCACGGGTCGTGAAGGCGAAGCGGCAAGAGCTGAAGAAATGATCAGCGACGCCGTTAAACGCTATGTTGACGACCGCCAGTCCCGGCGGGCGGTCAGCGCGCTGGTTCGGTTCCGTCAGAAAAATGAGGCGTTTAAAACAGCCGAGCTCGATAAGGCAATTCAACGTCTTAAAAATGGAGAGGACCCGGAAGTTCTGCTCAGAGCACTCGCCAACCAGCTCACCAACAAGATTATTCACACTCCCAGTATTCAACTGAAGCAGGCCGGAAAAGAAGGTCGTCATGATCTGCTCGCCGCGATTGAAGAAGTGTTTCAACTCAGTGACGACTAACCGGTAAGCCACATGCAATCATCACTCACATCAAAACTTGAGCAACTGCTTGAACGCTATGAGGAACTCGGCGCGCTGCTCAGCGATGCGGCGACTATCAAAGACCAGAACCTGTTCCGCGGATACTCCCGCGAATATGCCGAAATCGAACCCGTGGTACTCGCCTACCGAAAACATCAATCTGCCACACTGGAGCTTGGCGAAGCCCAGGTCATGAGCGAAGACAGTGATGCAGAGATCCAGGACATGGCAGCGGAGGAAATCGTCAGGCTCGAAACCGTTCTTGGAAAACTGGACAAGGAATTGCAGCGCCTGCTGTTGCCGCGGGACCCTAACGATTCACACAATGTATTCCTTGAGATCAGAGCCGGAACCGGTGGCGATGAAGCAGCAATATTCGCCGGTGACCTGTTCCGAATGTACGTTCGCTACGCAGAGACCAATAAGTGGAAGCTCGAAGTGCTGAACGAACGCCTCGGCGAACACGGCGGATACAAGGAAGTCATCGCACGCATCGAAGGCAAGGGTGTTTACGGAAAGATGAAATTCGAATCCGGCGCTCACAGAGTTCAACGGGTCCCGCAAACAGAATCGCAAGGGCGCATCCATACATCCGCCTGTACTGTGGCAGTACTACCTGAAATAGAAGATGTCGATGAAATCGCCATCGACAAAAATGACCTTCGCGTCGATACCTACCGCGCCTCCGGTGCAGGCGGCCAGCACGTCAACAAAACCGACTCTGCCGTGCGCCTGACCCATCTGCCAACCGGAACCGTGGTTGAATGCCAGGATGAACGTTCCCAGCACAAAAATAAAGCGCGTGCCATGAGTCTTCTCCAGGCAAAACTGCTGGATCAGGCGCAACAGGCCCAGGACAGCGAACAAGCGGATGCGCGTCGTAACCTCGTGGGTAGCGGTGACCGCTCAGAAAAAATACGCACTTACAATTTTCCCGACGGCAGGGTTACCGACCATCGCATCAATCTGACGCTGCACCGGCTCGCCCAAACCATGACCGGTGATCTTGCGCCAATCATTGAAAATCTGGTGCAGGAGCACCAGGCGGACCAGTTGCGCTCGCTCGGTCTGGACAGTGAAGATGCTTCCTGAACCGACAGTTCAGGCGCTGCTTGATGCTGCGGGCCAGCGCACCGTTAAGTCCCTGAGCCCTACACTTGATCATCAGCTGCTGCTGGGTCATTGCCTGGGGAAATCCCGGGCCTGGCTGATCGCACACGGCGAGACACTGGTTGCGGGCGATCACGCGCTGGCGTTTCAGGCATTGCTGCAACGTCACCAGCAGGGCGAACCGGTCGCCTATCTGATCGGCGTTAAGGCGTTCTGGAATCGGCTGTTCAAAGTCACGCCAGCGACACTGATCCCACGGCCTGAAACCGAGTTGCTCATCGAAACCATATTGTCCAGATTTAACAATGAAGCCAGGCTGATGCTGGACCTCGGCACCGGCAGTGGGGTGATTGCCGTGACCATCGCCGTGGAGCGCCCCGGCTGGCAAATTGTTGCCACAGATATCCATGATGAGACAATCAAGGTAGCGCGAGAAAACGGCCAATATCGATCCAATCTATCATTACTACTCGCCGACTGGGGCAGTGCTTTTGCGTCGAACAGCATTGATCTGCTGGTCTGCAACCCGCCTTATATTGCGCAGGGGGATTCACACCTGCCCCAACTTAGCCAGGAACCTCGCCGTGCGCTGGTCGCCGGAGACCACGGTTACGCTGATCTTGAGAGGGTTATCAACGATGCGCACCGTATTCTCAAAGACACAGGATCTCTGTTGCTGGAACATGGTTTCGAACAACAGGACCGAGTCGCGGAACTGCTTCAACACCGCGGATTCACGGCAGAACGGCTGCAGGACCTAAACGGCACACCGCGCGCAATTCTGGCACATCTCACCACCGGGAGGTCCAGCAATGAATGACGACGCGCTGCTCCGTTACAGCCGGCAGATTATGCTGCCGGAGATTGAAATTGCCGGGCAGGAAAAATTGCTCAGCGCAAGAGTACTCATTGCCGGCCTCGGCGGACTAGGCAGTCCTGTTGCACTGTATCTTGCGGCTGCCGGAGTCGGGCACCTGGTGCTGGCTGACTTTGATGTTGTTGACCTCAGCAATTTGCAGCGCCAGATCGCTCACAGCACAGATCGAATTGGTCAACTGAAAGCCGACTCTGCCGCAGAATCCATCCACGCCATCAATCCCGGAACAAGACTTGAGACGATCACGACACGGCTTGACCATGAATCGCTGCGGGAACAGATTGCAGCCTGTGACCTGGTGGTCGATTGCACTGACAACTTCACCACCCGGTTCGAGATAAACGACTTTTGTGTCGCGACCAGGACGCCACTGGTATCAGGCGCGGCGATTCGCCTGGAGGGTCAGGTATTAACTTACGATCCGTCCGATCCGGCGTCTCCCTGCTATCGCTGCTTGTACCAGGATGCGACGGAAGGGGCATTGAACTGTGCCGAAAATGGGGTCGCGGCGCCGGTCGTTGGTATGATCGGGACGATACAGGCGATGGAAGCGCTTAAGCTGCTGGCAGGATTCGGTCAATCTCTTTCTGGATACTTGCTGGCGCTTGACGCCAAGAGTATGGACTGGCGAAAACTCAAACTGACCCGAAATCCCGACTGTAAATCCTGTGGTGGCTTGTGAGTATTGGCTAGTGAAAGTCACCGCTGGCCTGTAAATCCGCGTGGTAAGAGGATCTGACCAGCGGTCCGCTGGCCACATGGGTAAATCCCATTTGTTTGCCCAACTGCCCCAACTCTGTAAACTCGTCAGGGTGAACAAACCGGCTAACCGGCAAATGATTTTTACTCGGTTGCAGATATTGTCCAAGTGTTAGCATATCGACATCATGTGCTACCAGATCTGCCATTACCTGCTTCACTTCATCCAGGGATTCACCCAGGCCCAGCATCAGACCCGACTTGGTCGTTACCTCAGGAACCAGTGCCTTGTATCGTTTCAACAATTGCAGCGACCAATCGTAGTCAGCTCCCGGGCGAACCGATCGGTACAAACCCGGGACGGATTCGAGATTATGATTGAAAACATCCGGTGGAGTTTCACCCAAAATTTCCAGCGCAATTTCCATCCGGCCGCGAAAATCCGGTACCAGCACTTCCAGACGGGTTGCCGGATTCAGGCGCCGGATTTCCCGGATACAATCTGCAAAATGTCCTGCACCGCTATCTTTTAAATCGTCCCTGTCCACTGATGTCACAACGACATACTTGAGACCAAGCTCAGCTACTGCCTCGGCCAGCTGCCGGGGCTCGTTCGGGTCCAGAGGGTTTGGTTTTCCATGGGCAACATCACAAAAAGGACACCGCCGTGTGCAGATCTCGCCCATGACCATAAAGGTCGCGGTGCCGTGAGAGAAGCATTCGGGCAGATTCGGGCAGCTTGCCTCCTCGCAAACCGAGGCGAGTTTCCGAGTCCGCAGTATTGACTTGATGCGCTTGATCTCGGGGCCAGCCGGAATACGCACACGAATCCAGTCTGGTTTCCGCGGTAGTACATCCGTCGGGATTACCTTCACCGGAATACGGCGAACCTTTTCCGCACCGCGAAGTTTTTCACCCTGGACCAGTCGATTTCTTTTCTTGGATTCCATGCTTAACGCCAACTGTTGAGCCGCTCAAGGAGTCGAATCATACCTGAACTGGCGACGCAAATGGGCTTCGAGATGCCTCGCAACAGACTCAAGATCATGGTCAATACCGAGTTGGCGCATATCCGTGACCGACAAACCTGGATACCCGCAAGGATTAATCCGGGAAAAAGGTGTCAGGTCCATGTCCACATTCAGGCTCAGTCCGTGATACGTGCGTCCGCGCCGTATCCGCAAACCGAGTGCGGCGATCTTGGCATCTTCCACATAAACACCCGGGGCACCGCGTTTGGCCTGAGCTTCGATACCCTCATCCCGCAGCAATGAAATCACCGCCTGCTCAATTCCTTCAACCAGCGCCCGAACACCGAGATGCCTGCGTTTGATATCCATCAACAGATAAACAACCAGTTGTCCTGGCCCATGAAACGTCACCTGACCGCCGCGATCTGACTGCACCACCGCGATGTCGCCCGGATCAAGCAGATGCTCAGGCTTACCTGCCTGACCCTGGGTGAACACCGAATGGTGTTGCAGGAACCAGAATTCATCCACCGTTGATTCATCGCGCGAATCGGTAAATGCACGCATCGCCGCCAGACTATCCTCGTACCGGGTCAAGCCAGGATATCTGACGATCAGGTTATGTTTCATAGGCGAGACGATCAAAGCACCATTTTAACTGCGCTACACGTTTTTAAATCTTCAAAAAGCGCTTTAAGCTGTGGCTCTCCCGTCGCCCAGAACTCCAGGGTAATCGCGTGATAGTTACCTTTCCTGGAGGGCCGTTCCGTGACCTTGTCGAGACTTAAAGTGGCGTCATATTGCCGCGCAATTTCCAGAACCTGTTCAAGAAAGCCCGGCACTGATTCCCCTATCACTTTAATCGGGTAGCTTCGTGGAAATTCAATTACGACATCTGACATTTCCTGCTCCATGGCACTGCGCCTCTGGCAATCAGATCGCGAGGGGATCGCCACCCATGAGCTGCAGAAAGAACAGCACAATGGTGTCCCACAATCGACTGAAGAATCCCGCCTCGGTGACACCATTTAAGGCCACCAGCGGGCGCGCGGCCACCGTCTTATCGTTCAGGGCAACCGTCAGCTCACCCAGTGATTGCTGATCACTAATCGGTGCATGAATCTCCGTCCCAATTTCCATCTGCGCATTCAAATTTTCCCCGGCGCCCCGGGGAATCGTCACCACAATCGGTTTATCCAGACCCAGGTTAACGGACTTATGCGATCCGCCCCAGACTCTGACTTTCTTCAACGATTCACCGGCATCGTAGAGCACAACCGTCTCATAATAACGGAAGCCATAGGTCAACAGCTTCTGGCTCTCCGCTGCCCTTGCCTCCTCTGATTTTGTTCCCATGACCACCGATACCAGCCGCATACCTTCGCGTTCCGCCGAGGCGACCAGGCAGTATCCGGCGGCTTCCGTGTGTCCCGTTTTGACACCATCGACTGTGCTGTCCCGCCATAACAGTGAGTTCCGATTAGGTTGGCGAATGCTGTTGTAGGTAAAGTACTTCTCACTGTAGAGTTTGTAATGTTCAGGGAATCGTTCAATCAAAGCGATTGTCAGCGACGCAAGATCAGCAGCGGTTGTGTAATGACTTTCATCCGGTAAACCCGTGACATTCATGAAATGCGTGTCCGTCATGCCGAGACGCCCCGCCTGCTGATTCATGACATCCACAAACGCCTCTTCGCTGCCGGCAATATGTTCGGCCAGGGCGACACTGGCGTCGTTACCGGACTGAATAATCACACCACGTAACAGGTCCATCAGTTTTACCTGGGTTCCTTCCTGGATAAACATGCGCGATCCTTCCATACGCCATGCCTTGACACTGATGTTCACTTCATCTGCGGTGTCCACCGTGCCTTGATTCACCGCGTCTGCGGCGATAAAACTGGTCATAATCTTGGTCAGACTCGCAGGCGGCAGCCGCTGCCTGCTGTTGTGCTCGACCAGCACGGTCCCCGTCACTGCGTCAATCAGCAGGTAACCCTCGGCCGCCAGCTGTGGTGGTGCAGGAATTATCGGATCACTTCCCAGCGTGTTTGACGACACACAGAGCATCGTCAGGGTTAACAGAAATATTCGCATTGTGTGTTTCGATTCCAAATTTGAGGCATTTTACATGGTGCCGGCTGGCGATTGCACGTTAACCGATGAAAGCGCTGGCGGAATGGCCGGGCTAATTTAGCTCGACCTTGATCGGATCAAGCGCTGCATCGCTGAGCAACAGCGCTATGCGATGTTCATCAAGTTCCGTCATTATCGGTCCAATCCAGACTTTATGCAGTAAGCCGGATTCAATTTCACTCTCCAGAATACGTACCTCGGTGCCGTCCTGCCTGCTGTCCAGCAATCCTTCCACCTGGCGCAGCAACGAGCGCGCACCCGCGACCGATGAGAACGCGCCCACCTGAAGATAATAGGTACTGCCCGGTGGGCCCGGTACGATGATATCCGGATAGTTCAGTTCGTCCACGGCTTCCACCACAACTGGCGCCGTGCCCTTGTCGGCAAAACCGAGCGCCAGTGCCGCGCTGTACGACAAGTCGATGACACGATCATCATGAAAGGGACCGCGATCATTAACCCTGACAATCGTTTTGCGACCGTTATCGAGATTGGTGACACTGACCATGGTCGGCAGCGGCAAGGCCTTGTGCGCCGCGGTCAATTCATACATGTCGTAGATCTCTCCATTTGACGTCGAGCGACCGTGAAACTTGCTCCCGTACCAGGACGCAATGCCTATCTCCAGGTAGCCCAGACTTTCAGGCATCACAGAATAGCTTTTACCAAACACCGTGTAACGCTGCGCGGTATTCGGCTCGGCTGGTTCACGCCCGGGACTTGTCGCACACGAGACGATGAATAGTGTGAGTAGCAGAGTGACAGTCCGCGCAACCCCGCTATTAAAGATGGCTGGCAACCTCATCAGAAGTTCGCAGCGCTTCGCTGAGCTGGAAGATCGCCATGGCATATAACTTACTGTGGTTATACCGCGTGATCACATAAAAGTTGTGCAGTCCTAACCAGTACTCTTCGCCGCGTTTGCCCATCAGCTTCATCGGGCTAACCGACTGGTCGGCATCGAGGGCAAGCGAAGTAACCACTCCGAGATCGCGCATAGCACCAACGGTGCTGCTCGGTTTTAACGAGACATTGAACATCGCGTCATTCGCATCCTTGACGGTGGCCTCAGTCACTACCGTCATGCCCGGTTGCCAGCCGTGTTTGGCGATGTAGTTGGCCACACTGCCGATTGCATCAGTCGGATTGTTCCAGATATCCCGGACCCCATCGCCGTCGAAATCAACCGCGTAATGCCGATAACTGCTGGGAATAAATTGTCCGTAGCCCATGGCCCCCGCATAGGATCCCTGCAGATCCATAATCATCTGGTTCTCTTCGCGCACCAACAGAATGAATTCACGGAGTTCCTTTCTAAAAAAACTGGCCCGTGGCGGATAGTCAAACGCCAGGGTCGTCAGCGCGTCGAGGACGCGGTAATTACCGCGGTGACGGCCGTACATTGTCTCGACCCCAATGATGGCTGTGATAATTACCGGCGGAATGCCGTACTGACGATGCGCGGCGGTCAAGGCGTCGCTGTTCTCAAGCATAAAGCTGCGCCCGGCACTAACCCGCGAGTCAGTCAGGAAAATGTCCTGGTACTCCGCCCAGGTCAGCACTTTTTCGGCCGGCCGGGTCATCGCATCGATGATGGACTGCTTGAACTCTGCCTGACGAAATACGCTTAACAAACCATCCGCGGTAAACCCATCGGAAGCAGCCAATTCCTCGGCAAACGCCTTCACCTCATCCCGGCTCGAGTAATCCCCCTCGCTCGCCAGCAGTGTGCCGGGCGATACCGTCAACATCAGTAATATTGTTAGTCTTTTGTAAATTGTCACAGAGTGATTCTTCTATGGGTATGAATAGACATTAGCATTCCAAATCCGGCAAACAAAGTGAGAACTGATGTGCCACCATAACTGACAATCGGCAGGGGTACACCCACCACGGGGATAACCCCGCTGACCATCCCGATATTGACAAACACATAAACAAAAAAAGTAAACGTAATTGTACCTGACAATAACCGACCAAAGGTGTCCTGTGCCTGAACGGAGATAATAATTCCTCGTCCCATCAGCAACAGGTACAAAATCAGCAACACCACGATGCCAACCAGCCCTAGCTCTTCCGCCAGCACAGCAATAATAAAATCTGTCTGCGACTCCGGCAGAAAATCCAGATTGGATTGTGTACCCTGGAACAATCCCTTTCCTGACAGTCCACCCGACCCGATCGCCGTCTTGGACTGGATAATATTCCAGCCTGCCCCGAGCGGATCGCGCTCCGGATCCAATAGTGTAAGGATTCTTTGCCGCTGATAATCGCGCAGGATAAACCACAGAGCAGGCGCGGAGACCAGCATAAGACTGATCGCACCAAACACGAATCGCCAGGATATACCCGCAAGAAACAGAACCAGCAATCCGGAAACGCCGATAATTAACGCGGTGCCCAGATCGGGTTGACCGCCAATCATTAAGACCGGAATCGCAATCATCAGCATCGCCCAGCCGATGTGCCGGGTTTTCGGTGGCAAATGCCGATCATGGAAATACCAGGCCAGAATCATCGGCACCACCAGTTTCATGATCTCCGAAGGCTGAAAATTTACCACCCCTGGAATGCGCAACCAGCGGCGCGAGCCATTGACCTCAAAACCAACGAAATAGATCAGGCCAAGCATCAGCAATCCAAGTACGTAGAGCCAGGGAGCAAAACGCAAATACACCACGGGAGGAATCTGCGCCATGATCAACATGGTCACCGTGGCAATTCCCAGTTTTATACTCTGTGCGAGCACCGGTGCCGATTGTTGTCCGACGGCGCTGTACAGAATCAACAGGCCGTAACCACTGATACACAACAGCAGAAAAACGATCGTGGCATCGACGTGAATCTTGTCACCGATTCCGGCTTCGCGACGATGAAACTCGAATCCACCCGCGGGCAGTTGCCTGACGAAATCCTGGCTCACCGATTCACCGCTGCACTCGCCACCCGATGACGCGGATCAAGCAGATAATGATCCAGCACCGTCCGCGCAACGGGCGACGCTATCGCACTACCGCCGCCACCGTTTTCCAACAACACTGCCACCGCGATCTGTGGATTGTCCACCGGTGCAAAGGCGACAAACCAGGCATGCTTACGTTGCCGCTCTTCGAGTTCGTCTTCATCGTATTCCTCCCCCTGACGAATTCCGACAACCTGCGCAGTGCCTGATTTGCCCGCCATTCGATACTCAAGGCCTCGGCCTATATATGCCCACGCAGTACCATTTTCGCCATAACCCTGGTTACCGCGGTGCACGACCATTTCCATGGATTCTATAATCAGATCCCAGACGTGATCAGGCACCCTGTCGATATCGGGCGGTGTGCGTTTCGCCGCGGCCTTTAACAGTTCGTTTTCCTGCATCAGCATCCGTGGGGCGACCCACTTGCCGCGATTAGCGATTACCGCTACGGCCGTCGCGAGTTGCAAGGGTGTGACCAGCATGTCGCCCTGGCCAATACCGATATTCACGGTATCACCTGGATACCAGGTCACCCCGCGAACCTCTTCCTTCCAGGCTCTTGATGGCAGGAGACCGGAGCGCGCCTCGGGTAAATCCAGGGCAGTATTCCTGCCAAATCCAAACAGTGCCAGATGGTCGTGAATACGATCAATCCCGAGCTGTACAGCAAGGGTATAGAAATACACGTTGCAGGACCGGTAGATGGCCTTTCGAATGTTCACCGTGCCATGACCACCCAACCCCGACTTGGTCCAGTTCCAGTCACGGTGTAAACGACTATCATTGGGTAGCCGAAACCAACCAGGGTCTTCGATGGTGGCCTCTTCAGTCACGGTCCCGGTTACCAGACCAGTCAGACCGATCAGGGGTTTGATGGTTGATCCGGGCTCGTACTGTCCCTGGAGCGCACGATTGAACAGCGGCACATCGATCGAGTCTCGTAATCCTGCATAGGTTGCATGGTCAATACCGGTGACAAACAGGTTTGGATCGTAGGATGGCTTGCTCACCAGCGCGAGGATGCCGCCAGTTGCCGGGTCAATGGCCACAATTGCTCCACGGCGATCTCCCAGGGCATCGCTGGCAGCCTGCTGCAGGGATGAATCGAGCGATAATGTGAGGTCTTCACCCGGTATCGGTAACGTGGCATCGATCACCTTCATCACCTTTCCACGGGCATCGGTTTCAACTCGCTGGTAGCCGACCTTGCCAAGTAACGCAGGTTCATAAAACCGTTCGATGCCAATCTTTCCGATGTGATCGGTACCCGAATAGGCAACTGCGTCAAGTCGTCGAGCATCGCCTTCGTTGATACGTCGCACGGAACCAACCGCATGGGCCATTAGCGCTCCCCTGGGATAATGCCGCACAAGCTTGGCCTCTATCTCAACCCCGGGCATCGAGTAGCGATTGACACTCACCCTGGCAATTTCTTCCGGCGACAATTTGAAGAGCACAGGCACAGACTCAAACGGCCGTTGACGTCGTTTCATCCGGTTACGAAATGCCACGACCTCGGCATCCGACAAGTCAACCAGTTGCTGTAGTGCGGTCAGGGTCGCGTCCAGATCATCAACGCGTTCCTGCGTGATGACAAGATTATAGGAGGGGATATTATCGGCGATTAATTCGCCATTTCGGTCATAGATTAAGCCACGGATTGGCGGCAGAGACTGCACCTGAATCCGGTTCTTGTCAGAGAGCGTGGTATAAACATCATGCTGCACGATCTGCAGGTAAAACAGGCGTCCCACCAGAAACAATGTCAACAGAATCAGTAAGCCAAAACCAAGCACCGCACGCTCGACGTAGATGCGGCTTTCCCCAGTGTGGTCCTTTAAGGCCAGCGGCTCAACCATGGATTGCCTAGCGGTGGTAAGGGTGGTTATTTAACATTGACCAGGCTCGATATAACTGTTCTGCAACCAGAACACGAACCAGAAAATGCGGAAAGGTCAGTCGCGACAGACTCCAGGTTTCATCTGCCCTGGCAAGGCAGTTTGCCGACAGGCCATCCGGACCGCCGATAATCAACTGGATCTTGCTGTAATCCATCATCCAACCCTTAAGTTTTTCGCAAAGCGTTGCTGTGTCCCAGAGCACGCCGGAGCTATCCAGCGCAATGACCCTCGCACCATCGACAAGCTGCTGGCAGATCCGTTCTTCCTCGCGCTTCTGGAAACTCGCCATTGAATCATTCTTTACGCGACGAGCGATGGCGATCTCGCGAATTGTAAGCGCACACTCTCTTGGCATACGTTTCTGGTACTCAACCACGCCTGCACTGATCCACTGCGGCGGTTTTGTCCCTGCGGCGAGCAGTTCAATCTTCAACGTTCCCTTCACTTTTGCCTGGGGTTACGCTCCAGAGTCTTTCCAGGTCATAAAAATCCCGAACCTTGGGCAACATGACGTGCACAATCACATCTACAAGATCGATTAAAATCCACTCGCCCGACTCCTGGCCTTCCACACCAATGGGAGCTGTACCAGCCTTTTTTGCTTCGACAATCACATTGTCAGCCAGTGCTTTAACCTGCCTGTTGGAAGATCCGCTGGCCACTACCATGAAATCAGCAATGTCTGTCTGCGCAGTCACGTCCAGACTTTCTATATGCTGGCCCTTGACGTCGAGCAGCGCGGCTACCACCACGTCCCTTAACTCACTACTTTCCATATTTTTGTCGTTCTCCGGATGGATCTACCGGTATAACCGGTGCTGCATCACATAATCGATCGTATTCTCGGGCATCTTGCCCGTTGGTCGCAGACCAGCATGGAATGACTGCCTGAGTGTCGTCGCCGACAGGTCCACCTGGACCAGGCAAGTGCGGTAAATAGATCCTGCGGGTTGCTTACACATCACTTCAATATTCTTCTCATATCGAGACTGTGCCCAATTTAACACATCCCCCGGAACTTCCGCCGTTTGTGCAGAAAAACTCGATGGAGGTCGCTCAAGTACAATCAGGTGGGCGAGGTCGGTCAGCTCCTGCCATCGATGCCACGAATTCAAGGTCGCATAGGCATCCACTCCCAGCACAAAATACAATGGCAGCCGCGCACCGATCTCTGCCCGAAAAGACGCAAGCGTGTCAAAAGTATACGAGACGCCTCCCCGAAGCAGTTCCCTTGAATCAACTGACACCGACGGCATGTCTGCTACCGCAAGCTCAAGCATCGCCAGCCGTTGCTCAGCCGTGGTGAAGGCTGTCTTGTGCGGGGGCATGGCGGAAGGAACGAGCACTACCTGGTCCACGTTCAAAAGCGCTGCCACGGCCTCAGCCGAGGCCAGATGTCCATTGTGAATCGGATCGAAGGTACCGCCCAGCACCGCCAGGCCCCGTCCGGTGTCACTCATTGCCGAACTTGCCCGTCCCCGAACACCACATATTTTTCTGATGTGAGTCCTTGCAAACCCACCGGGCCACGGGCATGAAGCTTGTCGGTCGATATTCCAATTTCAGCGCCAAGACCATATTCAAATCCATCAGCAAATCGCGTGGATGCATTAATCAGCACCGAACTGGAATCAACTTCTGTCATAAACCGGCGCCCACTGGCATAACTGCGAGTCACAATCGTATCCGTATGCTGCGACCCATATTCGTTGATGTGCGCGATGGCCTCACTGATCCCAGGCACGACGCGCACCGCCAGCACCGGGCCGAGATATTCTTCTCGCCAGTCATCCTCGGTGGCAATAGCTGTTTCACAAATATTAGAAAGGATTTTCCGGGTTGTCTCACAACACTTGAGTTCAACACCGGCGTCCCGAAGTCTGGTCGCTAATTCGGGCAATACATCCGGTGCGATTGCATCCGCCACCAGCAGGGTTTCAATGCTGTTACACACGGCGTAGCGCTGTGTTTTTGCATTCATCGCGATGGCGATGGCCATTTCCCGGTCGGCATCCGCATCGATGTAAACATGACACACGCCATCCAGGTGCTTGATCACTGGAATGCGTGTTTCTCGCATGACACGTTCGATCAGCCCTTTGCCGCCGCGCGGTATAATCACATCCACGTACCGATCCATCTTCACCAGTTCACCCACCGCGGCCCGGTCAGTGTGCTCGACCAGTTGTATTACGGCGGGATGCAGGCCACTTCGGGTAACCGCTGCAGCGATGCATCCTGCCAGCGCACGATTGGAGTGAATGGCCTCAGAACCACCCCGGAGAATCGTCGCATTGCCCGATTTCAGGCACAGACTGGCCGCATCAATGGTGACATTGGGGCGGGACTCATAAATTATACCGATCACCCCGATGGGGGTTCTCATTTTGCCGATCTGCAGACCGTTGGGGCGAAACGCCAGGTCACTGATTTCACCTACAGGGTCCTGAAGGTTCGCGACCTGCTGCAAACCCTCAACCATGCTCGAGAAGCTCGCATCGGTAAAAGCCAGGCGATCAATTAACGCGTCCGAGAGACCACTTTCACGCCCGGCCACCAGGTCCTTCTCGTTTTCAATCATTAGCCGATCACGATTCGCCAGGATTTCCGTCGCGATGGCGTGCAGCGAATCGTTCTTTAATTCGGTGCTGGCACGGCGAATCGTCACCGAAGCTTCGCGCGCGGCCTTGCCCATCGCCAGCATGTATTCTCTAATATCCATCGCAGTGTTCAGTTGTGTTGAAGGTTGACTAAACCGCTCATTATAACGCCCTGACCGACAGAGTGTATTCAATATGCTGCCAAAACCATTTTTCGATCAGGACGCAAGTGACCTGGCCATCGCGCTGCTGGGCAAGGTACTGCGCCGGCGCATCGTTGATCCCATGCTGGGGTCCGTGTGGATATCCGCCCGCATCATCGAAACCGAAGCTTATTACGTAACGGAGAAGGCCAGTCATTCTTCGCTGGGATTTACCGAAAAACGCAAAGCCGTATTTATGAGTCCCGGCACTATTTACATGTACTACGCGCGCGGCGGAGATTCATTGAACTTTTCAGCCCGCGGCAGCGGTAATGCCGTATTGATCAAGTCCGCTTATCCATATTTTGATCGGAAAAGTCCGCCCGGCAACATTGCCGTTATGCAGCGCCTGAATCCACCTGCCGGAGCTTCCAGCGCTGATGGCCACCACCAGAGACCACTCGGAAAGCTCTGCGCCGGACAGACACTGCTGTGTAAGGCACTCGATCTGAAAGTCCCTGAGTGGAACCAGAGACAGCTGCAACGCCGGGTGTTTGAGATCGACGAGGTCAAGCCTTCTCCGGGCCGAATCATTCAATGCAGGCGACTGGGTATCCCGGAGGGTCGGGACCATGAATTGAAGCTCAGATATGTGGATGCTGATTATGCAAACACCTGCACCAGCGACCCGCTCTCAAAACGTACCTGGGTTGAGGGCACCGACTATCGGTTCATCACAACAGACAGTGATCGTTAGCCGAGTGCTGGTAACTCAGTGTTTGGAGTCCTGCAAACGTTCGATCAGTTTTTCCAGTTCACCCAGACGTGCCAGAGGATCGCGCATTTCCAACAGGCGTTGCTTGTAACGGTTAGGGCACGGTAGTAACTCGGTGAGGCGAGCACTGACGTCGCGAGCCTCGGCATAGTCAATTTGCAGATTCCGATGCCGAACCGCCTCATGTTCAACCAGCGAACCCAGAAGGTCGGCAAGATGTTCATGGCGCTCAGGCACTGGCGCTTTATCCTCCAGTTCAAGAAATTCCACATCCGCAATCATCAGTCGATTCGGTCCTTCATGCTGATCGCGAATCACAAATTTAACCTGGCCCGCGACCGAGATGCCAAGCATGCCGTTGGGTCGCTGGTCAAAATCAACAATTGTGCAGTAGGTGCCGTAATGGGATATGGATGGAAGATGTTGTCCTGCCTTCACGACCTGCTCACCTTCCTCAATCATGACCACGCCAAAACCGGCATTTTCTTTCATGCACTGGCGCACCATATCCAGATAGCGAACCTCAAATATTTGCAGGTCCAGCTGACCACCTGGAAAAAGCACAAGCGGAAGTGGGAACAGGGAGATCTCGGTCATGCCGCATTCTACTTTGTCGAGCAGCAGGCCACAATTGCGGCAGCAATCGAGGATTGCTTGCATTACACTTAGCCGCAATCAAATTGGGTGAGACTGTCAGTATTGGATGTTATACAAGCGATTTGCCTTGCGCTGATCCAGGGGATCACCGAGTTTCTGCCCATTTCCAGTTCCGCACACCTGATACTTCCAGCCAGCCTGTTTGGTTGGCCGGATCAAGGCCTGGCGTTTGATACAGCAGTCCACCTGGGCTCGCTGATCGCGGTGATTGGATACTTTCGGTCAGACCTGATATCGCTGTTCAGATCCTTAATCGCGTTAACCGCAACCAGGCAATCAAGCCGTGAGAGCAGGTTTGCCCTGAATCTTGGCATCGCCAGCCTGCCGATTATCCCGGTGGGTTTCATTTTCAGGTTTGATATTGAAGCTCACCTGCGTACGGTGCCGGTGATTATCGTGACCACGCTGGTGTTCGCGGTTTTTCTGTTGCTCGCAGATCGGATAGGCAAACGTTCGCTCAAGGATGATGAACTCAACTGGAAGCAGGCCCTGTTGATCGGAGTCAGCCAATGTCTCGCGCTGGTGCCGGGTACCTCGCGGTCGGGTATTACCATGACTGCGGCACTGTTATCAGGATTTACCCGGGAAGCGGCGGCACGTATCTCCTTTTTGATTTCAATCCCGTCGATTGCCGGTGCCGCTACCCTGAAAATATTTGACCTTGCCAGTGCACCCGAGCCGGTTGATTGGTGGCTGCTATTCCTGGGCGGGTTCCTGGCGATGATCAGTGCCTACGTCTGCATCAGGCTGTTCGTGGATTTCATCGCCAGAATTGGTTTTTTGCCGTTTGTTATCTACCGTTTCGTGCTCGGCGCACTGCTGCTCTTGCTGATCATTTAATTTTAAAAAGGAATGTCGTCGTCGAAGTCCTCGACTGGTGGAGGACCGAAATCATCAGAGCCTCCGCCCGATTGCCCGCCGCCGCTATTAGATGACATGGATCCCCCGCCACCACCGCCGCTACTGCCGCCGCCAGAGGGTCCGCCCGAACGGCTGTCCAGCATCTGCATCTCGCTCGCAACGACTTCCGTGGTGTAATGCTTCTGGCCTTCCTTTTCCCATTGCCGGGTGCGCAAAGCACCTTCGATATATACCTTGGAACCCTTTTTCAGGTATTCCCCGGCAATCTCAGCGAGGCGACGGAAAAACACAACCCGGTGCCATTCAGTGCGTTCTTTCTGCTCACCGGATTCACGGTCTTTCCAGCCTGTGCTGGTCGCGATGGTCACGTTGGTGACCGCATTTCCATCCGGCATATAGCGAGTTTCCGGGTCACCGCCGAGATTACCGACAATAATTACCTTGTTGATCCCTCGCGCCATTCTGTTCTCCTGGTTAAGCCCCGATTTAGTTGATTTGGTCCGCTTCAAATTGCCGCGGACAGTTCGCTCTCATCAAACACGTTGTTGTCTACTTTCAGGTAGGCAGTGTTCTCATCCTCGATGACGACAACCTCGATTACACCGCGAATGGATGATAACCGTTCCAGCAATTGATTGGCAGTGAGTCTGCAGGATTCATCATAACTAAACGTTCGACTCGCGATATCTCCAATATTGGGTATCCGCAGCGACAGCACCAACCACAGGAAGGCAAGGATGGCATTGGCATACAACAGCGTCGAGATGTCTGACAAAGACAGTATTATCCCGCCCACCGTGCCACCGGCAAATGTCCCGGCAAATTGTGCACTTGAATAGACGCCCATGGCTGTACCCCGATACCCGGCTGCAGAAACCTTGCTAACCCGGGAGGGCAGCATCACCTCAAGCAAATTGAACGCCATGAAGAACAGCGTGATCGATACGATCACTGCGACGTAATCCCGCGTACTCGCCATCCAGGCGAGTGATACGACACAGGCCGCCACTGCCGTCAGCAGAATCGACTTACCGTACCTGGGTCGATCCGACAACCACATCAAAGGTCCCATCACAATCACTGCGACCAGCAATGTAAAAAAGTAATAGCGGGCATGGTGATCATCGGGAATACGACCGGTTGCCTGGAACAGCAGCGGGAATACCAGAAAGCTCGCCATCAGGAGATAGTGATTCATAAAGATGCCAAGATTGAGCTGCATCAGACTCCTGTCCTTAAGAACGGTGCTGATTCGACCGGTCTGTAATTGTGACTCGAGGTTGCTGGACCGGCTGGCAGGCTCTGGAATCAGCACGAACAGAATCACAATACCAGCAACGCCCGCGCCGGCCGCGAACAGGAAAACTCCAGTTAATCCAAGCATGCTGTAGACGAAGGGACCGAGTACGAGCGACAGGCCGAACGACGAACCGATGGAGATACCAATCACTGCCATGGCCTTGGCGCGATGCTCCACACGGGTCAAATCAGACATGAGCGCCAGCAGGCTGCTCGCGATTGCGCCACAACCCTGTAACAGACGGCCCGCCACCACGCCATAAACGGAGTCACTGGCGGCGGCAATCACACTGCCGAGAATGAACAAGGCCAGTCCACCAGCAATCACCGACCTGCGTCCGATCCTGTCAGACAGCAGCCCCATGGGTATTTGCAGGACCGCCTGGGAAAGGCCATAGATTCCAAGGGCGAGGCCGATCAGGGCGGGGGTAGCGTATTCAAGTGTCTGTCCCGCGATAGGTAACACCGGCAGCACCATGAAGAGGCCCAACATACGAATCAGATACAACAATCCAATGGAGATTGCGGTTCGAAATTCCTGTTTGTTCATGGTTTCCTGCAGTTCTGGCCTGGCATGCCAGGGGATTCGGGTTGCAATGTGGACCAGACTCGCCATCCATATCAAGTCACTTTGCTAACGCGGGGCCAAACTTATATATTGCCCCTCCGCGTATCGCGCTATCGAGCGATCGCCTCACCAGAATGTTGCAAATTGGTTGCTGGCAAACTGCGCGCGGATGATAACAAATTCAACACTTTCTGACAGCGAGAAGATCCATTTCCGTGAACAAGATTCAATTAACACCTGCACCATCTGCAGCGATAACCCTAAACCAAGTAGCCTGACAGAGCGATCTGATCCATGGATGTAATTTCAATCAAAGGTGCGCGAACGCACAATCTCAAAAACATCGATCTGGAGATCCCAAGGAACAAACTCATCGTTGTCACCGGACTCTCTGGTTCCGGAAAATCATCACTTGCTTTTGATACCTTGTATGCCGAGGGTCAGCGCAGATATGTCGAATCCCTGTCAGCCTACGCCAGGCAGTTCCTGTCGCTGATGGAAAAACCGGATGTCGATCATATCGACGGATTATCACCAGCGATCTCAATCGAACAGAAATCCACGAGCCACAATCCCCGTTCCACAGTCGGTACGATCACCGAGATCTATGACTATCTGAGATTGCTATTCGCCAGAGTGGGCGAACCACACTGCCCGGATCACGGCATCAAACTTCAGTCGCAATCCGTAAGCCAGATGGTTGACCAGGTACTCGCTCTGCCAGAAGACACCCGCGTCATGATTCTCGCGCCAATCATCAAAGAACGAAAAGGTGAACACCTGCATGTCTTCAGGGAGCTTCGTGCGAACGGTTTCGTGCGCGCGAAAATCGATGGAATCGTCACCGAACTCGACGAGACCCCGAGTCTTGATAAAAACAAAGTGCATTCCATTTCAGTGGTGGTGGACCGGTTTCGAATTCGCCAGGACTTAAAGACCAGGCTGGCGGATTCATTCGAGACCGCCGTTCAGGCGTCTGATGGTCTCGCTGCTATTGCCTTCATGGATGATGAAAACAGGCCAGAACTTGTATTCTCTGCGCGGTTCGCCTGTCCCGAGTGCGGCCATTCGATACAGGAACTCGAACCCAGGTTTTTCTCCTTTAACAATCCTGCAGGTGCCTGCCCGCGATGCGACGGTTTGGGTGTAAACCAGGTATTTGACCCTGAGACAGTTGTTGCCAAACCGGATGTTTCCTTATCCGAGGGCGCTATCCATGGGTGGGATCGAAGAAATATCTATTATTTTCAAATGTTAAAGAGTTTGTCTGAGCACTTCATGTTCGAACTGACGACACCCTTTCAGGAATTGTCGGGCAAGGTTCAAAAAATCATCCTGCAAGGCAGTGGTAGCGAAAAAATTAAATTTCGCTACGTCAACGAAAAAGGTGACGAATACACAAGGGCGCATGCCTTCGAAGGAATCATTCCTAATATGGAGCGCCGCTTTCGTGACACCGACTCGCAAATGGTCAGGGAAAATCTGGCCCGGTACCTGTCTACCAGAAACTGCCCTGACTGCCTGGGGGCAAGGCTAAATAGCGGTGCGCGGTCCGTAACCATCAATGGGAAGTCGCTGCCAGAAATCACCAGCTACTCAGTTTTGGATTCATACAACTACCTGAACGGTTTGAAACTGACGGGCCAGCGTGCCAAGGTCGCCGCTAAAATTATCAGAGAGATCAGCGCCAGGCTGGGCTTTCTTGTTGATGTTGGCCTGAATTACCTGACATTGTCACGAAGCGCTAACACCTTATCAGGCGGGGAAGCCCAGCGCATCAGACTCGCAAGCCAGATCGGTGCCGGGCTGGTGGGGGTCATGTACATTCTCGATGAACCATCAATCGGCCTGCACCAGCGAGACAACCAGCGCTTGCTAAATACCCTGACCAGGCTGCGGGACCTGGGCAATACCGTGATCGTGGTCGAACATGATGAGGAAGCGATTCGAGCGGCTGATTTCATCATCGACATCGGCATCGGTGCCGGAGTGCATGGTGGCGAGGTCGTGGCGTCAGGGGGTCTGCAGGATATTATTGACACCAAACGTTCGGTTACGGGGCAATTTCTTTCTGGCAAACGGAGCATACCAGTGCCGAAAAAACGAACCCCCGTTGATAGTTCCAAACTAATGGTGTTGACAGGCGCCCACGGCAACAATCTCAAACATATTGACCTAACAATTCCACTGGGCCTCTTAACATGCGTTACCGGGGTATCAGGATCAGGTAAATCTACGCTAATTAATCAGACAATCTATCCTATTGCAGCCCGGGTTCTGAATGGCGCTACAAATCCTCAGGTGGCTGAACATGTTGCCATTGCAGGCATGGACCAGTTGGACAAAGTTGTTGATATAGACCAGAGCCCCATCGGTCGAACACCCAGGTCAAATCCCGCAACCTACACCAATATATTCACCCCCATCAGGGAACTGTTTTCAGGCACGCAGGAGGCGAGATCAAGAGGCTACAAGCCGGGACGGTTCAGTTTTAACGTCAAAGGGGGCAGGTGTGAAGCCTGCCAGGGAGACGGACTGATCAAGGTTGAGATGCACTTTCTCCCTGATATCTATGTCACTTGCGATGAATGCAAGGGTAAACGTTATAACCGGGAAACACTGGAAATTCACTACAAAGGCAAATCCATTCACGAAGTGCTCGAGATGACGGTCGAGGACGCCCACGAATTCCTTCAGGCTGTTCCAATGATTGAACGGCGCCTGCAAACCCTGCTGGATGTCGGCCTCGGCTATGTTCGATTAGGGCAAAGTGCGACGACCCTGTCGGGTGGGGAGGCACAACGCGTCAAGCTGGCGCGAGAATTGTCCAAGCGAGATACCGGAAAAACGCTCTATATCCTTGATGAACCAACAACCGGTTTACATTTTCATGACATCTCGCAGTTGCTCGAGGTGATCCATCGATTGCGAGATCACGGCAATACCATCATTGTTATCGAACACAATCTGGACGTGATCAAAACTGCAGACTGGATCGTTGACCTCGGACCCGAAGGGGGCCTGGGAGGAGGTGAAATCATTACCGCCGGTACCCCGGAACAGGTCGCGCTTTGTAAACGGTCATTCACCGGACAGTATCTAAAACCGATTCTGTCTCGTTAAATCGCCTCACTTCGCGAGCTTGTTGGCGACCACCGGTAAAATCAGCAAATCTTCCATCGGCTGGGGCTTATTGATGTGGTAACCCTGAGCGTAGTCGACCCCAATTTCTCGCAGCTTACCCAGCACCATGGAATCCTCGACGAACTCCGCTATAGTCTGCTTACCCATAACATGACCAATTTCGTTGATCGATTTAACCATGGCGTAGTCGATGTGGTTCTTATGAATTTCTTTGACGAAGGATCCATCAATTTTCAGATAATCAACCGGCAGGTTTTTAAGATAACTGAACGAGGACAGACCACTGCCAAAGTCATCCAGCGCAAACTGGCAACCCTTCTCCTGTAAAACCTGAATGAAATTGATGGCCTGATTCAGATTTGCTATTGCCGCAGTCTCGGTGACTTCGAAGCACAACTTCTCGGCGAGGCCGGGGCACTCCTTGAGCCGACCGCAAATGTGTGCAAGCATAAACTCATCACTCATCGATGGTCCGGAAAGGTTAATGCCACAGAGGTGTAGCCGGCTTGTGTGCTCAGGATGTTCACTGAGCCAGGTCAGTGCCTTGTCGATTACCCATCGGTCAATTTTTACCGATTGGTCGTACTTCTCGGCAGCCGGAAGGAACAATCCTGGCGGAATGATCGCACCATCCTCGTCCACCATCCGAATGAGAAATTCATAGTGCTCACCTTCAACCTGATTCACGTCTACAGGAACGATGTGTTGGAAGAAAAGCTGAAATCGATTTTCATCCATCGCCTGACTGATACGTGTGGTCCACTGTGCCAGGCTACTATGTTCACGCAGTTCCTTGTCTTCCGGATCATAGACGTGAACTCGGTCCCGTCCTGCTTCCTTGGCGAGCGCGCACAGATTATCTCCGAGGTGCATCAGAGACCTTGCGTCTTCAGCACCTTCAGGTATCTGCACGAGGCCCATACTGCAGGTTACTGAAAAAGACTTTTCTTCCCACACAAATCGGTGCGCCGCGACCGCTTCCCGGATGCGAGTAACGATCTGTATAGCCTGATCCGCTGGACAACCTTTGAGCAATATGCCGAACTCATCCCCACCAAGCCTTGCCAGACTGTCACGCTTGCGGATTCCTTCTTCAAATACTTTGATAATTTGCAGGAGAAATTCATCTCCAGCGGTATGCCCGCAGGTATCATTGATCGTAATGAACCGATCCAGATCGATAAAGCACAAGGAATGCACATCTTCGTGATCGTTTGTCGAGCGAACAGCTTCCTCGATGTGGCGTTCAAATTCAGCGCGATTTAACAGTCCGGTCAGCTTGTCGTATTTGTACTGGTTCGACAGTTCGGTGGAAATTGCCTCCACTTCATTGACAGCCTGGATAACACGTTCCTTCTCTTGCTCGCGGCACTCGGCCTGATCTACAGCATCAGATATTGCCCTGACAAGTTCATCCGGATCACAGGGCTTTTGGAGGAAGCGGAAGATATCTCCCTGATTCACTGCATTCACCGCCGTGCGTTGGTCAGCATCACCCGTCATCATGATACGCACCGTATCCGGAGATCGCTCTTTTACATGGCGCAGAAATTCGATGCCGTTCATTCCCGGCATCTGCATGTCAGAGACAACGACCCTAAAGGGGTCAGAGACCTCAATGAGTTCCAGCGCCTTCGCCCCGCCAACTGCAATCTCTATTTCGAATTGCTTGCGCAACGCCCGCTTGATCGCGTTCAGCATCTGCACTTCATCATCAACAAACAGGACCCTATTCATATGTATTCACCCATTGACGGTTGGTGGGCTGAACCGACTGGAACTCGGCTGTGAAATAGTGGCGCTTCATTAAAATTCTCCTCATTTCTTCCAGGGGGCGACTAGGCCGCCATCTCCTCCACGGCAATAGGCAAGGTTACGAAAAACGTGGTGCCAACCCCGGACCTGGTTTCAAAACTGATGGCACCCTGATGTTGTTCAACGATCGCGGTATGAGCAACCGAAAGCCCTTGCCCGGTACCTTTGCCCACGTCTTTTGTCGTGAAAAACGGATCAAATACCTTGTCCCGGATATCGTCGGTTATGCCGATGCCGGTATCCTCGACCTGTATTTCGACACAATCGGGTTTCTGTATGGTTCTCAAAGTGATGGTGCCCTGACGCTCCCGGTCACGATTAGATTTGGACTCGATCGCATGGGCCGCGTTGACTATCATGCTCAGGATGACCTGACCCAGTTCCTGCGGGAAGCAGTTCACGGGATGCATATCCTCTGCAAAATCGAACTTCATGTCCGCGACGTACTTCCATTCATTCGATGCGACAGTCGCGGTATTTTCCAGCAGACGGTTGATATCAACGGGTTCCTTGTTATTACCACTCGGATGCGAAAACTCCTTCATCGCATTAACGATGTGCGAGATGCGCAAAATTCCACCCAGAGACTGCTCAATGGCATTTGGGATCTCTTTCTTCAGGTAATCCAGATCCGCTGATTCAATCAAGGCATCGATGCCTGCAATGAGTTCGGCCGTTGATTCACCGGATTGAACAGCCGCTCGCAACTGGGCATAAGCAGTTTCAATCGCCACGAGGTCCCGGAAGCCCTCCTTGAGGAACCTGGTATTGTCACCGACGTACTGAGCCGGGGTATTAATTTCGTGCGCAATGCCTGCGGCGAGCTGTCCAATGGACTCAAGTTTCTGGGATTGGACCAGTTGTCGCTGGATATTGCGCCGCTCGGTTATATCCTCGACGATTGCTGCATAAACCGGTTCACCCTCGCCCAGTGACAACTGCGCCCGAACTTCAATCGGATACTGGCAGCCTTGTTTGCGCTGATGAGTCGAGCGAAATATTACCTGCTCCTTACCCGCAAGCAGGGGTGCGAGTAGGGCCTCGAAGCTTTGTCTGTCATGTTCTGGCATAACATCAATCGGTGTCATCTCACGTAGCTCGGCCATGTCGTAACCGAGACTCTCACGAGCACCTCTGTTTGCCTGCACAAATCTGTAAGTTGATGAACTGAACACATAAATCTCACTGAAACAGTTGTCATAAATGCGCCCAAGTCTTTCCATATCCGCAGCGCTCGCAGCTTCTTCCGCTCGATTGCGCAGCGCCGACGAGCTTTTCGATCGCCATGAGGACAGCCGCGGCGCTACATTGGAAACCGCGAAGCCGAAGAAAAACAACGCTACGGAAAACATCCCGACGGCTATGTCATCTGGGCTGATCATGATCGGCGATGCCTCCTTTCCCCTGGTGAGTGCAAGGCTGCGTCGGCTTGCCCGACTAGTATTTGAGTCTTCATTACCTTACCCAACGTTACATTCACGCGGTGTCCTTCGACAGCATACGAGGGGTTATCGACACTTCCTCGAAAAACCTGAATACCACTCGAGTCCAACCCGGTTGAGTCCGGTCAACCCGGTTGGCTGGACTGTGGTTCGTTTAAATCCAGGGATCTCGGGGCAGAAAAGGGAGACGCGATGGAGTTGGGTGGGTTTTACGTATAAGCCTGATTAATGGCCGGGATGGCAGCGCCGCGGTTGATGTGGGCGTTGTATTGGGAGAGCACGGCTTCGAGCGCCGTGACGCACAACAGGACGTTCCTGGGATTGCTCGCGTAGCCCATTAATCCTACTCGCCAGACCTTACCGGCCAGCGAACCAAGACCGGCGCCGATTTCAAGGTTGAACTGGTTAAGCAATTCACGACGAATCGTGGCCTCATCGACACCTTCAGGAATCGTGATCGCGTTCAATTGCGCCAGCCGTTCATCTTCGGGAACGATAAACGATAATCCTAGTGCTTCAACGCCTGCCCTCAATGCCTGGTGGTTTCTGTCATGACGCGCCCAGCTTGCCTCAAGTCCTTCCTCGGCGAGTACAACCAGTGCCTCATGTAAGCCATACAAGGCGTTCACCGGCGCTGTATGATGATATGCGCGTGTCTGACCCTCACCCCAGTATCCCATCACCAGGTTCAGGTCCATGAACCATGAACTCACAGGTGTTTTTCGATTTTTAACTGCGGCTACAGCGCGCTCGCTAAAACTCAACGGCGACAGTCCAGGGGCACAGGACAAACATTTTTGGGTACCACTATAGGCAGCATCAGCACCCCAGGCGTCAAGGTTGACATCACAGCCACCCAGCGAAGTGACACAGTCGACGATAGTCAAACAATCATATTTTTGCGCCAGTGCGCACAAACTGGCGGCATCAGAACGTACCCCCGTGGAAGTTTCAGCATGGACAAATGCAACGATCTTTGCGTCCCCGTGTGCTTTCAGTGCCGCCTCAAGTTTTGAGGGATCTACTGCACGGCCCCACTCGTCCTCGACGATGACGGACGATCCTCCCAGGCGCTTGACGTTGTCTGCCATGCGCGAGCCAAATACGCCGTTCTGGCAGATGATTACCTTGTCACCGGGCTCAACCAGATTGACAAAACAGGTTTCCATACCCGCGCTACCCGGCGCCGAAACTGGAATTGTCAGTTCATTTTTAGTCTGGAATGCAAACTGCAACAGCGCTTTGATTTCGTCCATCATGCGGATAAATTCCGGGTCGAGATGCCCGATTGTCGGTCTACCCATCGCACTTAGAATTCGTGGATTGACGTCAGAAGGGCCAGGCCCCATCAATGTTCTAGGGGTCGGGTTGAATGACTGGAACATGTTAAACCTCGCAAATTCACCTGGAAAAGTTTCATCATTAAAAAAGCCGGATTAACCGGCTTTCATAACTAACTAATTATCACAAAATACTAATCGTCACTATCGAATTCGTCATCACTGTCGTCCGGAACAGGACGATCAACCAATTCAACAAACGCCATAGGTGCCGCATCACCGGTCCTGAAGCCTGCTCTGAGAATACGCGTATAACCACCAGGGCGTTCCTGGTAACGAGGACCCAACTCAGCGAACAGCTTGCCAACAGTCTGCTTGCTACCGGTGCGGGCAAACGCCAGGCGTCGATTGGCAACAGAGTCATTCTTGGCAAGTGTGATTAGTGGCTCCGCAACTCGTTTTAGTTCCTTCGCTTTGGGCACGGTCGTCTTGATGACTTCATGCTCAAAAAGCGAACACGCCATATTGCGAAACATCGCTTTTCGATGCGACGAGTTCCTGTTTAGTTGTCTACCACTTTTTCTATGGCGCATTGCTCTTATTCCTTAGATCCGGGTTAATCAATTGACAACCCAATTAACATCACGAGCCGGAGTGATCCAGCCCATATTATTTAACCCAGAACGCGGTCGTCACCACGCAGGCTCGACGGTGGCCAGTTTTCGAGACGCATCCCCAGAGACAAACCGCGTGAAGCCAGCACATCCTTGATTTCCGTCAGTGATTTCTTGCCGAGGTTAGGGGTCTTGAGCAACTCAACTTCAGTGCGTCTGATCAGGTCACCGATGTAGTAAATATTTTCTGCTTTCAGGCAATTCGCAGATCGGACTGTAAGTTCCAGATCATCAACCGGTCGCAGCAGAATCGGGTCAATCTCATCCTCATACACTTCAGGTTCCGGTTCTTTCTCGCTTTCCAGATCAACAAACACAGATACCTGCTGCTGCAAAATAGTAGCTGCCCTGCGGATGGCTTCTTCAGGATCAAGCGTGCCATTGGTTTCCAGGTCTATGATTAATTTGTCCAGGTCAGTTCGCTGTTCGACTCGGGCACTGTCCACCTTGTAGGCGACGCGGCGCACCGGGCTGTAGGATGCGTCGAGCAGTAAACTTCCAATGATTCGGCCCTCTTCTTCATCCGCCATACGGATATCAGCAGGCTCATAACCACGGCCACGTCCAACACGGGCACGCAGTCGCAGATGACCTCGTTCGTTCAGATTCGCGATAACATGATCCGGATTTGCAATTTCCACGTCATGATCCAACTGAAAGTCTCCAGCTGTCACGACACCCGGACCCTGCTTGTCCAGAACTAGTTCTACTTCATCTGCGGCGTTCAATTTGATAGCAACACCTTTCAGGTTCAACAGGATCTCGATGACATCCTCCTGCACGCCTTCAATTGTGCTGTACTCATGAAGGACACCATCTATTTCGGCCTCGATGATGGCGCAGCCGGGCATGGAAGAAAGCAAAATTCTGCGTAGCGCATTACCCAAAGTGTGGCCAAACCCTCTTTCCAGAGGCTCAAGCACAACCGTCGCGCGAGTTGCACTTAGTTGATCAACTTGAATGTGTTTTGGCGTTAAAAACTCTAGTGACGAATGGGGCATATATAGACCTTCCTACGATGTCGAAAAAAAAGTCGGAATTGGAATCAACTTCCATGGATGACTTACTTGGAATACAACTCCACAATCAAGTTTTCATTGATTTCCTGTGGCAATTCCTCACGCATTGGATAGGCTCGGAACACACCTTCCATTTTGTCCGCATTTACAACAACCCACTCAACCGGAGCACGTTGTGCGGACAGGGCAAGCGCGCCCTGAATTCTAAGCTGGCTCCGGGATTTCTCCCGAATAGACACAGTATCCCCAACCTCAACCTGATAAGAGGCGATATTGGTGACATTGCCATTCACCAGTACAGATTTGTGTGAAACCAGTTGTCGCGATTCTGCTCTGGTCGTGCCAAAACCCATACGGTAGACGACGTTATCGAGACGACGCTCAAGGATACGAAGCAGGTTCTCACCGGTTGCGCCTTTTTGACGATCAGCTTTCTTGTAATAATTTCGGAACTGCTTTTCCAGCACGCCATACAATCTGCGAACCTTTTGCTTTTCACGCAACTGGACAGCATAGTCGGACAGTCGGGCACGCCGGGCTCCATGCTGGCCGGGCAGCGACTCAGCACGGCATTTCGATTCAAGAGGGCGAACGCCACTCTTCAGAAAAAGGTCAGTCCCTTCTCGTCTTGATAATTTTAACTTTGGGCCGAGATATCTGGCCATTTCTTATCTCCTCAATTACACCCGTCGTTTCTTGGGCGGTCTGCATCCGTTGTGCGGTATTGGTGTTACATCAGTGATATTCGTAATCCGATACCCGACTCCATTTAGTGCCCGTACCGCGGCTTCCCGTCCCGGACCAGGGCCCTTGACGAAAACCTCAAGGTTTTGCAATCCATAGTCAAGCGCCGCATTGCCCGCGCGCTCGGCTGCAACCTGAGCTGCGAACGGTGTGCTCTTTCTCGCACCGCGAAATCCTGAGCCACCAGCGGTCGCCCAGGAAAGTGCGCCGCCCTGACGATCTGTAATGGTAATGATGGTGTTGTTAAAAGAAGCGTGAATATGTGCCAGCCCATCGGCAACCTGCCGTTTACCGCGGCGTCTTGATGTGGCGACGGTCGCCGCGGCAGCTGCCGCTTCCGTTACTACTGCTTCTGCTTCTGCTTCTGTGTTTTCTGTCTCAGACATATTGTCAGCTCACTTAAAATTGCTATTACTTACGGATAGGTCGCTTCGGACCCTTACGAGTACGTGCATTCGTTTTCGTCCGCTGGCCACGAACAGGCAGGTTGCGACGGTGCCTGATACCCCGGTTACAGCCGAGATCCAGCAAACGTTTCACATTGAGTTGTACTGCGCGTCGCAAATCACCTTCAACGATGATTTTGCCGATTTCAGCCCGCAACTTATCCAACTCCTCTTCAGTGAGGTCCTGAACCTTGGCGACGGGATTAACGCCTGTTTCCGAGCACAGTTCCTTAGCGGTCCTGCGCCCGATACCATAAATATATGTCAGAGAAATCTCTGCATGTTTGTTGTCAGGAATATTAATTCCAGCTAAACGAGCCATTCAAGTTGCTCCTGTAATCCAGCTTAACCCTGGCGTTGTTTATGTCGTGGTTCTGAACAAATCACTCGAACAGCTCCCTTACGCCGAATAATTCTGCAATTTCGGCACATTTTTTTTACGGATGCCCTGACTTTCATAGTTTTCTCCGGCTACAACTGCAGTTATCTGCAAAAATTTATTTTCGTCCAAAGTTTTGAAGATTCGACTTCTTCATTAACGATTCGTACTGATGTGACATTAAATGCGTCTGCACCTGGGACATGAAGTCCATCACCACTACCACTACGATGAGCAAAGCGGTCCCGCCCAACTGGAAAGTGATATTGAACTGAACCACCAGAAACTGGGGTAACAAACATACCGACGTCATGTACAAAGACCCAAATAATGTCAGCCGCGTTAGAATCGTATCAATATGCCTGGCAGTCTGTTCCCCCGGTCGATATCCAGGAATAAAGGCACCTGACTTTCGCAGGTTGTCCGCAACTTCCTTCGGATTGAACATGATGGCCGTATACCAGAAGCAGAAGAAAATGATACCTATGGAAAATAAAATTACATTGAGTGGCTGGCCAGGCGCAATTTGCAGGCTCAGTTCCTGTAACCATTCCATACCTTCCGACTGACCGAACCATTGCCCCAGTGACGCTGGGAACAGTAACAAGCTGCTGGCAAAAATTGCCGGAATAACACCGGCCATATTCACCTTTAACGGTAAATGGCTTGTTTGTGCGGCGTACTGCCTGCGACCCTGTTGCCGTCGCGCATAATTTATGGTGATTCGTCTCTGGCCTCGCTCAACAAACACAACGAACGCAACGATCGCGACCGCCAGCGAGCCGATAATTAACAATGCCATAATCGAAATTTCACCCTGGCGTGCCTGTTCGAACGACTGGCCAATGGCACCCGGAAAACCAGAAACAATGCCAGTAAAAATAATGATTGAAATACCGTTGCCGATGCCTCGTTCCGTTACCTGCTCGCCGAGCCACATGAGGAACATCGCTCCGGTTACCAGCGTTGTTACCGCAACAAAATGAAACGCCACGTTGCCGGTGTAGGAAAGCCCCTGGGACGCCAGTCCGCTACTCATCGCGAGGCCCTGGACAGTCGCCAGCGCCAGTGTTCCGTAACGGGTATATTGGGAAATCTTCTGTCGACCCGCGTCACCTTCCTTTCTCAGCTGCTGCAACGATGGTGTTGTTGCAACCAGTAACTGGGTAATAATCGATGCCGAGATGTAAGGCATGATACCGAGCGCAAAAATACTCATGCGTTCCAGCGCGCCGCCGGAGAACATGTTAAACAAATCGAGGATGCCACCCTGATTCTGATCGAAAAGTGAACGCAGTCGCTCAGGGTCTATCCCCGGCACAGGTATATGGCTACCTATCCGGTACACGACAATGGCGATAAACACATAAAGCAAACGTTGCCGCAGTTCTGATAAACCGCCGCCACTTGCTAATGCCCTGCCTTGTGCGAGTGAACTCGTCATAATCTTCTTTTTTACTCTTCTATCTTTCCACCGGCCGCTTCAATCGCTGCGCGCGCGCCCTTGGTGACACCGATACCTTTCACTGTAACTGCCTTGTTTATCTTGCCTGACAACATCACCTTGGCCCGTAACATGCCTTCCTTTATCAGGTCAGCGTCTTTCAATGCCTGCAGGTCGATCACCTCAACATCCAGCTTGGCCAGTTCTGACAGCGTTACTTCTTCTGTAATCCTGGATTTTGCTGAATTGAATCCAAACTTCGGTAAACGCATCTGCAATGGCTGCTGGCCGCCTTCAAAACCGGGTCTGATACTGCCGCCGGTCCTTGAACTCTGACCCTTATGTCCACGCCCACAGGTTTTACCTGTGCCGCTGCCGATTCCACGACCAACACGCTTTCTGGCGAAACGACTTCCTTTGGCGGACTTCAATGTATTCAATTGCATCTCAAAACTCCTAAAAACCTGTCAGCCTTACTCGCCTTCTACACTTACCATGTAGGAGACCTTGTTGATCATGCCCCTGACTGCAGGAGTATCTTCAACCTCAACCGTGTGCCTGACCCGTCTTAAACCAAGACCAGAGACACAGGCCCGGTGTTTCTTCAGTCGGCCAATGGTACTTTTTGTCAACGTAACTTTTATTTTGTTAGCTGCCATTTCCCTACCCTGTCATTTCTTCTAATGTCATGCCGCGTTTCTCGGCAATGCTTTCCGGGGAACGCATGTTCTGTAATCCACGAAAAGTTGCGCGAATCACATTGACTGGATTCGTTGACCCATAACACTTGGCGAGCACGTTGTGAACGCCGGCAACTTCAAGCACTGCCCGCATTGTTTTACCCGCAATCACACCGGTACCCTCAGATGCCGGTTGCATGTATATCTTCGACGCACCATGCCTTGCGGTAATCGGGTACTGAATTGTTGTCCCGTCAAGGTCAACAGTAATCATGTTTCGTCGTGCAGCTTCCATCGCCTTTTGAATAGCCAGCGGCACTTCTCGCGCCTTGCCGCGACCATAGCCAACCCGGCCATTACCATCGCCAACAACGGTCAATGCCGTGAATCCGAAAATACGCCCACCCTTGACAACCTTGGCTACCCGGTTCACCTGAACCAGCTTTTCCTGCAGGCCTTCTTCGTTTTCCTGGTCGTGATACGCCATTACTTATCCTTATAAATAAACTCGCAGTTACTATTTAGAACTGCAAACCGCCTTCGCGCGCAGCATCCGCCAGCGCCTTAACCCGGCCGTGGTATTTGTAACCTGATCGATCAAAAGCAACTTTTTCAAAACCTGCCGCTTTCGCCCGTTCAGCTATCATCTGGCCTACTTTCGCGGCCCCTTCCAAATTTCCCGTCGCACCACCCGTGCGCAGCGATTTGTCCAAAGTCGACGCCGATGCCTGTATGGCATCTCCATTCGCTGAAATAATCTGTGCATAGATATGTCGCGGGGACCGATAGACGCACAGTCGTGGTATTTCAAGCGTCAGCATGTGTTTCCTGCCACGCCTTGCCCTTCTTAACCTCGCTTCGTTCTTCTTGCTACTCATTGCTATCTGTCTCTATTTTTCCCGGTTGGCTGGCGACCCAGCGCAACACATTTAATTCAATACCTGGCCTTTACTGCCTATTTCTTCTTCGCTTCCTTACGCTTCACCTGCTCATTGGCGTAACGAACTCCTTTGCCTTTATAGGGCTCAGGTGGACGATAAGCCCTGATCTCCGCGGCAACCTGACCTACCAGTTGCTTATCGACTCCACTGACGATGATCTGGGTCTGGGTCGGCGTTTCGATCTGGATTCCTTCCGGTACAACATGCTCAACAGGATGCGAGAATCCCAGCGTCAAATTCAATTTGTCGCCCTGCATCTGTGCGCGGTAACCTACCCCTTGCAGCTCCAATGACTTCTGAAAACCGTTACTGACACCTGCCACCATATTGCTGACAATAGAACGAAAGGTGCCAGCGAGCGCATTGGACTTCTTACCGGATTGCGCGGCACTAAAATTCATCACGTTGTCTTCGTGAGCAACAACCACCAAATCGTGAATGTTAAGCGACAATTCGCCCTTGCCGCCCTTCACATTCAGCACCTGTCCTTGCAACGAAACTTCCACATCGCTGGGAATTTCGACTGGACTACTTGCAATTCGTGACATACCTATTCGCCTTATAGCTACTTAACTTAAAAATCTTCTTTTCTGCTGCCAACCCGCATCAAAAAACAGAACAGATCAGCTCACCACCGATACCCGCTGCACGCGCAGCTCGATCAGTCATAAGGCCCTTGTTTGTGGAGACAATAATTATTCCCAGACCACTGTTTATCACTGGAATATCGTCCTTGCCCTTGTATTGACGAAGTCCCGGACGGCTGATTCTCTTAATCTGCTCAATTACCGGTCTGCCTTCGTGATAACGAAGCTTTATCGATAGTGTTGATTTACCGTCCTGCTCAGCGACGACATTAAACTCTTCGATGTAGCCTTCATCTTTCAAGACCTGCACAACCGACACTTTTCTGGTTGAGCACGGCATCACAATTTCTTTCAACCCGGCGTTTTGCGCATTTCGAAGGCGCGTCAACAGATCGGCTATTGGATCCTGCATTGTCATTATTAAATAACTCCTGTTACCAACTGGACTTAACCAGGCCGGGTACATCACCCCGCATGGCAGCCTCTCTCAATTTTGTTCTGGCCAGACCGAATCTGCGATAAACCGCATGTGGCCGCCCGGTGAGAACACAACGTCTAACCTGTCGGCAAGGGCTGGCATTGCGAGGAAGTTTCTGTAACTTCAACTGTGCTTCCCAGCGTTCCTCATCAGATGCTTCCGGACTTGAAATGATCGCCTTCAATGCAGCCCGCTTCACCGCGTACTTCTTTACGGTCTTGGCGCGCTTGATTTCGCGATTTATCATCGATACTTTTGCCATAGAAACTCTCTATTTCCTGCGTTCGCTCGCGAGCGTAATTTAAGTGGATTCTTTTAGCGGGAAGTTAAAAGCCCGAAGTAAGGCTCTGCCCTGGTCATCCGTCTTGGCTGTGGTGACAATATTGATGTCGAGCCCGCGAATTTTGTCGATCTTGTCGTAGTCAATTTCCGGGAATACGATTTGTTCCGTCAATCCCATGGCAAAGTTTCCCCTGCCGTCGAAGGACTTCGGGTTTACTCCGCGAAAATCACGTTGCCTTGGAATCACGATATTGATCAGCCGGTCAAGAAATTCATACATCCGTTCGCGGCGCAATGTCACCTTGCACCCTATTGGATAGCCTTCGCGAACCTTAAAACCTGCTATGGATTTTCTTGCGTCCGTGGTCATCACTTTCTGCCCGGAGATCAACTCCATGTCTGAAACCGCGGCATCCAATTGCTTCCGATCCCCAATTGCTTCACCAACACCCATATTAAGAGTGATCTTGGTGATCTTCGGGATCTCCATCACATTAGTCAGCCCAAGCTCTTCCTGAAGCTTCGCCTTGAGTTCTTCATCGTACAATTTCTTTAAATCAGTCATATCTATTAACCGTCAATCTGTTCGCCGGACGACTTGAAAATTCTCACTTTCTTGCCATCTTCGAGGACTTTGATACCCACCCTGTCTGCTTTGCTGCTACTTCGATTGTAGATGGCAACGTTTGAGGCCTGAATTGCTGCTTCTTTTTCGATGATGCCTCCGGGCTGTCCCATCTGAGGATTGCCTTTGGTATGTCGCTTGATCATGTTGATCCCTGACACATAAAGTCGGCCATCATCCCGGACACGCGTCACAGTACCGGTCTTACCTTTATCTTTTCCTGCGATGACAATCACCTCATCATCATGTTTCAACTTTTGCATTTACCTAGACCTCTACAGTACTTCGGGAGCAAGCGACACGATCCGCATGAAATTATCGTTGCGGAGTTCTCTTGTTACCGGTCCAAAAATTCGAGTTCCAATAGGCTGCTTCTGTGCATTCAACAACACTGCCGCATTACCATCAAAGCGGATAACGGAACCGTCTGCTCGACGAACACCTTTTCTTGTTCTAACGACAACCGCATCCAGGACCTGCCCTTTCTTAACTCGCCCACGCGGAATCGCTTCCTTCACAGTCACCTTAATAATGTCACCAACGCTTGCATATCGACGTTTTGATCCTCCGAGGACCTTGATACACATTACCCGGCGCGCACCACTATTGTCCGCTATATCCAAATATGTCTGCGCCTGAATCATTTCGTTAACTCCACCAAATTCGCCGGGTATGTACCCTGATCAATCTCTTGTTTTCAAACTCTAATGCTTTCTTCTAAAATTAAAGGCCCTAAATCCCAGCTGATTTTCTGTCAACTGAACTGAGCGTCCAGGCCTTCGTCTTTGAGATTGGACTGGTTTCTTCTATCGTGACCATGTCACCCTCATTACACTGATTTTCCGCGTCGTGGACATGGATCTTCTTTGATCGTTTTATGTATTTTCCATACAGTGGATGCTTCATCACTCGTTCCACAACCACGGTAATTGTCTTGTCCATCTTGGTGCTGACAACTGTACCGCTAAGTGTCCGCGCCGAATTTGTTTCTTTGCTCATTGACTGTTCCTGTATTCGAGTTCGGCTTTAAACACTTTTTTCAGCCAGCACAAGTTTCACGCGCGCAATGTCTTTGGCAACACCTTTGAGAAGATGAGTCTGATTCAATTGGCCGGTCGATTTTTGCATGCGATAGGAAAATTGATCCTTCAAAAGGGTTACAAGGTTTTCTTGCAACTCATCTGCTGACTTATCTCTCAATTCTGATGCTTTCATTTTGTATATTTCTCGCTACGCCTGATTTATTTCTACATTACAACGCGTTTAACAAAAGCCGTTTGAAACGGTAATTTCGCAGCCGCTAGGCGAAACGCATCACGCGCTTCTTCCTCGGTCACACCTTCCATTTCATAAAGGACTTTCCCGGGTTTGATCTGGGCAACCCAATACTCAACATTACCCTTACCTTTACCCTGCCTTACTTCCAGTGGCTTTTGGGTGATGGGCTTATCCGGGAATACTCGAATCCAGATTTGTCCGCCACGCCTTACCCTTCTTGTCATTGCTCGTCGGCCAGCTTCGATTTGTCTGGCAGTCAATCGGCCTCGACCGATTGCCTTCAAACCGTATTCGCCGAAGCTAACGGCACTGCCCCGGTGCGCAAGCCCACGGTTGCGTCCTTTATGTTGTTTCCTGAATTTTGTACGCTTCGGTTGTAACATTTCTCTTATCCAAAACTTTGAACGTTAGGGCCTTGCTGCTGATTCGGATCTTCACGATCGAGAATCTCGCCTTTGAATATCCACACCTTCACACCGATAATGCCGTAGGTCGTTAACGCCTCAGCCGTTGCATAATCAATGTCGGCTCGCAGCGTGTGCAGCGGAACTCGTCCTTCATGATAGGATTCGGATCTCGCAATCTCAGCACCGCCCAATCTACCGGCAACCCTGACCTTTATTCCCTGAGCACCAAGACGGGTAGCATTCTGCATGACCCGCTTCATCGCCCGTCTAAATTGAACCCTGCGCTCGAGTTGCTGCGCAACGTTTTGCGCCACCAGGTAGGCATCAATTTCGGGCTTACGAATTTCTTCGATATTAATATGAACTGGCACACCCATTAACTTGGCAACATCTGCTCTTAACTTCTCGACGTCTTCGCCTTTCTTTCCAATCACAATTCCAGGTCTCGCCGTATGGATCGTGATTCTCGCGGTCTGCGCTGGACGCTGAATCTCGATTCTGCTAACTGAAGCTTGTGCCAGCCTCTTTTTGATATATTCTCGCACCTTCATGTCGATATGCAGTTTTTCTGCATACGCAGGACCGCTGGCATACCAGATCGAAGTATGATCTTTAACGATGCCTAAACGCATCCCAATCGGGTGTACTTTCTGACCCATAATGGTCTCCTGTTATGTCTCTTCTTTGCCTACTTGTCCGCGACCGACAAGGTGATGTGGCAGCTCCGTTTCAAAATCCTGTCCGCCCGACCTTTCGCCCGGGGTCGAATGCGTTTCATTGTTATACCTTCGTCGACAAAGATCCGGGCAACAGACAATTCATCCACATCTGCGCCTTCGTTGTGTTCAGCATTGGCAATTGCAGACTCAAGTAACTTGCGAACCAGGTGCGCACCCTTCTTCGTACTGAAATTCAGAATGTTGAGGGCTTCACCAACTTCTTTACCGCGGATCTGGTCAGCTACCAGCCGCGCTTTCTGGGCTGCTAATTTTGCGCCCTTTAATCTAGCAGAGACTTCCATCTAGTTTCCCCCTACCTATCGTCGGGCTTTTTTGTCGGCCGCGTGACCGCGGAATGTACGTGTGAGAGCGAACTCACCTAACTTATGCCCAACCATGTCTTCGTTGACGAATACGGGAATATGCTGTCGACCGTTGTGCACTTGAATGGTCAAACCAACAAAATCCGGTGTAATCATCGATCGACGTGACCATGTCTTGATTGGTCTCTTATCGTTTGTCTCAACAGCCTGTCGAACTTTCTTCACCAGGTGCAGGTCAACGAATGGCCCTTTTTTTAAGCTACGTGGCACGCGCTATCTCCTATCGAGTCGAACGGCGACGACGAATAATCATCTTGTCCGTTCTCTTGTTCTTCCGAGTTTTGTAACCTTTTGTCGGCACGCCCCAGGGTGATACTGGATGCCTGCCACCTGAAGTTTTTCCTTCGCCACCGCCGTGAGGGTGATCAACCGGATTCATGACGACACCACGAACTGTTGGTCTTACGCCTCTCCATCGGGTTGCGCCTGCTTTACCCAGGGAGCGAAGGTTATGCTCTGAATTGCCAACTTCACCAAGTGTGGCACGACATTCAGCGAGCACTTTACGCATCTCGCCGGAGCGCAATCGCAGTGTGACGTAACGACCTTCCTTGGCTACCAGCTGAGCAGACGTCCCGGCGCTACGTGCTACCTGAGCACCTTTGCCTGCTTTCAATTCAATACAATGAATGATGCTACCCATGGGAATGTTGCGCATTGGCAAACAATTGCCTGTCTTTATTGGGGTGCTGTCGCCTGAGAGGAGTTCTTCGCCAACTGAGATGTTACGTGGCGCGATGATGTATCTTCTTTCGCCATCTGCGTACTTGAGGAGGGCGATATTTGCAGTTCGGTTTGGATCGTATTCAAGTCTTTCTACTGTTGCCTTAATGCCATCTTTGTCACGTCTAAAATCTATAACCCGATACTTTTGCTTATGCCCACCGCCAATATGTCGGGTGGTAATTCGACCATTGTTGTTCCGGCCGCCGGTCTTGGATTTCTTCTCCAATAGCGGTTTATACGGTTCACCCCGGTGCAGGTCGGGGTTAACAACCTTGACGACAAATCTTCTGCCGGGTGATGTTGGTTTGGCTTTTACGACTGGCATTTTGTAATCTCGCGCCTGATCCTGTTCGTTTTAAAGTAACAACTAGTTAGTTGCTGATGAAAAATCAATGTCTTGTCCGTCTTCGAGGCGAACATAGGCTTTTTTCCAACTCGGCTTTTTACTCTGACCGCGAGCATTTCTCTTTACCTTGCCTTTGACATTGAGCACGCTGACATTTTTTACTGTAACGCCGTAAATGCCTTCTACCGCTTGTTTAATTTCTGGTCGGGTTGCGTCTTTCAAGACCCGGAATGTAAATTCATTGGCCTTTTCGACCGCAACCGTTGCCTTCTCGGAGATATGCGCCCCCAGTAAGACCTTGTACATGCGTTCCTGGTTCATCCCAGCATCTCCTCTGCTTTTTTGAGCGCGCCGACGGTGAACAATACTTTTTCGTAACCAATGAGATTAACCGGATTGACACCTTGAACGTCGATCACATCCACGTTCTTAATATTTCGCGCACCCAGATACAGATTGCTGTCCACTTCTTCAACAACGATCAATACATTTTGTAGATCAAGCTCTTTCAAACGCCCCTGAACTTCTTTGGTTCTGGGCGCTTCGACTGAAAAGTTCTCGGTTACGACCAATCGATCCTGACGTATCAGCTCGGACAGAATTGACTGCATCGCGCCGCGAAACATCTTCTTGTTAACTTTCTGGGAATGATCCTGCGGTTTGGCCGCAAATGTCACACCACCACCACGCCAAATAGGGCTCCTGATGGTACCGGCGCGTGCTCGACCAGTTCCTTTCTGGCGAAAAGGTTTTCGACCACCACCATTAACCTCTGACCGTGTCTTCTGCGCCTTGGAGCCTTGACGAGCCCCTGCCATGAACGCAACAACAACCTGGTGTACCAGTGCTTCGTTGAACTGACGACCAAACGTGGTTTCAGAGACATCAACAGCTTTGTCTGTGAGCCCCTTGCCTGGTTCTGAAATATTGAGATTCAAGATTCCACTCCCGCTTATTTTCGGACTTTGACGGCTGGTTTCACAATCACGTCACTGCCTTTTGCACCAGGAACCGCACCTTTGATTAACAACAGGTTGTTTTCCTGATCAATTTTTACTATTTCCAATGTCTGTGTTGTTACTGTGGCTGCACCCATGTGCCCCGCCATTTTCTTACCCTTGTAGACACGACCCGGTGTCTGACATTGCCCGATAGAACCCGGGGCACGGTGAGATACTGAGTTACCGTGAGTCGCGTCCTGCATTTTAAAGTTGTACCGTTTGATGACACCGGCGAATCCTTTACCTTTCGATTGACCGCTGACATCGACTTTTTGGCCTTCTTCGAAAGCGTCTACGCTTAATGTGTCACCAATACTAAATTCATCACCGAGGCCACATCGGAATTCACGTAAGGTAGCCCCCGCTTCGACATTGGCTTTACTGAAGTGCCCTGCCTGGGGCTTGGAAACGTTCGACGCTTTTACCGCGCCGCAGGTAATTTGAATCGCTGAATACCCATCAGTCTCGACAGTTTTCACCTGAGTGACTCGATTAGGGGTCGCTTCGATCACTGTCACTGGAATGGAGACACCCTCTTCCGTGAAGACTCGTGTCATGCCTCTTTTTATACCTACAATTCCAATCGCCATTTCTTACTCCATCAATTCCAGCTGCCCGGGGTTACGCCAGGTTAATCTGGACTTCCACACCTGCAGCCAGGTCCAGCTTTGTCAGCGCATCAACTGTTTTTTCAGTCGGCTCTATAATGTCTAACAGTCTTTTATGTGTGCGGATCTCATACTGATCTCGCGCATCCTTATCCACGTGCGGAGAAATCAGCACTGTAAATTTTTCAATTCGGGTAGGCAGTGGAATCGGACCGCGTACCTGAGCACCGGTCCTTTTTGCAGTATTTACAATTTCCTGGGTAGAGATATCGATCAGGCGATGGTCAAACGCCTTTAGTCGAATTCTAATTCTCTGATTCTGCATCCAACCCATCTCCTGATTTAGGGGTGATAAACACCTGGTCAGCGTAAATTACTGATTTTTAAGACAAAAAAACCCCTCCCCCGTAAAAGGGAAGGCGCATTTCGAAAATGCCCCGGCTTGTAGTCAAGCTACCCGTGGCTTCCTATTGAAGCCTTGTTTGTTGCGAGCCCGTGTTACCTCTCGCTCTCCAGCCCCGATTCGAAGGAAAATTTCTCCCTCAGAGGCGCTGGGGGCGGCATCATACCCGCCCCTTACGCCAAATGCCAGCCGAAATTCAAAATTACTCGGAGATTTTGGTGACGACGCCAGCACCAACGGTTCGGCCACCCTCGCGGATCGCAAATCGCTGCCCTTCTTCCATCGCAATCGGTGCAATCAAGTCAACCTTCATCAGTACATTATCGCCCGGCATGACCATCTCAGTGCCTTCCGGCAACTCACAA